>NZ_JAGIYX010000008.1:0-295046 GCF_017813315.1 Kitasatospora sp. RG8
CCTCTACGCCTACTGCAACGCCACCGTGCCGCGCATCCAGCTCATCCTGCGCAAGGCCTACGGCGGCGCCTACATCGTCATGGACTCCCGCTCCATCGGCGCCGACCTCTCCTTCGCCTGGCCGACCAACGAGATCGCCGTGATGGGCGCCGAGGGCGCCGCCAACGTGATCTTCCGCCGCGACATCAACGGCGCCGAGGACCCCGAGGCCATGCGCGCCCAGAAGATCAAGGAATACAAGAGCGAGCTGATGCACCCGTACTACGCGGCCGAACGCGGCCTCGTCGACGACGTCATCGACCCCGCCGAGACCCGCCAGGTCCTCGCCTCCTCGCTCGCCATGCTCCGCACCAAGCACGCCGACCTGCCCAGCCGCAAGCACGGCAACCCGCCGATGTAGCAGCGCCGTTCAGCCGGCCCTCAGTTCCCGCGCCACCGACCGCCCACCACGCATCCGCCGGGGGAGAAACCGGATCATGGCCGTACCCGTCGAACCTCTCGTCCGCATCGTCCGGGGCTCGCTCTCCGACGAGGAGCTCGCCGCCCTGACCGCCGTGCTGATGGCCCGCGCGGCCGACCGGCAGGCCGCCGCCTCGGCGCCGGTCGAGCCGATCGCCACCTGGCAGCGCCGGGAGCGCCGCCCGGCCTACTTCTCGCCGGTCAGCTGGCAGCAGGCCGCCTGAGGACGGCCTCGGCCCGCCGTCCGCCGTCGTGGCCGCCGGGCCGAGGCCGGATGTCGCAGTACTCGCGTTCGTGATTGGCCGCGACGGCGCCGGATGCGGCACAGTGGCCCCATGAGCGCGGACACCAGGAGTCACCTCGCCCCCGGGCAGCGCGCCGCCGGCCGCCGGCGGCCGGTGCAGCAGCGCAGCCAGGAGCGCTACGGCCGGATCCTGGACGCCTGCGCCGGGCTGCTCGACGAGGTCGGGGCCACCGCGCTCACCACCAAGGAGGTCGCGCACCGCGCCCAGGTGCCGATCGGCACGCTGTACCAGTTCTTCGCCGGCAAGGAGGACCTGCTGGCCGCGCTCGCCGGCCGCAACCTCGACCACTACCTCCAGCGCCTCGACCGGCGGCTGGGCGCCGGGGTCCCGCCCGGGCCGGCCGGGTTCACCGACCTCGCCGTGGACGAGTTCGTGGCGATGAAGCGCACCGTGCCCGGCTTCGGCCAGGTGGACTTCGGGCTGGCCGACGCCGCCGTGTCCACCGGGGTCCGGGACGACCGGCACCTGATCGACGCCGAACTGGACAACAACACCGCCGTCGCCCTGCGCCTCCAGGCGCTCGGCGGCGAACTGTTCGCGGCGGCGGACCCGGCCGTGGTCACGCTGCGCCTGCGGGTGGCCCTGGAGGCGGCGGACGCCGTGCTCAAGCTCGCCTTCCGCTGCGACCCGGACGGCGACCCGGCCATGATCGCCGAGTCCAAGCGGCTGGTCCGCCGCTACCTCACCGAACCCGTCGGCCCGCGCTGAGCGACGGCCCGGTCGGCCGCGGCACCGGTTCCCGCACCGGGCCCGCGCACCACGCCGTTGCGAGCCCGCGCGGACCGCAGCAGAGTGGAAGCAGAACGGCCGCCCGCGCGGCCACCGCTACCCGAGGAGCAAGACCATGCACGCAGCGGTAGGTGACCAGCTCCACATCCACAGCAGGTCGGTGGGCATGGTCGACCAGAAGGGCGAGATCATCGAGGTGCGCGGCGCCGAGGGCGAGCCGCCGTACGTGGTCCGCTTCGAGGACGGCCACACGGGCCTGATCTACCCCGGTCCCGACTGCAACATCGAACCCCGCCAGGCGCTCCGCTGACCCAGGCGGCCACCACCCCGCGTGCCTGCGGCGCGGGGTGGTGACTCACGTGTCCGCCCCCGCCCCCGCACTGCCCGGCGCGCTCGCCGGGCTCGCACCCCTGCTCGACCAGTACGGCTACCTGGCCGTGGCGTTCTTCGTGCTGCTCGACAACTGCGGCATCCCGGCGCCCGGCCAGACCGTCCTGGTGCTCGCCGCCGTCTACGCGGGCGCCGGGCACCTCAGCCTCGCCGCCGTCGTGGTGATCGCCTTTGCCGCCGCGGTCGTCGGGAACAGCCTCGGCTACCTGATCGGCAGCACCGGCGGCCGTGCCTTCGTCCACCGCTGGGGCCGCTACGTCCTGCTCACCCCGGCCCGGATGGAGCGCGCCGACGGCTTCTTCGCCCGGCACGGCGGCAAGGTCGTCACGATCGCCCGCTTCGTGGACGGCCTGCGCCAGACCAACGGCATCATCGCCGGCACGACCGAGATGCCCTGGCGGCGGTTCCAGCCGTTCAACGTGCTCGGGGCCGCGCTCTGGGTCGGCGTCTGGTCCGCCTTCGGCTACCTGGCCGGCGCCAACATCGGCGCGGTGTACCGGACGGCGGTCCGCTACCAGCTCTGGCTGCTGATCGCCCTCGTCGTCGTCTGCGCGGCCCTCGTCGTCCGCCACCTGCTGCGCCGCCGCAGGCCGGACGGCGGGCGGCGCGAGCAGGCGGACGAGGGCTCCCGTGAGCATGCGGACGAGGGCCCGGAACCGGGCCCCGGCCCGGACGCGGGCTCCGAGGGCCGGGAATCCGAGGGCCCGGAGTCCGGGCGCCCGGGGCCCTAGCGGAGCGGGAACACCTCGAACGGGACGGCGAAGCGCGTCCCGAGCCGGCTGCCGGCGCCCCGGCCGAAGCCCTCCAGGAACTCGCGCGGATCGCCCATCGCGCCGCCCAGTCCGGCCAGGTACGCCTTGTGCTCGGCCAGTGAGGCGACGCCCTGCTCGAAGTGGTCGGTGGTGTCCACGGCGTGCCGGGCGTCGGGCGAGGCGACCGCCCAGACCTCGCGCACGCCGTTCCACGGCTCGTGGCCCTCGGCCGTCAGCTCGCGGAACACCCACCGGTTGCCGGCGTCCCGCACCGCGTCCAGGGTGGCCCGGCCGACGGCGATGTGGTCGGCCTGGTTGAGGAAGGTCCCGCCGTACGTCTCGCGGAAGTTGCTGGTGATGACGATGTCCGGGCGGTGCCGGCGGACCGCGCGGGCGATGTCGCGGCGCAGCGGCAGCCCGTACTCCAGTACTCCGTCCGGGTGACCGAGGAACTCGACGGTGTCGACGCCGACCACGGCGGCCGAGGCGATCTGTTCGGCCTCGCGCAGCGGCCCGCACTCCTCGGGGCTCAGCGAGTCGATGCCGGCCTCGCCGCTGGTGACCATCAGATAGACGACCTTCTTGCCCTGCGACGTCCAACGCGCGACGGCGGCGGCGCCGCCGTACTCCATGTCGTCGGGGTGGGCGACGACCGCCAGTGCGGTCTGCCAGTCCTCGGTGACGTGCTCGAACGGCTCGGGGGCCTGTTGCTCGCTCATGGTGGTGCTGCCTCTCCGTGGTGCACGCGGTGCAGTCGGCGCGGTCATGGCGCCCATTGCAGTCATACGGTCGTACCGATGGTGACTCTAGAAGATCATCGATCCCCTCGTCCGCCGAACGCTCCGTCAGACTCCGTCCTGCCAGGGCTCCCTGCGCCCTTGCCCCTGACCCGCAGGTCAGGGGTTGGCGTCCCGGCACCCGCAGCGGGACGGCCGCTGCCGTGTTCCTCCTGGAGTTCCACCATGCCGCTCCCGACCACCGCCCGCGAGGTCCGGCTCCGCACCGCCCCCGACGGGCTGACCCGCTCGGCCGGCGTACGGGCGGGCGACGTCGTGCTGGTCACCGGGGCGGCGGGCGCGGTCGGCACGGTGGCCGGACAGGTGGCCCGGCTGCTCGGCGCCTCGCGGGTGATCGGCACCACCGGCTCACCCGCCAAGGCGAAGTGGCTGACGGCCGAGCTCGGCTTCGACGCGGTGCTGGTCCGCGGCGCCGGGCCGATCGGCGGGCAGCTGGCCGGGGCCGCGCCGGACGGCATCGACGTACTGCTGGACACCGTCGGCGGCGAGCAGCTCACCGCCGCCGTCGGCGCGGCCCGGCCGGGTGCACGGTTCGCCCTGGTCGGGGCGCTGGCCGGGCAGCTGGCGCGTCGGGGGCGCCGCCCGAGGACTCGGCCACGGCGAGGCGGCTCTACCGACCGGCCTCTACTGGCCGACCCGCCCGAGGAAGCCCGGATCGGCCACGCCCAGCTGGGCACAGAAGTCACCCGCGATGCCGAGGAGTTCGGCCATCGGCACCGGCTTGCGGGTGGTGCCGGCGAGATCCTCCCGGGCCTGCTCCGTCCAGAGGAACGGGTAGACCGCCACACCCTGGTGCGCGGCCAGCCCGGCCGTCTCCTCCCGCCAGCCCGGCCAGCGCAGGCTCTCGTAGAACTGGTCGAGCGCCCCCGACAGCAGCCACTCCAGCCAGGCCGCGTACCCGGCGCCGAGCGCCTCCCACTCCAGGCTGTCGGGCGCGAAGTAGACGATCTCCCCCGGCGCCCCGGGCCGCTCCGGTTCCATGCCGTTGAGCGCGAAGACCCCGCCGAGGACGTCGTGGGCGACGACCAGCCCGTCGGCCGGCCGCCAGTCGGGGTCGACGGCCGCAGGAAAGGCGTTGACCTCGGCCAGCGACGGCAGCCCGCCCGGCCCGCCGTAGACCCGCAGCCAGCCACCGTCCAGCAGCAGGCCGCCGCTGTGGGCGACCACCGCGCCGAGGAACGACCTGGTGGTGACCTGGAGTTGTTCCAGCCCGACCGGTCCGCGGGCCGGGTCGGCCGGGCAGACCTCGACCTCCGCGGCGCCGCCCCCGAACAGCTCCTCCAGCACCGGCCAGGCCGGGTCGTCCACCTCTGTCAGCTCCGCCAGTGATCGCATCCCGGCATGATCGCAGAGCCGGCGCCGCGGACCGTCATCTCCATGTTGCAGAGGATTCTCTGCAGACACCTCTATGCAGAGGATCCTCTGCAACCTACGATGGCGTCATGAGCGAGAGTCCCGAACACCCCGAGCACCCCGAGCACCCCGAACAGCCCGCCCCGCACGCCCGGCCGCAGCGCCGGATCGACGCCCGGAGCCTTCGCGGACTGGCCCACCCGCTGCGGATGCAGATCTTCGAACTGCTCAACCTGGACGGCCCGTCCACCGCCACCCGGCTCGCCAAGCGGCTCGGCGAGAACACCGGCACCGTCAGCTGGCACCTGCGCCACCTCGCCGAGCACGGCTTCATCGAGGAGGAGACCGGCCGCGGCACCAAGCGCGAACGCTGGTGGCGCCGGGTGCCCGTGGCCAACCGGCTCGAAACCGCGGACTTCCGCGACGACCCCGAGACCCGCGGCGCGCTCTCCCTCTACATGCACGAGCTGGTGCAGCAGTACTTCAACCGGGTCACCTCCTACGTCAACGAGGAGTGGGAGGACGAGTGGCGCAACGTCGGCACCATCTCGGACTGGACCAAGCTGCACCTGACGCCCGCACAACTCCAGTCGCTCAACGAGGAGTTGGCCGAGGCCATCGCCCGCCACACCGCGGACCCGGGCAGCGTGCCCGACCCGGGCGCGCTGCCGGTCGTGGTGCAGCTCCAGTCCTTCCCGCGCCGGCCCCGGGGCACCGAGTGAGCCGCGGCGCACGCGGCGGACTACTGCGCCGCAACCGCGACTTCCGGCTTCTCTGGTCCGGCGAGACCGCCGGGAAGTTCGGCGCCTCCGTCACCGGAGTGGCCCTGCCACTGATCGCCGTCTCCGACCTGAACGCCTCCACCCTGCAGATCAGCCTGCTCAACGCCGCCGCCTGGGCGCCGTGGCTGGTGATCGGCCTGCCGGCCGGTGTCTGGGTGGACCGCTTAGCCCGCCGGCCCGTCATGCTGGCCACCGCCGCCGTCTCACTGCTGCTGTTCCTCGCCGTCCCGGTGGCCGACCGGCTCGGCCACCTGAGCATCGGCCTGCTGCTGGCCGTCTCGCTGCTGACGGGCACCGCCGCCGTCTTCTTCCAGACCGCCTACACCGCCTACCTGCCCGACCTGCTCGACCCGGCCGACCAGCCCGAGGGCAACGCCAAACTCCACGGCAGCGCCTCCGCCGCCCAGATCGCCGGCCTCGGCTCCGGCGGTCTGATCGCCCAGTTCGCGGGCGCGGTGAACGGCATGCTCGCCAACGCCGCCACCTTCCTGGTCTCGCTCGTCTGCCTGGCCCGGATCCGCCACCGCGAGACCCCGGCCCCGCGCAGGGAGCGCGCGTTGCGACGCGAGGTCGGCGAGGGCCTGCGCCTGGTCGCCGGGGACCGCTGGCTGCGCACGCTGACGCTGTTCGGCGCCGCCTCCAACCTGGCGCTGATGGGGTACCAGTCGATCCAGGTCGCCTTCCTGGTCCGCGAGGTCGGGCTCGCCTCCGGCACGGTCGGCGGGCTGATCGCGGTCGCGGCGAGCGGCGGCATCGCCGGGGCGTTCACCGCCCGCCGGGCCGCCGCCCGGATCGGCACCGCCCGTGCGATGCTCCTCTTCGAACTGGGCCTGTCCGGCCTCGCCCTGCTGATCCCGCTCACCACCGGCGGCGCCGGCGTGCTGCTCTACCTCGCGGGCGGGTTCAGCGTCTCCGCCGGGGTGGTCGCGGGCAACGTCCTCAAGTCGGGCTTCCTGCAGAGCTACTGCCCGCCCGGACTGCTCGGCAGGATCACCGCCAGCGCCGCCGTCCTCAACTACGGCACCATCCCGCTCGGCGCCGTCCTCGCCGGCGTCCTCGGTACGACGCTCGGCCTGCGCCCCGCGATGTGGCTCACCGCCGCCGGCGTCCCGCTCGCCGCCCTGATCCTGCTGTTCTCCCCCGTCGGGCGCACCCGGGACTTCCCCGCCGCCCGCACGCGCAGCACCGCCGGCACCTCCGCCCCCAGCACCTCGACCCCGGCCTGACCTGCGCACCGCCGCCTCGTCGGCCCGCCGGCTCACCGACGCCATCGCGGACGGGCGTGCCCGCCGACCAATCCGGGCGCTCCGCTGCTCCGAAGGGCGGATGTGAGTTTCGTACTGTCCGCCCGGCCGGGGCTGCGCTCCGGCCGCATCGTGGGGAGGCTCGTGATGCCCGCCGCCCGCTCGTGGGGCTTGCCGCCCGATCTTCGTGCCGCAGTGGTGGCCGGATGAACGCCGTCGTCCACCTCTCCGGGCCGGGCCGTACCGGACCCGACCTGGAGGAACTCCTCGGCCGTGTCGCCCTGGGGGACCAGGACGCGTTCTCCGGGGTCTACGACGCGGTGGCCGGGCCGGTGCTGGGCCTGGTGCGTCGGGTGCTGCGCGATCCCGCGCAGTCCGAGGAGGTCGCCCAGGAGGTGCTGCTGGAGGTGTGGCGCACCGCGGCCCGCTACCGGGCCGAGCACGGCGAGGTGATGCCGTGGGTTCTGACCATCGCCCACCGGCGCGCGGTGAACCGGGTCCGCTCCGCGCAGGCGGCGGCCGATCGCGACCAGCGGACGGCGGCGGCCGCCCACGCGCCGGCGTTCGACGAGGTCGCCGAGCAGGTCGAGGGCAGGCTGGAACGCGAGCAGGTCCGGCGGTGCATGCGGACGTTGACCGGATTGCAGCGGGAGTCGTTGACGCTGGCGTACTACCGCGGCTACACCTACCCACAGGTCGCCGAGGTCCTCGGCGTACCGCTGGGAACGGTCAAGACCCGTATGCGCGACGGGCTGATCCGGCTGCGCGACTGCCTGGGGGTGGGAGCGTGAACGCCACCGACCTGCACGCCCTGACCGGCGCCTACGCCACGCACGCCCTGGAGCCCGCCGAACGCGCGGAGTTCGAGGAACACCTGGCCCGCTGCGCGGCCTGCACCCAGGAGGTGGCCGAGTTCGCCGGCACTCTGGCCAGGCTCGGGGCCGCTCAGGCGGTTGTGCCTCCGGAGGCCCTGAGGAGGCGGGTGATGGCTGCCCTGCCGAGCGTGCGGCAGGAGGCACCCCGCACCGTCCCCGCGCCCGTTCGGGCACTGCGGTCCGGTCGGCGGGCGAGCCGTTGGACGAAGCTCGCCCTGGCCGCCTGCTTGGCCGTCGCGGCCGGCGCCGGTGGCCTGGCCGTACAGCAGCACCAGCAGGCCGACCAGGCCCGGGCCCGGGCGGCCGCACTCCGACACCAGGCGGACCGGCTCGCCGGCCTGCTCACCGCGCCTGACGCCCGCACGGTCACCGGCACCGCGGCCGGCGGCGCCGGTGTGGGAACGGTGGTGTGGTCGAAGAGCCGTGGGCAGGCCGGCTTCATCGCCGCCGGCCTGCCGGCCACGGCCGCGGGCACCACGTACCAGCTGTGGTTCAACGACTCCGGGACGATGCGGTCGGCCGGGCTCCTCCCCGGCGGGGAGGGCGCGTTGCTGTTGTCCGGGCCGCTGGACGGGGCGACCGGCATCGGCGTCACGGTGGAGCCGGCCGGGGGCTCGACCCACCCCAGCGCCGCACCGGTGATGCTGCTGTCGTTCACCTGAGAACCGGTGGTGGGCCGGCCGGCCCACCGTCCACCACCGGCCTCGGACTGCTTCGCCCGCAGCCCAGCCATCGTCACGGCATGGTCGGTCCGGGGGCCGGGCCGAACACCGCCGCTGGGCGTCCGGTCCCCGGACCGCTCCCACTGCTCCCGTGCTGCGCTCGGGTTCCCGGCGTGCGAGGGCCGCTCGTCAGGGTCTCCCGTGCTGGAACCGCACGGTCAGGGCCTCCGGCGCGATCATCGGGGCCGGGTAGTCTCCGCCGAAGAGCCAGGGCCGGTGGACGGCGGGACCGGGCAGGTGGGCGAGTTCGGGCACCCACCGGCGCACGTACGCCCCGCTCGGGTCGTAGCGGTCGGCCTGACGGAGCGGATTCAGGATGCGGTTGGGCCGGGTGTCGGTGCCCGTACCCGCGACCCACTGCCAGTTGAGCTGGTTGTTGGCCACGTCGCCGTCGACCAGGAGCGAGAGGAAGTGGGCGGCGCCGATGCGCCAGTCCAGGTACAGGCTCTTGGCGAGGAAGCTCGCCGTCAGCAGCCTGGCACGGTTGTGCATCCAGCCCTCGTGGGCGAGCTGGCGCATGCCGGCGTCGACGATCGGGTAGCCGGTGCGCCCCCGCCGCCACGCCTCGGCCTCGTCCTCGTCACGGTGCCGGTGGTCGTCCCGGTCACGGTAGTCGCCGTTCGCCGCGTCGGGGCGGGCGGCGAGGACCTGGTGGTGGAAGTCGCGCCACGCGAGCTGCCGGACGAACGCCCGGGCGCCCGCACCGTCGTGCCGCAGGGCGCGGGTGACGAGTTCCGTCGGTGACAGGCAGCCGAAGTGCAGGTACGGCGACAGCCTGGAGGTGTCGTCCGCCGCGAGGTCGTCGTGCACGTCGGCGTAGGCGTCGACGTCCCACCGCCGCCACCGCTCGCGGGCGGCGCTCTCACCCCCCGGCGGCAACGCGGGCGAGTCCGGCCGGACGACGGACAGCCCCTCGCTCCCGAGGCCGCTCGGCGTACCGAGCTCGCGGGGTGCGCCGAACACCGCGCGGCGGGACACCTGTTGCCAGGCACGGTGGTAGGGGGTGAAGACCGCGTAGTGGTCGCGGCCGGCCGGGGTGATCCGGCCCGGTGGGACCACGGTCACGGAGGCGTCGTGGACGTGCAGACGGTCGCCGAACAGCTCTCGCAGCCGTGCCTCGCGCCGGTGGGCGAAGGCGCTGACGCCCGCGGCGACGTGCACGGTGGCCGCGCCGGCCTCGACGGCGACGCGGGCCGTCTCCTCGGCCGGGTCGCCCGCGCGAACGATCAGCCGGGAGCCGATGCGACGCAGTGAACCGTCGAGATCGACAAGGCAGTCAGCGAGGAACGCCCGCCGGTTGGGGGCGGCGAAGCCCGCGGCTTCCGCGGCAGGGCCGAGGACGAACAGGGGGACGACCTGGTCGGCCGTGCGATGCGCGGCGTGCAGCACGGGGTTGTCGTGCAGGCGCAGGTCCTGGGTGAACAGGGCGATCGAGACGGTCATGGTCGGGACCTCGGGGACGACGGGGCGTTGGGAGTTCGACGAGGCGGTAGGGGCAGGAAGCCGCTGGTGCGGGCCGCGTACTCGGCCCAGCCCGGCCGCTGCGCGCCCAACTGGCGCTCCAGCAGCGGCTTGCCGCTGCCGAAGGCGAGCAGGTAGGTCATCAGGAGCGGGCTGAGCACGAACGCCCAGCCGATCGGGGTGTCGGCGGCGAGGAGGAAGAGACCCCACCAGACGCAGGCGTCGCCGAAGTAGTTGGGGTGACGGGTGTAGCGCCACAGACCCCGGTCCATGATCCGGCCCCGGTTGGCGGGGTCGGCCTTGAAGCGGGTGAGCTGGCGGTCCCCCGCCGCCTCGAAGAACAGGCCGACCGCCCACAGCGCCGTACCCGCCCAGGCGAGCGCACCGGGCGGACGAGGGATGTACTGGGCGGCCTGGACCGGCAGGGAGACGAACCACACGAGGGCGGCCTGCAACAGGTAGACGATCCGCAGCGCGAACCGGGTACGAGCCGCGCCCTCGGGTCCGCGGGAGAGCATCCGGGCGTACCGCGGGTCCTCCGGCGCGCCCCGGGAGCGCCACCACAGGTGCGCGGACAGGCGCAGGCCCCACACCACGACCAGCACGGTCGCGAGCAGCCGGCGCCCGGAGTCACCGGAGCCGTCGGAGAACGCGTAGCCGCTCAGCGCGACAGCGGTGAACGCCAGCCCCCAGGCCACGTCCGCACCCCGGTGGCGCCCGCTGCGCACCCCGACCGCGAACGCGACGAGGAAGACGGCCAGGGCCACACCGGCGCTGACGGCCGCGTTGAGCGCGAAGGCGCCGGCGTTCACGTCGGGCCCCCGCACCGGTCGGCCCGACGGACCTCGGACGAGGATCCGCCGGGCGTCGTGGACCACGGGCTCGACGTCGTGGTGGTCCCGCCGCCGCCGGCCTGCCGGGTCGGCCGCGCCCGCACGGGCAACGGAGCCGGTGGCCCGGCGGTGCCGGCGCTCGGGCGGCCGAGCAGGTGTCCGTTCGCCTTCTCGAGCGGGCCCGCGGCGCTCATGCCGTCGCCTCGTCCCGGGTGAGGAGCAGCTGGTGGACGTCCAGGTAGCCGGTGCGGAAGCCGGCTTCGGCGTAGGCGAGGTAGAGCTCCCACATCCGCCGGAACACCTCGTCGAAGCCGAGGGCCGCGACCTGCGCGGACTGTTCGGTGAAGCGCTCGCGCCACAGGCGCAGGGTTTCGGCGTAGTGCGGCCCGTACGCGTCGGCACGGGTGACACGCAGCCGGGTGTGGCGCGCGGTGGTCTCCCGGATCGCCCGCACGGACGGAATGAGGCCGCCGGGGAAGATGTACTTGAGGATCCAGGTGTAGGTGCGGCTGCTCGCGAGCATCCGGTCGTGCGGCATGGTGATCGCTTGCAGGGCGACGCGTCCGCCGGGGGCGAGGACGCGGTCGAGGGTGGTGAAGTAGTCCGGCCAGAACGGCCGTCCCACGGCCTCGATCATCTCCACGCTCACGACCGCGTCGTACTCGCCCTCGGCGGCGCGGTAGTCGCACAGCCGGACCTCTGCTCGCCCCCCGTGGCCGGCGTCGGTGATCCGGCGGCGGGCGAGGGCGAGCTGCTCCTCGGAGAGGGTGAGGCTGACGACGCGGGCGCCGCGGGCGGCGGCGCGCACGGCGAGTTCGCCCCAGCCGGTGCCGATCTCCAGCAGCCGGGTGCCGGGGCCGACGTTCGCGAGGTCGAGCAGGCGGTCGATCTTGCGGTGCTGGGCGGCGGGCAGGTCGGCCCGGTGCGCGGCCGGCGGCCGGCCGGGGACGGCTGGGAAGAGTGCCGAGGAGTACGTCATGCTCGGGTCGAGGAAGAGCGCGAACAGGTCGTTCGACAGGTCGTAGTGGCGGTGGATGTTGCGCCGGGCGTTGGCCGTTGTGGACAGTTCCTCGTCCGGCGGGCGCTGGACGTAGAGGCTGCGCAGCCACTGGGCGCCGGTGGGCACCAGGGTTTCGGGGGCGGTGGCCAGCTCCGTGAGGAGCGCGACGAGGTCGGGGCTGTCCCAGTCGCCGGCCTGGTAGGACTCGCCGAAGCCGATCAGTCCGCTCTCGCCGACCCGGTGCAGGAAGTCCTTCGGGTGGTGCAGGCGCAGGACCGGCGCTCCGGTCGGGGCGGGCTGCAGGGCCTGGCCGTCGGGGAGTTCGACGTGCAGACCTCGGCGGGCGGCGACCCGGCGCAGCAGCCGTGCGGCGACGGCCGCGCGCAGCGGCACCTGCGGCACCCGGGCGACGTCCGGCCAGCGCGCGGGGTCGACGACGGGTGCCGACGTCGCTGCCGGGGAGACCGTGGTCGTCATGGGGCTGGAACCTCTTCCGTGGGCGTGGGGTTCGTCGCGGGCCGGGCCTCGTCGGCGGGCGGGCAGGGGTGTACGGGCAGGCCGCTCAGCCACAGGCGGATGCCGCGGTAGCGGATGTGCAGGCTGACGGCCCGGGTGGCGAACGGGTGGGTGAGCGCGGCGCGCAGGAGGGCGGCCGGGCCGGCGGGCCGGCCGGTGCCGCGGACGGTGGCGGTGAAGACCCGGGAGCCCTCCCGTTCCAGGTGGACGGTCAGACCCAGCCGCTCGCCCGGCTCGGGCAGCACCATCCGGTAGCGGCCGTCGACGGGGAAGAACGGTGAGACGTGGAAGTCCTTCGGAGTCTCGCTGCGGCCGTCCGGGTCCGGCGGCAGCAGGTAGCGGTGCCGGCCGCCGTGGGTGTTGTGGACCTCGGCGACCGTGCACAGCGGGCGACCCGCCTCGTCGTGACACCAGTACACGGTCAGCGGGTTGAACACGTACCCCAGCGAGCGGGCCTGGGTGAGCATCAGCACCCGGCCGCGCCCGAGCCGGACTCCGTGCGCCGCCAGGTACCGGTCGATGTCCTGACGGATGGTCGGCTCCCCCGTGTCACGGGCGGGGCCGTGGTCGCGCGGCCGGAAGGCGGCCAGCGGCCGCAGCGGCCACGGAAGCCGGGGAAGGCGGTCCAGGTCCACCAGCCACAGGTAGCCGCGGTGGCGGAAGGCGGGCCGCGGGGGCTCGGTGCGCACGTGGGTGGTGCGGGCGTCGTAGAGGACCGCGCCCCAGGGCCCGGGCAGAGTGCTCACGGCGCGACCACCCCCAGCAGGGACCGTGCCGCCTCGACACCCGAGCGGCAGCCGTCCTCGTGGAAGCCCCAGCCGTGGTACGCGCCGGCGAACGCCGTTCGGGCGGTGGCGAGTTCGGGCAGTCGGCGCTGTGCGGCCACGGTGCGCGCGGTGTAGACCGGGTGCTCGTAGACGGTGCGGGAGACCACCAGGTGCTCCGGGACCGGGGCGTCGCGGTCCTCGTTGAGGGTGACCAGGTAGTGGTCGGCGGTGTCCAGGCGCAGCAGCCGGTTGAGGTGGTAGCTGACCCGCACCCGGTCGGAGGGGGCGGTGCAGTGGGGCATCCGGTAGTTCCATGATCCGCGGGCCGAGCGCACGGTGGGCAGGACGGTGGGGTCACGGTGGAGCACGGTCGGGTTGCGGGAGTAGGTGAAGGCGCCGAGGACGTCGAGCTCGGCGGCGGTCGGGTCGGCGAGTAGGTGCAGTGCCTGGTCGGCGTGGGTGGCGACCACGACGGCGTCGGCCTCGGTGGAGTGTCCGTCCTCCGTGGTCACGGTGATGCCGTCGGGGTGGCGGCGCACCGCCCGGACCGGGGTGGAGCGGTGGACGGCGGTGAGCCGCTCGGCGATCCTCTCGACGTAGGTGCGGGAGCCGCCGACGACGGTCCGCCAGGTCGGTGAGCCCGTCACGCCGAGCATGCCGTGGTTGTCGAGGAAGGTGAACAGGTAGCGCGCCGGGTAGTCGCCCGCCAGGTCGGGGGCGCAGGACCACACGGCGGACACCACCGGGGTCATGAAGTGGCTCACGAAGTACGGCGAGAAGCCCGCGCCGGCGAGGAAGTCGGCGAGGCTCGGGTCGCCGGCTGCGGGGGCGGCGAGCAGTCGGCGGGCGAGCCGGTGGAAGCGCGGCACCTCGGTGAGCATCCGCAGGTACCGCCCGCGCACCAGGGCGCCGGGGCGGGCGAGCAGGCCGGCCGGTCCGCGTGCGCCCGCGTACTCCAGGCCGCAGCCGTCGCAGCGCACGGACATGCTCATCTCGCTGTCCTGGGTGCGGACGTCGAGCTCGGCGAACAGACGCACCAGGTGCGGGTAGGTCCGCTCGTTGTGGACCAGGAACCCGGTGTCCAGGGCCAGTGCCCGCCCGTCCGCCGTGGTCGCGTCCTGGGTGTGGGCGTGGCCCCCGAGACGTCCGTCAGCCTCGAACAGCTCGACCTCCACCCCGGCCCGGCACAGCTCGTACGCCGCGGTGAGCCCGGCCACGCCGGCCCCGACCACCGCGACCCGGCGCGCACGGGCAGCGCCGTCCGCAGGGGCGGTCCGGGTGGTGGAAACGTTGTCGAACACGGTCACGAGAGCCCCTCCCGACGGGCCGCGGCGGGCCCGCATTGTCGTTGCACGGAACCTTCGGAACCGGCTCGGACGCGGATTGGCCCGAATTTCCGACCGTGAGGAGCCCGGACCGTTCGGGGCGACGAAGGCGCCGCGTGCCGGCTCCGTTCACCCGGACCGACAAAACCGTGGCCCCACCCGGCCCGTGTTGTCCGGTGCCGGCGGCGGGGCGGAGGCGAGCGGACTCCCGGCGCTCGGTGTCCGTGCAGGACGCGGGTGACCCGCGATGCGGAAGGGCCGACGTGCGGGCTTCAGCCCGTGACCGCCTGTTCGAGCAGGTCGACGGCGGCTGCGAGGGTACGGGGTCTGACCGTGCCGGCAAGGGGCCGGGTGCGGGCCCAGCCGGGGCCGGCGGTCACCACCAGTGCCCGGCTGCGGGCGCCGCGCGGGCCCCACGTGCTCCCACTCACCCGGCCCGCCAGCTCCCGGTCCGCAGTGTGGTGGCCCTGGGACCAGATCATCACGGCGCCCGGTCCGAGCCGGTGGACCGCGTCCAGCAGGGCCCGGGTCGGGACGGCCGCGCCCAGCATGCGGAAGGGAAGGGCACGCTCGGTCAGCGCTGCGGCGGTGGCTTCGAGCGGCAGGGTGTGCTGTTCGGCGGGCGTCGCCGCCAGGAGCACGGGCCGCACGGGCCGCACGGACCGGGTGGTGACGGACTCGACCGCCACGCCGCGCAGGACGGTCGACACGTTCCACGAGAGCAGGTGCTCGACCTCGACGTACTGCTCGCCGTCCGCGGCCCACTTGCGTCCGGCCGCGCGCAGGGCAGGCATGATGACCTCCGTCCAGGCGTCGATCACCCCGAGTGCCCCGACGGCTTCACGCAGGATCCGGACGACCTCCGGCGCGTCGAGCCGAACCGCCGCCCGGGCCAGGCCGCGGCACTCGGGGCGTACCGTCCCCACGCGCAGGGCGCGGCTCCCTCCCGGGCCCGGGCCGGCGTGCTCGCCTCCGGCTCCGGCGGTTGCGGGCTGACGGAGGGCGAGAGGAAGCCCGGCGTCACGGTTGGCCGCGGCGCGTTCGGCCAGGGCGGCCCGGGCGGCTTCGCCCGGCGGTACCCCGCGGGCCGTCAGGCGGCACATCGCCTCCAGGACGGCGATGTCCTGCGGACTCCAGCGGCGGTGGTGACCTGCTTCCCGACGGGCGGGGCCGATGCCGTAGCGGCGTTCCCACGAGCGGACGGTGGTGGGTGACACGCCCAGGCGCTGCGCCACACCCCCGGTCGGCAGCCCCGCGTCCTCCACGAGGTCCGACGCTCCCTGCGGGGCACCGTCCCGTGCCCCGGTGTCGTTGCCGGTCGGCGAGGTCACCATCCTGCGATCCTCCCCACCGCGAAGCCGACGCAGGACACCACCATGACGACGATGACCATCAGGGGAATCCAGCCGGGCCAGGCCGTGTGCAGCTCGACCGACTCCGGAGTGGAGATCCCCGCACACGTGGAGGCCTCGCATTCGGGCGTCTCGGCGGGCGGACCCGCCGGAACGGGTCGCTCGCGCACGAGGGGCTGTTGGTCGACGGTCATGGCGTCCTCCCGCAGTCGGGATGGTCCGAGGGCCCCGGGCGGCCGCCCCTCGATCGAGGGGGTCGACAGAACGGGCCGACAGGATGTGACGGTGGCGCTTCGGTGCCTCCTGGAGCCCGGCAACCCGGAGCCCGGCGCCCTTGATCGATTGACGACTCCATGCTGGCCTGTCGGCCGCGTCCGGGCAATCGCAGCGTTTGTGCACCGCATCGCGACGAGGACGCGACGACAGGGAGGGCCGCCGTGGCGCGCTCACCAGCCCGATGTACCCGGGGCTCCCTTGTACGGGCCGGTGATCTCGCCGGTGATCCATCCGCCGTAGAAGTCGCCCTCCTGGGCCTGCACGGTTTCACCGTCCACGGTGCACCGGTCCACGCGACCGGGGTAGAACGCCACCATGTCGCGAAGGTCCCGGTACGCAGGCAGGGGCTTCGGATAGCTCCACGCCGCGCGCGCCGCCCGGCGGGAACCGACCTCCAGGTCCCAGTAGCGGGCCTGCCCCTTCCACTCGCAGAAGCTCACTCCCCCGGCCGGCGTGAGCAGTTCGGTGACCACATCGCCGGCCGGCAGGTAGTACACCGGCGGGTGGCTCGTCTCGAGCACCCGCACGGCGCCCCTGCTGGAAGCGACCAGTGTGCCGCCGAACCACACCTCGACCAGTCGGCCGGGAGCGGCCCGGACGATCGGTGGACGCGGGTAGTCCCACACCGACTCGGTCGTACGGCGTGAAGGCGTCATCGTTCTCCTCCCGCTCCCGCCCGGCGACCGGGGCGCAGCGCCGTCGGCTCGTCCCTCGTGCCCGGCCGGTCGGAGGCGAACGCGAAGGCGGCCCTGAGACGGGTCAGGCCGTCGCGGATCCGGGTCTTGACGGTGCCCAGCGGCACGCTGACCAGGTGCGCGATCTCCCGCTGCGAGTACCCGCCGTAGTAGGCCAGGACCACGGCTTCGCGCTGCACCCGGCTCAGGCCCGCGAGTGCGGCCCTGACCCGCGCCCGGTCCAGGGAGCGGACCACCTGATCGTCCAGCGGATCGCTCTCCGCCGGCTCCCGGAACGCGACGCGCTGGTCGCGCTCGGCGGCCGCCGTGGCGGCGCGCACCCGGTCCACCGCCCGGTGGTGCGCGATGGTCAGGACCCAGGTCATCACCGACCCGCGCTCCGGCCGGTAGGCCGCGGCGGTGCGCCACACTTCCAGCAGGACCTCCTGGGCGACCTCCTCAGCGTGGGCCGGATTGCGCAGTGTCCGAAGTGCCACTCCGTAGACCGGCCCGGCGACCGCGTGGTAGAGCCGCTCGTACGCCGCTTCGTCGCCGCGCGCCGAGAGCGTGAGGAGGCTGCGCAGATTCTCGGCCCCCGGCCGTGGCCGGCCGGTGGAGCACGTATCGTCATGGGCCTGCGTTTGCGGTGTCACGGTGTCACGGTGCAGCGATTCACCGTGCCGGGGCCAGTTGAACCGTTTGTGCAGCGTTTTGCGGGACGGACCGGTCGTCGTGGTGGTGGCCCGCCGGGTGCTGCGCCGACGGCGCTTCCACCTGACCTCGCACGGATACCTTCACCGTCCGGTACGGACTCCCGTCGCACGGGCCAGGTCGGCCGACACCTCCCGGGCCGCCCGCGCGCCCGAGGCCAGCGCACCCTGCACCGAGGCCGTGGCCCGATGGTCCCCGCACACGTGACGGCCCGGCCCGAACCGGGTGCCACGGCTGAGTGCGAGCGGGGCCGGCCCGGCCGGCAGGGCCTCCGCGATCCGGTAGTCGGACAGCAGCCGCCACCCCGACGTGTCCGCCCCGTACAACTCGCCCGCCCGCAACCGGGCCGCCTCCTCGCTCGCCTCCGTCCCCAGCACCGAGGTCGCCACCAGCGCCCGACCGTCCGGAGAGACACCGGGGACGACCTCCGACATCACCACGGTGTTGAGCACCTGCCGGCCCGCGTCCACGACGAGCGTCGGCTCGCTCAGCGGGCTGACCGGCGCCGCGTGGTAGAACGTCGTCACCGCCCGCGCCGTCGGCACCCGTAGGCCCGGCAGCAGCCGGGCGGCCTGCGACATCCCCGTCGCCACCACGACCACGCCGGCCCGCAGTGCCGACCCGTCGGCGAGCGCCACACCGTCCGCCGTCACCCGGTCCACCCGTGTGCCGCACAGCAGCCGGCCCGGCGGCAGCCGGGCCGCCAGCTGCCGCGGGACGGCGCCGATGCCGTCCCGCGGCAGGCACAGGCTCCCACGCACCAGGCTGCGCCACACCAAGTGGAACATCCGGCTGGAGGTCTCCAGTCCCTCCTCCAGGAACACCCCGGCCAGGAACGGGGCCAGCACCTCGTCGACGGTGCGACGCGACACCCCGGCACGTCGCAGCGCCCGACCGGTGCTGGTCTCCGGCAGCCGTCTGAGCACGGCGGTGGGCAGCGCCGCATCGCCCGCCCCCAGCAACCCCAGGGCCGCAAGGTCGCGCAGCGGCAGCAGCCTGCCGGTCAGCAGGTCGAGGGCCTGCCCGGGGCGCCGGGTCGGATCCACCACGCGACGCAGGCCCCGCGCGTCGGCGAGCAGGAACCCGGGCGTGAACGGGCACAGCCCCAGCGAAGCCGGCTCCAGACGCCGCTTGACCTGCGGATAGGACGTGTTGAAGACCTGGAAGCCGCGATCGAGACGGAACCCCTGCACCACGTCGGTGCGCATCCGCCCGCCCACGTCGTCGGCGGCCTCCAGGACGAGTACCTCGCGGCCCGCGGCGGTGAGGTCCAGCGCGCAGGCCAGTCCGGCCAGGCCCGCCCCCACCACGATCACCTCGGCTGCTGCCTCTCGTGGCATCCCGCTCACCGCCTTCCCGCTCCGCCCGGGCACTTCCTCGGTCCCCGGTCGTCCGTTCGGGCTCCTCCTGTGGTCGGGGCCGGTGGAACTCCGCCGGGCGGTGGGGGCCCGGCCCCGGAATCGGTGCGTGGCGGTGCCGCGGCCGCGGTGGGCGTGCCGTGGTGTGTCATCGGTCTTCCTCCCGTGCCGCCGGGTGGTCCCTGGCAGTTCGGAGACGGGCGGTGAACGGATTGGACCCGGCACACCTGCTCCCGACTCGCACGTACGAGGACCGCGGGGACGCGGGCATGCCGCCACCGCGCCGACGACGTGCCCGCCGACCCCGACCGGACCGCACGGCGTGCCGGCGCGTGCCATTCTGGTCCTGCAGTTCGATATGCCCGATTTAGTCGAATTCGAGGGTCGTGCAGGGCATCGGAATGATCATTACCGATCGGAAGGCGGAGCAAGTGAGCGTCAAGCCCGTTCCGGAGGACCACCCGCGCGTCACGCCGTATCTCTGCGTCGACGGAGCGGCAGCCGCGATCGACTTCTACGTCTCCGTCCTCGGTGCGACGGAGCGCATGAGGTCGCCGGCGCCCGGCGGCAAGCTCGGTCACGCCGAGCTCCAGATCGGCAACTCGGTCATCATGCTCGCGGACGAGTTCCCGGAGATGGGATTCCGCGGGCCGAAGACGGTGGGCGGCACGTCGGTGCACCTCTACGTCTACGTGGAGGACGTCGACGGGGCCTTCGCCCGGGCCCTCGCCGGGGGCGCCACGGAGCTGGATCCGGTGAAGGACCAGTTCTACGGCGACCGGTCCGGGCAGTTCGAGGACCCGTTCGGCCATCGGTGGCACGTGGCCACCCATGTGGAGGACGTGCCGCCGGAGGAGCTGGAGAAGCGGGCCCGGGAGGCCATGGAGTCCCTGCCGGGCGACAGCTGACCGGGCTCGTCGACGCCCGCCCGCGCCGCACGCGCCCCGTCTCATCGACCTCATCGACACCGGGTGACCGTTGGCGGCCGGCCCCGGCCCCGGTCCCACCCCGGTCAGGGTGAGGGAGGGGCCGGACACGCGGCGGCCGTTCCGCTCACGCCGCGACGGGTGACGGGGCGCGCAGCGGCGCCAGTGCGGTGCTCCAGGCGACGACCTGGTCGAGCATCGTGTTCAGGGCGGGCAGGTTGTAGTCGCCGGGCTTGAAGACGTGGTAGCCCTCGAACTCGGTGATCAGGGACAGCGCGACCTGCTGGCGTACGTCGGCCATCTGGAGCTCGGCGGCGACCAGGCGCAGCTGTTCGACGGCGCGGACGCCGCCGACCGCGCCGTAGGACACGTAGCCGACCGCCTTGTTGTTCCACTCGGCGTAGAGGAAGTCGAGCGCGTTCTTCAGCACGCCGGGGATGCCGTGGTTGTACTCCGGCGTCACGATGACGAAGCCGTCGAACGATGCGATCTCCTCCGCCCACCGCCGCGTGTGCTCGTTCCGGTAGTTCCCCAGGGACGGCGGCGCGGGCTCGTCGAGGTGCGGCAACGGGTGGTCGCGGAGGTCGATGAGTTCGAACGCGGCGTCGGTGCGGCGCGATGCGATGTCGAGCACCCACGTGGCGACCTGTTCGCCGTTGCGGTTGGGGCGGGTGCTGCCGAGGATGATGCCGATCTTGAGCATGACGGGCCTGGCCTTCCTCGTTCGCGGTGCCTGGCACGACCGGCACCTGCGGAGTTCGTGCTGCCCGGCAGATCGTCTGCGGAGCAGACAGTCTCGCCAACAGCGGGCCGCTGCCTATCATTCCTGGTATGCGCAGCATTCCTGGTACGGGCAGCGGGGCGCAGACCACGCCGGCAGCCGGGTGTCCCGACCTCACGGAGGACTTCGGCTTCTCGCTCATGGCGGTGGCGCATGCCTACCGGACCGCCGTCTCCCCGGTGCTCGCGGGCGTCGCCCGGGGCGCCCGCGGCTTTCAGACGCTCGCGGCCGTGGTCGAGGGTGACGGGCCGAACCAGATCGCGCTGGCCGGCTACCTGCGGATCGACCGCACGGTGATGACCTACCTGCTCGACGACCTGGTGGCGGCGGGCCTGGTGGAACGCCGGCTCGACCCTGCCGACCGGCGCCGCCGCAGGATCGTCGCGACCCCCCTGGGCGTCGAAACCCTCCGTGACCTCCAGCGACAGGTGAGGGCGGCGGAGGACGCGCTGCTCTCCGTCCTCGACGAGGACGAACGGGCGGTGCTGCGCTCCCTGCTCGCGCGGCTCGCCCGCACCGTCGCGGAGGGCGAACCGGGCGTCCTGTCCTGCGACGTCGGCGCGGACTCCTGCGAGGTCGGCACCGACTCGTGCGACGTCGGCGCGAACTCCGGTGACGCCACCGTCAGCCCAGGGCGCGGTCCAGGTTGAACGCGGCGCTGATCAGCGAGAGATGGGTGAACGCCTGGGGGAAGTTGCCGAGTTGTTCGCCGGTCCGGCCGATCTCCTCGGCGAACAGGCCGACGTGGTTGGCGTAGGTGAGCATCTTCTCGAAGGCCAGCCGGGCCTCCTCCAGCCGGCCCGCTCGGGCCAGCGCCTCGACGTACCAGAAGGAGCAGATCGAGAAGGTGCCCTCGGAGCCCCGGAGGCCGTCCGGACTGGCCTCCGGGTCGTAGCGGTAGACCAGCGAGTCGGAGACCAGGTCCGAGGTGAGCGCGTCCAGGGTGGAGAGCCACTTGGGGTCGGTGGGCGAGATGAACTTGGCCATCGGCATCATCAGCAGGGACGCGTCGAGGACCTCGTGGTCCAGCCCCTGGACGAACGCGCCGCGCTCGGCCGACCAGCCGCGGGCCATGATCTGCCGGTAGATCGCGTCGCGGCACTGCCGCCAGCGGGGCAGGTCGGCGGGGAGCCCGCGCCGGTTCGCCACCCGGATCGCCCGCTCCAGCGCGACCCAGCACATCAGCCGCGAGTACACGAAGTCGCGCCGGCCCCCACGGGTCTCCCAGACCCCCTCGTCGGGCTGGTCCCAGTGGTCGCAGAGCCAGTCCACCACGGCGCCGACCTCGTCCCAGTGACCGCTGCTGATCGGCTGCCCCCACTTGTCGTAGAGGTAGACGGAGTCGATCAGCGCGCCGTAGATGTCCAGCTGGAGCTGCCTGGTGGCGGCGTTCCCCACCCGGACCGGCGCGGACCCGAGGTACCCCTCCAGGTGGGACAGCTCGTACTCGGGCAGGTCGCAGCTCCCGTCGATGCCGTACATGATCTGCAGCGGGCCGGTCTCCCTGGTGCCCCGCATGATCCCGTGCTCGGAGATGAAGCCCATGAACGCCTCGGCCTCCGAGGTGAACCCGAGGCGGAGCAGGGCGTAGATGCAGAAGGCGGCGTCGCGGACCCAGACGTAGCGGTAGTCCCAGTTGCGCTCGCCGCCGACCTGCTCGGGCAGGCTGGTGGTCGGCGCGGCGATGATCGCGCCGGTGGGCGCGTAGGTGAGCAGCTTCAGCACGAGCGCGGAGCGGTGCACCATCTCCCGCCACCGCCCGTGGTACTGCGAGCGGGACAGCCAGTGACGCCAGAACCGGACGGTCGCCTCGGCCTGCTCCTGCGCCTCGGCACGCGGGCACGACCGGGCCGGGACGCCGTCGCCGATCCGGTCGAGGGCGAACACGTGCGACTCGCCCTCGAGGAGCTTGAAGTGCGACCGCACGTCCACCCCCTCGCCCTCCAGGGGTGCGGTGGAGGTCAGTGCGAGCGTCAGTGACGGCGAGCGGAACACGGCCTCGTGGCCTTCGAGTTGCACGGTGTGCGCTTCGGCGCCGTAGCCGAAGCGCGGGGCGATCCGCGCCCTGAACGGGAGCACCCCGCGGACGCACACCACCCGCCGGATCAGTCGGTGACGGCCCGCCTCGCGGGACTCGTCGACGACGGGCATGAAGTCCTGGATCTCCGCCACCCCGTCCGCGGCGAAGAACCGGGTGATCAGGACGTTGGTGTCGGGGAAGTAGAACTGCCGGGTCCGGGTCGGCACGTCCGCGGACAGTTCGAAGCTGCCGCCCCGGTCGGCGTCGAGTATGGACGCGAACACGCTGGGTGCGTCGAAGCGCGGGCAGCAGTACCAGTCGATGGTGCCGTCGGTGGCGACGAGCGCGGCGGTACGGAGATCGCCGATCAGGCCGTGCTCGGAGATCGGCGGATACCGGGAACCGTCCGGCTGCCCGAATCCGCCGCTGCCGTACTGCGCCATGGCGGCCTCCTCACCCCGTGGTGCGGGGCATCGAGCCGAACCTCTTGTCTCATGCTAGATCGCGGCATGTCGCAGCGCCGAAGCGAGCCGGGAGGCCGCGGGAGCGGAGCACGCCGACCGGCTGCCGACCGAACCTCGTCGCGGCCCGCCGGGCGTGACCCTCCGAAGTCGCTGCCGGGGCGCTGGATCCGGCCTCCGGTCTGCACCGTCCGGACCACCGTGGTCATCATGGAACTGCGGCCGACGGACAGGAGTGACACACGATGGAGCTGTTCCCACCGATGCCGCTCGACGAGTGGCGGGACACGAAGGAGACGCTGCACCGCTTCGCGCAGGTGGTGGGCAAGGTCCGCCTCGCGGCGAGCGTGCGGCGCAACCACTGGTGGAACGTCCCCTTCCACCTCACCGGGCGCGGGATCACCACCCGGCCCATGGGACTGGTCGACGGCAACCCGGTCTTCACCGTCGACTTCGACTTCGTCGACCACCGGCTGGTCGTCGCGACGGCGGACGGCAGGGCGGCGTCCTTCCCCCTGACCGGCCTGTCCGTCGCCTCGTTCTACCGGCAGACCCTGGAGACGCTGGCGGCCTCGGGCATCCGGGTGGAGATCCCGGTCCCCCGGCCCTACCGGCTGGCCGACTCCGACCGCCCGTTCGCCGAGGACTTCGAGCACGCGACCTACGATCCCGCCTGGGCGAACCGCTACTGGCAGGTGCTCGGCCAGGTCGGGCTGGTGCTGGAGGAGTTCGCGGCGCGGTTCTCGGGCAAGGTCAGCCCCGTCCACCTCTTCTGGCACTCGCTCGACATCGCCCACACCCGGTTCTCCGGAAGCGCCCTCGACCAGCCGGCGCAGGTGGACCCGGTGACCCGCGAGGCGTACTCCCGGGAGCTGATCAGCTTCGGGTTCTGGCCCGGGGACGCCAACCTGGGCGAACCGGCCTTCTACTCCTACACGACTCCCGAGCCGGCGCACCTGGCCGAGGACCCGCTCAGTCCCGCATCCGCCCGGTGGATCGAACTCAACGACAGCCACCTGGCGGTCCTGCGCTACGACGACGCCCGTACCCGGCCCGATCCGAGAGCGGCCGTGCTCGCCTTCTACGAGAGCGCGTACCAGGCCGGGGCCGCCCGGGCCGGCTGGGACGTCGGCCGCCTCGCCTGCCCGGGTGGGATCACGGACCCGCGGCTGCCGGCCCCGCCGCTCTGAGCACGCCAGTGCCCGCGGCTGCCGGCCCACCCTCTTGGGTACGTCAGTGCAGGTGCAGCTGCCAGTCGGCGGGGACCTTGCCGCGCGGGCCGGGCACCGGCTGCGAGTCCGGATGCGCGGCGGGCGCCGCCAGTTCCGGCCCCTCGTAGTACTGCTCGGTCTCGACGTTCCACAACCACGCCTCACCGGGCTCGAAACTGGCGAGGAACGGGTGCCCCGCCTCCCGGGCATGCCTCGTGCCGTGTTGCGAGGGCGAGGAGTCGCAGCAGCCGATGTGCCCGCACGCGGCGCAGCGCCGCAGGTGGAACCACCACCCCGGCCCGTCCCCCGCCAGGCACTCCACACACCCCTCTCCGCTCGGCCGCGCGGAGGGGTCAATCCCCCGGATCGGGCTGTCAGCCATGGGACACGCCTCCCGGTGAGGGCTCGGCCGGGCGCGCCTGTCCGGCACGTCGGGGCCGCAGCCGTCGGACCGTCTCTTGGAATCCCAACCAGCCGGCCCGCACGGGGATTCCGTGGCGAGCAGCAGCGGGCGGTCCCGTCGTCCCGGGCGGGCCGGGCCGTGCCGTGCCGTGCCGTGCCGTGCCGTGCCGGATCGTGCTGCCCCGGGTCGTGCCGGGTCGGGCCGAGCCGACGGGAGGCGGTCAAGGCGATTGCGACCTCGACGTGATCACGAGGGCCCGGCGGTGACCTTGAAGGTGGCGACCGGCTGTGCGTGACTGGAGGGAGCAACAGTGGCCCGGCCGACATCGAGGTGCTCCGGATGGGATTCATCGGCACGGTGGGGCTGGTGCTCCACCCCGAACGCATCTGCGCGCCCACCGTGGAGGCCGTGGTCCGTTGGAGCCGGGCCCGGGGGACGAAGGTCCTGGGGCTGGCCGCGGAAGTGGCACGGATCGGCTGCGACGCGATTCCGGTCGGGGCCGAGGAGATGACCACGAGCGCCGACCTGATGATCAGCCTCGGCGGGGACGGCACCATGCTGCGCGCCATGCGGCTCGCGACCGGGGGCCACGCGCCCGTCCTGGGCGTCAACGTCGGACGCCTGGGCTTCCTCGCCGAAGTCGACATACCGGAACTGCCCGCCGCACTGGACGCCATCGACGCCCGACGCTTCACCGTGGAAGCCCGCTCCGGCGTCCACGCCCGCTTCGGGGCCGCCCAGGAGACGGCGCTCAACGACGTCGTGCTCCTGCGCAGCCCGGGACACAAGTCCGCGGCGGTCGCCGTACGGGTGCAGGGTCAGCCCTTCGTGGCCTACACCGCCGACGCGGTCGTGGTCGCCACGCCGACCGGCTCCACCGCGTACAGCTTCTCCGCCGGCGGCCCGATCGTCTCCCCCAACGCGGAGGGGCTGCTGATCACCCCCGTGGCTCCGCACGCCGCGTTCAACCGCTCCGTCTTCCTCTCCAGCGGCGAGCGGCTCGACCTGGAGGTCCTGCCGCACAGCGGCGACCTCGCCGTCGAGGCCGACGGCCTCCTGGCCGGCCACGTCTCACCGGGCGACGTCGTCGAGGTGACCATGCTGCCCGCCGCCGCACGCGTCGTCCGGCTCGGCCACACCACGTTCTACCAGCGGGCCCAGCGCAAGCTCCGGCTCACCGGCTCGGCGGAACACGGCTGAGCACCGGTCCGTACCCTTGACCCATGACCCCGGAAGAGCTGGCCAACCTCGCGCACCTGCGGCGCGCGCGGGACCTGATCGACCGGGAGTACGCACGTCCGCTCGACGTGCCCACGATGGCCGGCCACGCGCTGATGTCGCCGGCACACTTCTCGCGGCAGTTCCGGGCTGCCTACGGCGAGACCCCGTACAGCTACCTCATGACCCGCCGGATCGAGCGCGCGATGGCTCTGCTGCGCGCGGGCATGAGCGTGACCGACGCCTGCATGACGGTCGGCTGTACGTCGCTGGGCTCCTTCAGCTCGCGCTTCACCGAGGTGGTGGGCGTCACCCCGAGCGTCTACCGCAGCCGTGAGCACGCCGCCGTCACGGCGATGCCCGCCTGCGTGGCGAAGCAGCGCACCCGCCCCGCGCGCGGCGGACCGACGGGCGGACCGGTGGGCGGACCGGTGGGCGGATCGAGCAGGAATCGAGAAGCGGACGACCGGTCCGCCGCCTAGCGTTGCCCGCATGGACATCGCACTTCAGTACTGCCACATCACCGTGAACGACCTGGACGACTCGCTCTCGTTCTACCGCGACGCGCTCGGCCTGGACGTCCGCAACGACGTCTCCTCGGGCGAGCACCGGTGGGTCACCCTCGGCAGCGCGGCCCAGCCGGACCTGGAGTTCGTGCTCTCCGAGCCCCACGCCGGCCGCTCCCAGGCCGACGGCGACGCCCTCCAGGCGCTGCTCACCAAGGGCGTGCTGCCGATGATCGTCTTCCGCACCGACGATCTCGACGCCGCCTTCGAGAAGGTCCAGGCCTCCGGGGCCGAGGTGCTCCAGGAGCCCATCGACCAGGCCTGGGGCCCGCGTGACTGCGCCTTCCGCGACCCCTCCGGCAACATGGTGCGGATCTCGCAGGCGAAGAAGTAGCGCCGGCCGGACATCCACGGCGGGCCCGGCGCCCGCACAGCACGGAACCGAAGAGGCCCCTCAGCCCCCAGCGCCGAGGGGCCTCTTCGGCTGCTCGTCAGGAGGGGCCGACTACAGCACGGATGTGTAACGGACTTCCCGCCCTCTTGTGAATGCTATTTCACATTACTATGTTACACATCACATCGCCGACACAGGTCGGCCCCTCCCGCACCCCAACTGCGGTGAGGAAACGCCTGCCGCCTCCTCCCCCGGCAGACGCCACGCACCACGCGCGACCCCCACACCTTCACCGGAGGAACATCAGTGCCCCCCACCACGTCCGTTCGCAACGCCCTGCTCTCGGCAGCCCTCACCGCCGCCCTCGCCGTGCCGCTCATCCAGAGCGCGCAGGCCGCGGCCCCCTCGGCACCCGTCGCGACCCAGGGCGCCGCGTCGGCCCAGGCCGCCCCGGCCCCGGCCGACCAGGCGGCGCACCGGGCCGCCCCCGGCGGGGCGGGCTCGGCCGGCCCACAGGGCTGGCCCGGAGCCGCCGCGCTCCAGCCGACGACCGGCAGCCAGCCGGGCGACCCCGCCGCCCCGGCCCTCGCGGACGTCGCCGGCCAGGCCACCACCTGCTCCCCGGAGGCGTTCACCTCCCTCTCCCCGGCCGCGCTCGCCGACTTCCTCTCCGACCGCAGCCACACGTACCAGAAGTGCCTGCGCCCTCTGCTGGTCAATTGGAACGTTCAAACCGCCAAGGTGATGACGCCCGCGCACGTCCAGGCCGTCGCCAACCGGATCACCGAGCTCGCCCCGCGCTTCGACGGCGCCAACAACCTCAACCAGCAGGAACTCTGGTACTTCCTGCACGTCGCCGTCCTCTTCGACTTCGGCCACGCCGAGATCGACATCTCCGACGCGGCCAGTGTCGGGGCCATCGACCGGGCCATCCGCGCCTACACCGCCAACCCCCGCGTCCTCGACCCCACCAGCACCAACGGCGACACGATGGGCGAGCTGCTCCAGACCAGCACCGCCCCGGGCCTGCGCGTGGCCCGCCTCCCGCTGGTCAAGCAGGTCCTGCGGATGTTCGCCCCGGGAAGCCCCGTCGTCGGCGACCACGGCTGGAACTGGGCCGTGCAGGGCGCCCTCCAGATCAACTTCCAGGGCATCGAGAACGTCGGCGAGGACCCGCAGGGCCTCTTCCGCGCCGCGGTCGCCGCCGACGCCGACTACCGCCAGGCCTTCCGCGCGTACGCCGGCTACACCCACCTCAAGGGCACCGACAGCGAGTGGGCCGCCGGCGACGCGATGCTGGAGTACGGCCGCTTCGCCGGCATCGCCTCCCTCAAGGCCGAGTTGACCGCCGACATCGGCCCCACGCTCCAGCAGGCCACCGGCGTCTTCGGCCGGCTGAGCCGCCCCTGGGGCAACCTCGTCGGCCCGGTCAACAGCCTCGGCCTGTGCGGTCAGTACAACGTCTGCCGCGAGGTCCTGAAGCAGGAGTTCTTCCCCAACACGTACACCTACGACAACGGCTCGCTGATCGTCCGCACCGCCCTCGACCGCGCCACCGCCGACCAGCTCTACTACGCCACCAAGCAGGTCAAGGCCCAGTTCTTCCGCGTCCTCGGCACCGACCAGCCGCTCACCGGCGACAACCACCCCGTGCTGACGGTCCAGCTGTACGACACCAAGTCCCACTACCAGGCGCTGCAGTCCCCGCTGTTCGGCATCGGCGACGTCAACAACGGCGGCATGTTCCTGGAGGAGCAGTCCAGCTTCTACACCTACCAGCGGACCAGCACCGAGTCCTACTTCAGCCTGGAGGAGCTCTTCCGGCACGAGTACACGCACTACCTCAACGCCCGCTGGGCGATCCCGGAGGTCGGGTACACCGAGCGCTGGCCCGGCGCCGCCACCTTCGCCATGAACGAGGGCACCGCGGAGTACTTCGCCGGCTCCACCGGCAAGGACGGGGTCAAGGCCCGCAAGTACATGGTCCGCCAGATCGGCTGGGACGACCAGGCCGGCACCCCCCGCCTGAGCGTCGACCGCATCCTCCACGCCACCTGGGAGGGCGAGGGCTTCTCCGCCTACCCGTACGCGGCGACGTTCTTCAACCTGCTCGGCGAGAAGCACCCCGACCAGCTGGCCGAGATGTACCGGCTGCTGCGCGCCGACGACCTCGACGGCTACAACGCCTGGCGCGACCGCCTCGGCCGCGACGCCGCCCTCCAGCGCGAGTACACCGCCTACCTCGACGCCGAGATTCCGCTCGCCGACTCCCTCTACGTCCCCGTCACCCACTACACCGCCAACGGCAGCCTGACGTACGCCTGGGCCTCCGAGGTCCAGAACGCCTTCGCCGCGGCCACCCAGAACACCCCGGTCTGCAAGGACAACGCCGACTGGAACAACAAGATGCGGTTCAGCTGCACCGGGCGCATCACCGCCAACCTCACCAACTCCGCCGACGCCGGACAGGTCCGCAAGGACATGGCCGCCACCATCGACCACTTCCTCCTCTCCCGCGGCGGCGCCGCCGCCAACAACCTCGCCGACATGAACTGCTGGTTCGGCAAGGTCGACGTCTGGCCCACCGGCCGGGCCGGCAGCGCCGAGTACTCGTGCGAGGGCCCGCTGCGCCGGTAACCGCGCAGCCGCACCGGCCCCGGGGCGGACACGGGACCCGTTCCCGTGCCCGCCCCGGGGCGCGTGGCGCACCCGGGCGCCCGGCCACCCGGGCACCCGTCGGCGCCGAGCCCGGGCGGCCCCGGCGCCGTACGTTGTTCCTGTGGCACGGAGCGAACGAGCCGGCCGGCTCGCACCCCCCAGCTGGCTCACCGCGGGCCTGCGGCCGCACTCGGCGCCGATCCCGTGGGCCGCCGTCGCCCGGGCGGCCGTCGCACTCTCCGCACCGCTCGCGGTCGGGATGGCTGCCGGGAACCCGGGCCAGGGCGCACTCGTGTCGATGGGCGCGCTCTCCGCCGTCATCGGCGACACCGCCGACGCCTACCGGATGCGGCTGTTCAACATCGCCGTCCCCCAGCTCTTCGGCGCCCTCGGCGTCACCCTCGGATCGCTGGTGTACGGCCAGGGGTGGACGGCCGTCGCCGTGCTCACCGTGACCGCGCTGGTCTCCGGCATGATCTCGTCGATCGGCGCCGTCGCCTCCGCCTCGGGGCTGCTGCTCCTGCTCAACGCCGTGGTCGGCGCCGGCCTGCCGATGCCCTCGCCCTGGTGGAAGCCGCCGCTGCTGCTCGCCCTCGGCGGGCTGGTGGTGCTGCTGCTCACCCTGTTCGCCTGGCCACTGCGCGGCGGCGTGCCGGAACGGACGGCGGTCGCCGCGACGTACCGGACCGTCGCCGACTTCCTCCAGGCCGCGGGCACACCCGTGCACGACGAGCGGCGGCAGGCCGTCACCCACTCCCTCAACGAGTCCTACGACCTGCTGCTCGCCCACCGCACCCGCCGGCACGGCCGCTCCCCCGGCCTCGCCCGGCTGATCGCCCAGCTCAACTCGGTGATCCCGGTGGTCGAGGCCGGCTCGGCGGCCAAGCTGCGCCCGCCCTCGCTCGGCCCGCTGCCGCAGGCGTACCCGGCGGCGGTGCGGGAGCTGGCCGCCACCGTCGAACAGGGCCGGCCCGACACGCCCGCGCTGGACCTGCCGCCGCCCACCGGCCCCTCCGAGCGCGCCATCGACCAGGCGCTGCGGTACGCGGCCGCCGTCGCCGCCGAACCCGCCCCCGACCCGTTCGGCCCGGCCGACCGCATCGGCCGCCCCGCCGCGTTCCGGGTCCGGGCCCGGCGCACCGCACGCGCGGCGCTGGTCTCCGGGGCGTCCTGGCGGTACGGCCTGCGGCTGGCGCTCTGCATCGGCCTCGCCCAGGTGCTGGTCTCGACGCTGCCGGTGCCCCGCTCCTACTGGGTGGCGCTGACCGTCACCTTCGTCATGAAGCCCGACTTCGGCTCCGTCTTCTCGCGCGCCGTGCTGCGCGCCTTCGGCACCGCGGCCGGGCTGCTGATCGCGATCCCGGTCCTCGCCGAAGTGCCGCGCGGGTGGTGGGACGTGCCGATGACGGCCCTGCTCGCGATGCTGATCCCGGCCTTCTCGGCGAAGGGCTACGCGTTCCAGACCGCCGCCATCACCCCGGTCATCCTGATCCTCTCCGACCAGATCAACCACCAGGGCTTCCAGCTGGTGCTGCCCCGGCTCCTCGACTCCCTGCTCGGCTGCGCGATCTCGCTGATCGCCGGCTACCTGCTCTGGCCGGAGTCCTGGCACACCCGGATCGGCGACCGGCTCGCCGACGCCGTGGCGGACACCGCCTCCTACGTCACGCTGGCCTTCGCCGCGGCGCCCGGGCGGGACCAGGCCGTACGGCTGCGCAACCGGCGCCGGCTCTACCGCGACCTGTCCACCGTCCGCTCGGAGTTCCAGCGGGCACTCACCGAACCACCGCCGACCGGGGCGCTGGCGGCCGCCTGGTGGCCGCTGGTGATCGCGGTCGAGCGGATCGTGGAGGCCACCACGGCCACCCGGGTCCGGATCGACCACGGCGACCCGGCGCCGCCCGCGGCCGAGGTCGCGGCCATCACCCGGGAGCTGAACGAGCTGGCGGACGCCCTGCACGCGGGCGCGGAACCGGCGGCCCCGCCGACGCAGGCCGGCCCGGACGGCCCGGACGGCTCGGACGGCCCGGACGGCTCGGACGGCCCCGAGGAGCAGCCGGACGGTGTGCTCGCCCCGCTGCACCAGGAGGTCCGGGCGGCCCTGGCGATCGCCGCCCCCGACCCCCTGGGCTGAGCGCGCACGCCCGCCGAGAAGCAGGCCGCGAGCGGGCGGGCCAGGCGGGCAGGCTGAGGAACGGGCCGGCGGGCTGACACCCGGCCTGACGGCTGGTCAGACGGCCGTGTCCTGGTCCTGGATCCGCCGCCAGGGGCGGTCCGCCTCCAGGGCGAAGGCCAGTTCCAGCAGCAGCCGCTCCTGGCCGTGCGCCGCCGACAGGTGGACGCCGATCGGCAGGCCGTTGCCCGCGGCCTCGGCGGGCAGCGCGATCGCCGGTGCGCCCGTCACGTTGTTCACCGGCGTGAACGCCACGTAGCGGTGCAGCCGGTCCAGCAACTCCTCGAACGCGACGTTCGGGCTCAGGTGGCCGATCGGCGGGGCGGTGTGTGCGAGCACCGGCGAGAGGATCACGTCGTGGTCGCGGAACAGGCCCGCGTACGCCGCCTCGGCCTGCCGGAGCCGGCGCAGCACCCCCGGCAGCCGGTGGAACTCGCGGTGGAAGGAACGCCGCAGCCCCGACGTCAGTCCGTCCAGCTTCCGCGCCTGGAAGCCCGGGTCCAGCACGAGCCGGCCGGTGGCGGCGATCAGGAAGGCGATGTACCCCCAGTAGGCCGTGAAGTCCCGGGAGAACTCCTCGCCGAACGGCAGGACCGCCGGCGTCACCTTGTGGCCCATGGCCTCCAGCCGCCCCGCCGTCCGTTCGACCGCGTGCCGGGTCGGGGCGTCGGTGACCGCCACCGGGGAGTCCACCACCAGCCCGATCCGCAGCGGCCGGTCGCCGGGCCCCTCCACCAGGCCGATCGGCGGTAGCGACGGGTTGCGGTGGTGCCGCTCGGCCGCCGCGAAGAAGGCGGCGGTGTCGCGGACCGAGCGGGTGACCACGCCGTCGGTGACCAGGTCGATCGGCAGCCGCCGGCCCTGGTCGTTGAGGACGGTGCGGCCCCGGGTCGGCTTCAGCCCGACCAGCCCGCAGCAGGCCGCCGGGATACGGATCGAACCGCCGCCGTCGTTGGCGTGCGCGATCGGGACGACGCCCGCCGCGACCAGCGCCGCCGCCCCGCCCGAGGACGCCCCGGGCGAGTGCGAGGGCCGCCACGGGTTGCGCACCGGCCGGGCCTCGGCGAACTCGGTGGAGGCGTTGAGGCCGAACTCCGGCAACCGGGTCTTGCCGAGCACGGCCAGGCCGGTGCCGAGGAACTGCTCGGCGAAGCCGGCCGTCCGCCGCGCCGGCTTGGCCCGGAACGCCGAACTCCCCTGCCCGGTCGGCATCCCCCGCAGGTCCACGTTGTCCTTCAGGTAGCTGGGCACCCCGAACAGCGCGCCCCGGTCACCGGCCGGCGCGCTCCGCGGCTGCCCGTACGCGGCGAACGCGACCGGCGCCAGCGCCGCGTCGACCTGCTCGGCCCGCGCCACGGCGGCCGCCGCCAGCTCCGCCGGGCTCACCGCACCGGCCCGCACCAGGGCCGCCAGCGCCACCGCGTCGTGCTCCCCCAGCGCATCGTCCCCGAACGCGTGGACCCGCTCATCCGCCATGCGAACTCCCCATCCCTACCGGCCGGTAATGCGCGCGAGCTCCGCAGTCTAGGCGCGGACGGTCCGTCCGGACACCCCGTCACCCTCCCGGAAACCGGCTACTGCCGGCCGGCCCCGACCGGCCATGATGGCGCCGTGACCGACAGGACGAACGAGACGGACCGGGCCGCGTCCGAGGCGCTGGGCCTCTGCGTGGTGGCCAACGTCGCGCAGGAGACCGACCACGGCGAGGGCGGGCTGGAGATCCGCGCCGGCCTACGGCACTTCGCGCCCGGGGCCAAGCTCTGGATCGCGCCGCCGCGGTGGTGGAACGGCCATGTGACCGTGGCCGGCCGGCACCGGGGCAACGGCCGCCGCTACACCACGATCGTCGTCCAGGAACGCTTCCTGGAGAACTTCCGGGTCGGCGCCGTCCACAGCCCGGCGCTGCACCGCGCCCTCGGCGGCGGGTCCTGGAGCGCGGAGGAGGCGGAGCGGTACGTGCGGTACCGGGCCGTTCCCCGGCTGGCGGCCCAGGTCCAGCGGGCGGGCGAGGAGTTCTTCCGGTACGCGACCGCGGTCACCGACCCGCCGCCCATGGAACTGGAGCACGAGGGCGTCACCTACCACCTGGCACACTTCAACGCCAGGCGCGCCCGCTACTCACCGCTGCCGCCACCGGTCGAACCCTCTCCGCCCTCCCCGCCGGTCGGCGGCTGAGGCCCTCGGACGCCTCCCCTCCGTCTCCCGAAAGTGGTCACCATGCCCCAACGCCCGGTCGCGGTCATCGGCGAGTGCGTCGCCGACGCGTTCGCCGAACCCTCCGCCGAGCACCGGCCCGGCGAACTCGCCCTGCGCGTCCTGCCGGGCGGCGGCCCCGCCAACACCGCCGTCACCCTGGCCCGGCTCGGCACGCCCACCCGCTTCCTCGGCCGGATCTCCGCCGACCCGTTCGGCGCCCTGTTCCGGCAGCACCTGAGCGCCTCCGGTGCCGACCTCGGCGGCTGCGTGGACGCCGCCGAGCCGAGCACGCTGGCCGTCGCCTCCTTCGACCCGCAGGGCCAGGCGAGTTTCACCTTCCACGCCGAGGGCACCGCCGACTGGGCGTGGACCTCCGACGAACTCGCGGCCCTGCCGCTGGCCGGCGCCGGCTGCCTGCACACCGGCTCGCTCGCGCTGGTCCGCGAGCCGGGCGGCCCGCGGATCGAGGAGCTGCTCGCCCGCGGCCGGGCCGACGCGACCGTCTCGATCGACCCCAACGTCCGCCCGCTGCTGGTCGATCCGGCCGTCTACCGCGCCCGGCTCCCGCGCTGGTGCGCGCTGGCCGACATCCTGCGGCTGAGCGTCGACGACCTCGACCTGCTGATGCCCGGCGTCACCCCCGAACGCGCCTGCGACACCTGGCACCTGGCGGGCGTCCGGCTGGTCGTGATCACCCTCGGCAGCCGGGGCGCCCTCGCCTCCCTGGACGGCGAGCGGCTGACCGTCGCCGCACCCGCGACCACCGTGGTCGACACCATCGGCGCCGGCGACTCCTTCACCGGCGGACTGCTGCACCACCTCGGCGGACTCGGCCGGCTCGGCGGCCGGCTCGACGGACTGACGGTGGAGGAAGTCGGCGACGCCTGCCGATTCGCCGCCCGCGTGGCCGCCCTGACCTGCGCCGTCGCCGGGCCCAACCCGCCCTGGCAGGCGGACCTCCACGGGGACGCCGGGGCGGCCGTCCGGTAGCCCCGTACCCGGCGGGGACGGACGGGAGCGCCCCGAGCCCTCGACCCTGGTCGGATCTTGATCCGACCAGGGTCGGACACCGCTCGGACATTGATCGAACGATACAGTCCGATCAGGCTAAGGCGCCGTCCGGATCAGCCCGGGGAACACCATGGCCATGTCGGCCGAGGAGCGTCGGGAGCTGATCCTCGACGGCCTGCGCGAGCCCGACGGGCCCGTCCGACCGACCGACCCGCGAAATGGCGGCCCGGTGCCCCGCGCCCTGGAACCTCGTCGATCAAATGATCCATGCGATCAGATCGTGACAGCGCCCGGCCGCCCCGCCGAGGCCCGAAATATCTGGGCAGAAGGCCCCCTTCGGCCTCGCCCAATCCTCCTGGCCGGCGATCATATCGGATCACTTGATCCCATTCCCTTGACTCCGATCGAATGCCCGCCCCAAGATGGCGTGCATTCGCCCCCACCCTCGCGGTCCGCGGGCCACCACGCCCCCGTCCCGGACTGCGACCCCGCCCCCTGGAGCCGTGCATGCCCTCACGTTCGTCCTCCCGCCGCAGAGCCCTCCGGGCCGCCGCCGGCGCCACCGCGGCCGCGCTCTGCGCCACCCTCCTCGCGGCCTGCGGCAGCGGCGGCGACAGTGGTCCGGACGCCCCCGCCCTGGTGCCGGTCGCCAAGGCGGCGTTCAGGGCGGACTTCTACGGTGGCCAGGACATCTACGCGGTGTACTCCGACGCGGCCAGGTCCATCAGGCCGAACCGGCAGTGGGGCCTCCCGCAGAGCGGCAGCGTGCAGGGCGCCCTCGACGCCGCCCAGCAGGCCACGCTCGCCGAGCTCAAGAACCACGGCCTCAAGACCCGGCAGTGACGCACCGCACCCCGCGCACGGCACCCGCCCACGCCACCGCCCGCCCGGCGCGCGGCGGCGACCACTCGCCGGGCCCTGCCACCCGACCGACGGCCGCCGGCCCGCCCTGACGCGCAACGGCGCCACCCCCGTCGGCACCGCCCTCGCCGGCACCGCCCTCGTCGGCACCGCGCGCAGTCGCCTCGGCCGCCCCGAACGCGACCCCTCGCCGGCTACGACCCGCCTGCCGACGAACTCGCCTGCCATACAGGGGAGTTGCCGTTCACCCACCCGTCGACCGCGAGGGAGTCCGCGAGGACTCCCGGGACGGCGTCCACCGCGCCGCGTCCCACCCCCGAGGGCCCTCACACCCACCCCGGAGGGCCCGGCCGCTCACCCCGGCTCGCCCGGGCCGCCGGACCGGCCCTCCGCCCGGCCCGCCCGCCTATCCTGCCCAGCAGCCCGAGTCCCCACCGAAAGCCGGTCCTCATGCTCGACTTCGACGACACCGGATTCCGCCGCGGCGGCGCGCCGCACCGGATCATCTCCGGCGCCGTGCACTACTTCCGCATCCACCCCGACCTCTGGGACGACCGCCTGCGCCGGCTGCGCGCCCTGGGCGCCAACACCGTCGACACCTACGTCCCCTGGAACTTCCACGAACTCCCCTCCGGCGAGTACGACTTCACCGGCTGGCGGGACCTCGGCCGGTTCGCCGAACTGGCCCGGGCCAACGGTCTCGACGTCATCCTGCGCCCCGGCCCGTACATCTGTGCGGAGTGGGAGTTCGGCGGCTTCCCGGCCCGGCTGCTCGCCACCGACGGCCTGCGGCTGCGCTGCGCCGACCCGGCCTACCTGGCTGAGGTCGACGGCTGGTTCGACGCCGTGGTGCCCGAGATCCTGCCGCTGCTGGCGAGCCGGGGCGGTCCGGTGGTGGCCGTCCAGGTCGAGAACGAGTACGGCAGTTACGGCAACGACGCCGCCTACCTGGCCCACCTCCGCGACGGCCTGATCGCCCGGGGCGTCGACTGCCTGCTGTTCACCGCCGACGGCGCCGAGGACACCATGCAGCAGGGCGGCACGATCCCCGGCCACCTCGCCACCGCCACCTTCGGCTCCCGGCCCGCCGAGCGGTTCGAGGTGCTCCGGCGTCATCAGCCCAAGGGCCCGCTGACCGCCATGGAGTTCTGGATCGGCTGGTTCGACCACCTCGGCGAACCGCACCACGTCCGGGAGGCCGGGGAGTCCGCCCGCGCGCTCGACGACCTGCTCGCCACCGGTGCCTCCGTCAACCTCTACATGGCGCACGGCGGCACCAACTTCGGCTTCTGGGCCGGCGCGAACCACACCGGCACCCGGCCGGAGGACGCCGGCCACCAGCCCACCGTCACCAGCTACGACTACGACGCGCCGATCGGCGAGGCGGGCGAACTCACCGCCAAGTTCCACGCGTTCCGGGCCGTCATCGGCAAGTACGCGCCGCTGCCCGAGACGGAGCTCCCCGAACCGCTGCCGCGCGTCACCCCGCAGCGGATCGAACGCCCGACCGGGCGCGCCCGTCTGCTGGCCGCCCTCGACACCCTGTCCGCCCCGCTACACCGGGCCGCTCCCGAGCCGATGGAGAAGGTCGGCCAGTCGCTCGGCCTGATCCACTACCGCACCCGCGTCCCCGGCCCGCGGGCCGCGCTGCCGCTGCGGATCGACGGCATCGGCGACCGCGCCCACGTGTTCGCCGACGGCGTGCCGCTCGGCGTCCTGGACCGCAACGCCCCCGACGGGACCCTGCCGCTGGAGACCGGCCCGGCCGGCACGACGCTCGACATCCTGGTCGAGGCGCTCGGCCGGGTGAACTACGGGCCACTCCTGGAGAACGACCGCAAGGGCATCGGCCGCGGGGTCTCGCACGGTCACCAGCGCCTGTACGACTGGGAGATCCGGCCGCTGCCCCTGGCGGACCTCGGCGGTCTCGCCTTCTCGGACACCGTCGGGGCGAGCGACGGCGACCCGGTCTTCCACCGCTACGAGGCCGTCCTCGACACGCCCGCCGACGCCTTCGTCGCCCTCCCCGGCTGGGGCCGCGGGCTGCTCTGGCTCAACGGCTTCCTGCTCGGCCGCTACTCCCACCAGGGCCCGCAGCGCACCCTCTACGCCCCGGCCCCGCTCTGGCGCGCGGGCGCCAACGAGCTGGTCCTCCTCGAACTGGAGACCCACGCCGAGGCGGTGGAACTCCGCGACCAGCCCGACCTCGGCCCCACCGCGGCCGCCCCCAGCGTCGATTACTGAGCCGCCACCGCGCCACCGGGCGGCACACGACGGCACGGCACACACGACGGCACGGCCCCACCCGGCCGGTTGCCCGCGGACCCCTCCGCGGGCAACCGGCCGCACCCATGACGTCACCCCCCACGAACGCCTGCCCCCACCGGCTCCGGCCGCGCCGCACGCCGCCGAGATGCCCGGCAGCACGCCCGATGCCGGGCAGCACACCGCCCGGAGCCCGGCAGCACACCCGGAAACGATGGTGCTACTGTCGCTAGCATCATGCTGCTGAAGCTCGATCTCGCGGACAGCCGCCCCCTGCACGAGCAGGTGGCGGGTGCGATCCGCCGCGCCATCGCCGAGGGCGAGTGCGCGCCCGGCGACCGACTGCCGCCCGCGCGGGAGCTGTCCCGGGCGCTGGGCGTCAACGCCAACACCGTCCTGCGCGGCCTGCGCGCACTCCGGGACGAAGGGGTCCTGGAGTTCCGCCGCGGTCGCGGCGTGACGGTGGCCGCCGGCGCCGACCAGCGGGCCGAACTGGCCGCCAAGGCGGCCGCCCTGGTCGCCGAGGCCGCACGGCTGGGCTACAGCAGGACCGATCTCGTGGAACTGATCAGGAGGCTGCCGTGAACGGCGGGGGGAACCGGATACGTGGTGCGTGGTGGAGCGCGGCCGCCTGGACGGCCGGGGTCCTGGCGACCCTGGTCGCGATGCCGCTGGCGGCAGCCGGCCGACTGCCGGACGAGATGGCCACCCACTGGGGCTCGAACGGCCACCCGGACGACTCGATGCCGTTCTGGGCGGTGCCGCTCTTCCCGGCCGGACTCTGGGCGGTCACGGTACTGTCCCTCGCCCTCACCGTCCGGTGGACCGGCGCCGCGGCACGGTCCTGGGCCGGCGTGGTGCTGCTCTCCGGAGGTGTCCTGCTGACCGGTGCCCAGGCGTCGATCGTGCACGCCAACCTCGACCGGACCACCTGGGCGGACGCGGCCCCGGTCGGATTCGAGGTCGTCGTCGTCCTGGCCGCTTCGGCGGCCGCCGGTCTGCTCGGCCACCTCGCCGGTCGTCGCGCCACCAGCGCGGAAACCGCCCGGACCGGCGGAACGACCGATCGAACGACCGATGGAACGGCCGGCGGACCGAATGACGGAACGGCCGGCGGATCGAACGACGGAACGACCGACGGCCCCCGGCTCGACGTCCCCGCCGGCGAGCGCTTCGCCTGGCTCTCCCGCACCGTCAACCCCTGGCTCCAGCTCACCGCCACCCTGTTCGGCCTGGCCGCCACCGCCGGCGTCGGCGCCGCGGCCGCCGGCCTGGCCGACGTGCTGTGGGTGGTCGCCCCCGCGCTCGCGATCACCGGCGTCGCGGTGTCCGCCTGCTCCACCGTCCAGGCCCTGGTGACGCCGAAGGGGCTGGAGGTCGCCTTCGGCCCCTTCGGCTGGCCGGTGCGCCGCTGGCACCTGGACGCCATCGAGTCGGCCCGCTCCGAACAGCGCACCCCGGCCCAGGTCGGCGGCTGGGGCTACCGCCTCAGCGGCCTCGGCACCACGGTGATGCTCCGCCGCGGCGACTGCCTGGTCGTCCACCCGCGCAAGGGCTCCGACTTCGCCGTCAGCGTCGACGACGCCGAGCGCGGCGCCGCACTCCTCAACTCCATGACGGCCCGGCCCGCCGACCGCTGACCGGGAGCCGCCCCGCACTCCCCCGCCACACCCGCGACCGCGACCACGACCACGCCCACGCCCGCGGCCGCCCGGAGCGCCTCGCCCTCGCGACACGCAGGCCGCCCGGGCGGCTCTGCGGCGCGTGGGCAGCCGCTGCGCCGGTAGCGTTCGGGGGACGGCCGCTGTCGATCACGCTGCTCGCCCGCCCGGCCGTCGAAGCCGTCGATCACCGACCGGCCGCCGCGCTGCGCGAGCCCCGGCCGTGCACCACCGAAGGGGACGAGACGGGTTGCCCGAGCCTCAGCTGACTCCGGAGGTCTTCGACCGGGCCATCGTGGCGATCGCCCTCACCGCGGGGCCGGAACACCGCCTGGTCTACCGCAACGACGCCTTCCTGGCCCTCTTCGGCCCGCGCCCGATGGGGGTGCCGATCCGGGAGGTGTTCACCGAGCCGGGGGTGGACCGGTTCTTCGAGACCCTGGACCTGGTCCGCGCCGACGGGACGGCCCGCCAGGTCACCACGCCGCGCACCGTCGAGACCGCCGAGGACGACCCGGAGAGCCACCGGCACTTCGTCTACAGCTGCTCGCCGGTCTCCTCCCGCTTCGGGCCCGGTGTCCTGGTGAGCGCGATCGACACCACCGCCGAGGTGCACTCCGCCCAGCGCGCCGAGCGGCTGTCCACGGACCGCCTGCACGCGCTCCAGCGCTACGAGGCGCTGATGTCGGCCGTCTCCCAGCTGGTCTGGCTCACCCGCGCGGACGGCACCATGGTCGAGCTGGTCCCGGGCTGGGAGGAGCTGACCGGGTACCCGTGGCGGGACACCATGGACGAGAGCTGGTTCGAGCTCATCCACCCCCAGGACCGGGAGGGCCTGGCCCGGCGCTGGCTCGACGCGGCGGAGGGCGAGCCGAGCATGTTCGAACACGGCTTCCGGGTCCGCACCGTCTCCGGCGAGTACCGCCACGTCGCCTCGCGGGCCGTGCCGATCGTGCGGGACGGGCGCCTGGTGGAGTGGATCGGCGCCACCTCCGACATCGAGGACCGCTGGCGCAACCGGCTGCGCGAACGCCTGCTCGCCCGGGCCGTCGCGGTCACCGAGGCCCCCCGCCCGGAGGACGCCTTCGCGGCCGTCGCCGGCCTGGTGGTGCCCGACCTCACCGACGCCTGCACGGTGTTCGTGCTCTCCGGCCGGGAGTACTCCTCGCAGCCCGGGGAGATCCGCGGCACCCGGATCGCCTCCACCGCCCGGCCCGGGCTGCCCCCGCTGCCGCCACTGCGCCAGCAGAGCTTCCTGCTCGGGCCCAGGGCCCGCCGGGCGGTCGCCGAGCAGGCCCCCGCCCTGCTGACCTTCCCGGCCGGCCACGTCCCGCCCGGGCTGGTCCCCGAGGAGTCGTCCCGCTGGCTGGCCCGGGCTCGCGCCACCAGTCTCACCCTGCTGCCGATCGTCCTCGACGGCGTGACCGTCGCCCTCGCCGCGGCCGCCGGCTGCGACGACACCCCGCCACCCGGCCGCGCCGACATCGAGCTGCTCCAGGACGTCCTCCAGCGCGCCCAGCTGCCGCTGCGCCAGAGCCTGGAGCTCCAGCGCACCCGGGACGTCGCCCTCGTCCTCCAGCGGGCGCTGCTCACCGCCCCGCCCGCCGTAGCGGGCGCCGAGCTCACCGCCCGCTACCAGCCGGGCAACCGCGCCGCCGAGGTCGGCGGCGACTGGTACGACGCCTTCGTGCTGCCCGACGGCTCCCTCGCCCTGACCATCGGCGACGTGGCGGGCCACGACCTCACCGCCGCCACCACCATGGGCCAGCTGCGCAGCATGCTGCGCTCCATCGCCTACAACCGCACCCACCTGCACACCCCGGCCGACGCCCTGACCGGGCTGGACGCCGCCGCCGACGGGCTCGGCGTCGCCGTCTTCGCCACCGCCGTCCACCTGCACCTCGCCCGCGCCACCGGGACGGACGGCGGTTGGCTGGCGGCCTGGTCCAACGCCGGCCACCCTCCGCCACTGCTGCTCCCGGCCGACGGCGCGCCGCGCTTCCTCGACGCCGGGGAGGCCGACCTCCCGCTCTGCGTGGCCCCCACCGAGCCGCGGCACACCCACCGCACTCCCGTCGGCCCGGGCGACACCCTGCTGCTCTACACGGACGGGCTGATCGAGGTCCCCGGCGAGAACCTGGCCACCGGCCTGGCCCGGCTGGCCGCCTCCGCCGGGCAGGCCCACGGCCTGCCGCTGCCGGACCTCTGCGACCGGCTGCTCGCCGGGGTCCCGGACGCCCGCGACGACATCGCCCTCATCGCCTTCCGCGCCGCCGCCCCGGAGCCCACCGCCTCCGAGCCCACCGACGCCTGACGCCACCCTTCCGCCCCGGCAGCCCCGCCCCGGCGCCCCGGCCGCAAGGCCCCTCCCGGAAGCCCCGCCCCTCCCGGAAGCCTCGCCCCTCCCCGAAAACCCCGCCCCGAACCGCCCCGCCCGCAGGGCGGTAGATTGCCGGGACTCCCCGCCGCGCCCCCGGAGCCCCCAGGAGCCCCCCGTGCTCGACACCACCGACGCCGCCCTCGTCCGCGAACTGCAGCACGACGGCCGGGTCAGCTACCAGCGGCTGTCCGAGCTGCTCGGCATCTCCCGCGAGGCGGCCCGGGCCCGGGTGCAGCGGCTGCTCCAGCGCGGCGAGGTGCGGATCGTCGGCATCGTGCCGCCCGCCGTCGCCGGGATCACGGCGGTGGCCCACGTGTCGCTGGACGTCGCCGGTGCCGGCCGTCCGGTCGCGGCGATGGCGGCCGGGCGGCGGTCGACCAGCTTCGTCTCCTGCACGGCGGGCCCGCAGAGCGTGCTCGCGGAGGTCCGGGTCGCCGACGGGGCCGCCCTGGAGCGCGAGTTCGCTGCGCTGCGGGCGATCCCGGGCGTGCGGGGGCTGGAGGTGTTCCGCTGTGCCGAGCTGGTCCGGGACGCCTACTCGCCCGAGGTCGCGGGCCTGCGGGCGGGGCCGCCGCCCGAGCTGGACGCGGCGGACCGGCGGCTGCTCGGCCTGCTCCAGCTCGACGGGCGCGCCAGCTTCGCCGCGCTCGCGGAGCGGATCGGCCTCTCCCAGCCGGCGACCCGGGCACGGGTGCTGCGGCTGCTGGAGGAGGGCGCCGTGCACGTGACCGGGCTGGTGGAGTCCCGCGCGCTGGGCGTGCGCGAGGCGGCGGGGGTGGGGCTGGGGGTGCGGGGGCCGGTCCGGCCGGTGGCGGAGGCGGCGGCCACGCTGCCCGGGGTGAACTACGTGGCCACCGGCTACGGGCGCTTCGACGTGGTCTGCGGCCTGGACGCGCCGGACCGGTCGGTGCTGCTCACGGGCCTGGAGGCGGTGCGCGCCCTGCCGGGCGTCTCCCGCTCGGAGTCGTGGGTGCACCTGGACATCGTGAAGGAGTCCTACACCTACGATCTGCCCATCGACTAGGCGATTCCATCGCCTGGAAAGAGCCTCACCATCGAATCACCCAGCATGGCCACCGTCGCAAGCTAATCGTTTCCAAACCACTCTTGACGCGTTCTTTTCGCACGCCTTCAATGGCCGGACACCTTCCCCCGCGAGAGATCCGGTCCCCCGATGACGTCTTCTCCTCCCCCACCGCCGCAGGTCGAGGCGCTGCCGCGCTCCCTGGGCGTGTTCGGCGGGGTCCTGCTGACCCTGTCCTGCGTCACGCCCGCGTCCTCGCTCTTCATCGTCGTGCCCCCGCTGCTCCAGTCGCAGGGCAGCGGCGCGGTGCTCAGCCTGCTGGTGGCCGCCGTGCTCTCGCTCGGGGTGGGCCTCTGCTACGCCGAGCTCGGCACGCTGGTGCCCAGCGCCGGCGGCGAGTACTCGATCGTGGGCCAGGTGCTGGGCCGGCTGGCCGGCTGGCTGGTGTTCGTGATCTCGATCGTCTCGCTGCTGGTGATCCCGCCGATCATCGCGCTGGGCACCGCCGGCTACCTGGGCTCGGTGCTGTCGCTGGACCCGGCGGTCGCCGGCGGCGCGGTGATGGCCCTCGCCGTCGCGGTCGGCGTCCTCGACATCAAGTCGAACGCCCTGATCACCGGCGTCTTCCTGGGCCTGGAGGTCCTCGCCGCCGGCGTCGTCACCGTCCTCGGCCTGACCCACGTCCACCAGCCGGCCTCGACCCTGGTGCACGCGGTCGTCCCGGACGGGCAGGGCGGCACCAGCCCGTTCACCGCGGGGCTGCTGATCTCGGGCCTGGCCGTCGCGATCTTCACCTACAACGGCTTCGGGACGGCCGTCTACCTGTCCGAGGACCTGCGCGACCCGCGCCGCTCGGTCGCCCGGACGGTACTCTGGTCCCTGCTGGCCGGGGTCCTCGTCATCACCCTCCCGGTGATCGCGATCTGCCTGGGTGTCAGCTCCCCGGACCAGCTCGCCGCGGGGGACCTGGTCGCCATCGTCGACGACTGGGCCGGCAGCGCCATCGGCACGTTCGTCAGCCTCTGCATCGCCGCCGCCATCCTCAACGCCGTCATCGTGATGGTGATCCAGAACGGCCGGGTGCTGTACGCGTCGGCCCGTGACCGGACGTGGCCCGGCCCGGTGAACCGCGCCCTGGGCACCCTGCACCCCCGCTGGGGCTCCCCCTGGGTGGCCACCCTGGCGATCGGCCTGCCCGGCGCCGTCCTCGCGCTGACCGTGCCGATCGACGCGCTGCTGGGCTTCACCGGCGTGGTCGTCGCGGTGATCTACCTGCTGCTCGGCGTCGCCGCCCTGGCCGCCCGGCGGGGCCGCCACCGCGCCACCGACGCCTGGCGGATGCCGCTCTGGCCCGTCGCGCCGGTGATCACCACCGTGGTCCTCGGCTACACGCTCACCCAGCAGGCCGGGCGCGACCTGCTGATCACCCTCGCCGTCCTGGTCGTCGGCGTCCTCTACTGGTTCCTCTACCTGCGCCCGCGCAGCGCCACCCACTGGGTGCTCAGCCTCCCCGCCGACCAGGCCGGCCCCGCGGACGCCTCCTCCGCGACCGCCGCCCCCTCCGCCTACGCCGCCACCTCGGAGACCCCGTGAACCACCCCGCCGAACTGATCGTCCACAACGCCCACGTCCACACCGTCGACGACCGGCGCCCCCGCGCCGAGGCGGTCGCCGTGCGCGACGGGCGGATCGTCTGGGTCGGCGACGGCGACGGCTGGCGCGACCTGGCCGGCCCCGCCACCGAGGTGGTGGACGCCCGCGGCCGGCTGCTGGTGCCCGGCATCGTGGACAGCCACAACCACGTCCGGCTCGGCTCCGACTCCGCCTGCGTCCAGCTCGCCGGCGCCGGCGACCTGCCCGGGATCGGCCGCCGGATCGCCGACTGGCTGCGCCGCAACCCGGGGGCGGACTGGATCGAGGCCGAGGCCTTCGACTACACCGCGATCCCCGGCGGCCGGATGCCCACCGCCGCCGACCTGGACCCGTACACCGGCGGCCGGCCCGCTTTCGTGCTCAGCTACGACGTGCACACCGCCTGGCTGAACACCGCGGCCCTGCGGCGCCTCGGCATCACCGCGGACACCCGCGAGCTCGCCTTCGGCACGGTGCAGAAGGACCCGGCCACCGGCGAGCCGACCGGCTTCCTCACCGACTTCGCGGTCCGCGGCCTCTCCCGCGACGGCCACCGCGCGCTGCGCGCCGCCGGCGTCCCGTGGGCCCACCCCGACCGCCAGTACGGCCGGCTCGCCGCCAGCCTCGACCTGGCCGCCCGCTACGGCATCACCACCGTCGTCGAACCGCAGAACTCCCTCGACGACCTGGCCCTGTACGAGCGGGCGATCGCCGAGGGCCGGCTCCGGTCCCGCCTGGTCGCCGCGCTCTTCCACCCCCGGGGCACCACCGACGCGGAGCTCGCCGAGTTCGCGGCGGCGGCGCGCCGGCACGACGGCGAGCGGTTCCGGGTCGGCCCGCTGAAGCTGTACATCGACGACGTCGTTGAGCCGCACACGGCCGCGCTGCTGGAGCCCTACGCGGGCCACCACAGCCACCGGGGCGAGACCTTCTACCCGGCCGAGGAGTTCGCCGAGGTGCTGGCCCGCCTCGACGCGGCCGGCTTCCAGGCCTTCGTGCACGCCACCGGCGACCGCGGAATCCGCACCGTGCTGGACGCGGTCGAGCACGCCCGCCGGGTCAACGGCCCCCGTGACGCCCGCCACCAGGTGGTGCACGTCGAGTGCCTCGACCCGGCCGACGTGCCGCGCTTCGCCGAGCTGGGCGTGGTCGCCTGCATGCAGCCCCGGCACTGCTCCCCGGACATCGCCGGCCCGGGCAAGGACTGGGCCGAGGCGGTCGGCGAGCACCGCTGGTCCAAGGCCTGGCCGATGCGCAGCCTCCGGGACGCCGGCGCGGTGCTGGCCTTCTCCAGCGACTGGAACGTCGCCGAGATGGACCCGCTGGTCGGCCTCTACACCGCCGTGACCCGCCAGGGCCTGGCCGGCGGCGAGGCGTGGATGCCCGACGAGACCGTCACGCTGGCCGCCGCCCTGCGCGGCTACACCCTCGGCAGCGCGCACGCGAACTTCCTGGAGGACCGCCTGGGATCGATCACCCCCGGCAAGCTGGGCGACCTCGTCCTCTTCTCGGACGACCTCTTCGCACTGGAGCCGAAGGCCCTCCTTGACGCCCGGGCCGACCTCACCGTGGTCGGCGGCGAGGTGGTCCACCGGGCCGGCTGAGCCCGGAGGGGCGCATACTGGCAGCAATGACGAACCAGCCCGTGCCCAGGCGCCATCTGCCCACCAGCCCCTTCCGCGCGAAGGTGCCACCACCGCCCAAGCACTTCGCCCTCGACGACCGCGTCTCCCACGACGAGTACGGCCTCGGCCGTGTCGTCGCCGTCGAGGACGGAGCCACCGCGATCCTCGTCGACTTCGGCTCGCAGGAGAAGAGGATCACTGCACCCTTCGCCAAGCTCTACCTGCTGTAACGTCCCCCATCCGCTCCGACGCCACCGGCCCCGCCGGTAGCCCGGTACCCCGCAGGCCCGCCCGGCCCCAGCAGCCCGGCGGGCCTGCGCACGTCCGGCCCCGGCCCGCTACTCGACCGTGACGCTCTTGGCCAGGTTGCGCGGCTTGTCGACGTCGCGCTTGAGCGCCACGGCGGCGTGGTAGGCGAGCAGCTGGAGCGGGATGTTGAGGAGCAGCGGGTCGAGCTCGGGCTCGCTCTTCGGGACCAGGATGCAGTGGTCCGCGAGCTTGGCCTCGGGCCGGCGGTGGGCCACGGCCACCACCCGGCCGGAGCGGGCCTTGATCTCGCCGAGGGTGGTGAGGTTCTTGTCCAGCAGCTCGTCGTCGGGCACCAGGGCGACGGTCGGCAGCTCGGGGCTGATCAGCGCGAGCGGGCCGTGCTTGAGCTCGCTGGCGGGGTAGGCCTCGGCGTGGACGTAGGAGATCTCCTTGAGCTTCTGCGCGCCCTCGCGGGCCACCGGGAAGCCGCGGACCCGGCCGATGAACATCATGCCCTCGGACTCGGCGTACTCGGCGGCCAGCTCGGCGATGGCGTCGCTCTGGGCGAGGATCTCCCGGATCTGGCCGGGCAGCGCCTTGAGGCCGGCCACGATGCGGCGGCCGTCGGCGGGCGAGAGGTCGTGGATGCGGCCGAAGTGCAGGGCGAGCAGCGCGAAGGCGACGACCGTGGAGGTGAACGCCTTGGTGGAGGCGACCGAGATCTCGGGCCCGGCGTGCAGGTAGATGCCGCCGTCGCACTCCCGGGCGATGGCGCTGCCGACGGTGTTGACGACACCGAGCACCCGCCCGCCCTTGCGCTTGATCTCCTGGACGGCCGCCAGGGTGTCGTAGGTCTCGCCGGACTGGCTGACCGCGACGTAGAGGGTGTCCGCCTCGATCACCGGGTTGCGGTAGCGGAACTCGGAGGCGGGCTCGCTGTGCGCGGGGATCCGGGCCAGCTCCTCGATCAGCTGGGCGCCCATCTCGCCGGCGTAGTACGCGGAGCCGCAGCCGAGGATCTTGACCCGGCGGATCTCGCGCAGCTCGCGGGCGTCCAGGTTGAGGCCGCCGAGGTGGGCGGTGTTGAACCGCTCGTCGAGCCGGCCGCTGAGGGTGCGCTCGACCGAGCCGGGCTGCTCGTGGATCTCCTTGAGCAGGAAGTGCTCGTAGCCGCCGGTGTCGTAGGAGTCGATCTCCCAGTCCACGGTGGACGGCTGGCGGTGGGTGGTGCGGGCGTCCTCGGTGAAGGTGCGGAACCCGTCGGCGCGGACGGTGGCCAGCTCGCCGTCCTCCAGGTGGACGACCTGGCGGGTGTAGCGGACGAGCGCCGAGACGTCGGAGGCGGCGAACATCTCCTTCTCGCCGATGCCGAGCACGATCGGGCTGCCGTTGCGGGCGACGACGATCCGGTCGGGCTGCTCGGCGTCGAGCACGGCGATGCCGTAGGTGCCGACCACCTTGCCGAGCGCGGCGCGGACGGCCTCCTCCAGTTCGACGCCCTCCGCGGCGTGCGCGGCGATCAGGTGGGCGAGCACCTCGGTGTCGGTCTCGGAGCGGAAGACGGCGCCCTCGGCGGTGAGGCGGGCGCGCAGCTCGTCGGCGTTCTCGATGATGCCGTTGTGGACGACGGCGATCCGCTCGGCGTTGTCCAGGTGCGGGTGGGCGTTGGCGTCGCTCGGCACGCCGTGGGTGGCCCAGCGGGTGTGGCCGATGCCGGTGGTGCCCTTGAACCGGGCGGGCACGGCGGCGGCGAGGTCGGCGACCCGGCCCTTGACCTTGCGGACCTTCAGCCCGCCGGTGCGGCCGCTGACGGCCACGCCGGCCGAGTCGTAGCCGCGGTACTCCAGCCGGGCCAGGCCCTCCAGCAGGAAGGGGGTCGCGTCCTTGGGGCCGATGTAGGCCACGATTCCGCACATCTGGGTGACTCCTTCGAATGACAGAGGGGGCGGCTTCGCCGAGCAGGGGTCGGTGCTCAGCCGTAGACGATCCGGCGCAGTTGCCGGGCCGAGAGCCCGGGGGCCGCGACCCGGCGGGCGGGAAGCTCCTCGGCGAGCCGGGCGAAGATCCGCTCGTTGGTCAGGCCGCGCGCCTGGAGCTCGCCGTGGCGGCGGCGGACGTACTCCTCGGTCGTCTCGGAGAAGTACGCCAGGACCTCCGCGACCACCCGCGCCGCCTCCCGGGGCCCGAGCGGGCTGGTCCGGGTGAGGTGGGCGAGCAGCTCCTCGTGAGGGTGGTGCGAGGAGTGGGGGTGCGGGACGCCGGGTGAGCTGGACACGAGTGAGGAGCCTAGGCCGGACGGACCGGGAAGATCAAAGATCCTGCCCGAATTCGGGCAGATCCCGAGGCTTTCGGCCCAAGGATCGCCGCCGGACGCCCGACCCGCCCGCCCCGGCGGGCGCGGAGTACGTTCATCGCCTTGTCGACACACCCTTGAAGCGGCACCGGATCGCCACGTAGCGTGATTCTCCGCACACGCATCGGAGATGCGTGTCGGAAGACCGGAGGCTTGCTGATGTGCGGGATCACCGGATGGGTCGCCTTCGACCGCGACCTCACCACCGAACGCCCTGTGCTCGACGCGATGACGGCCACCCAGCTCTGCCGCGGCCCTGACGCCGGCGGGGTCCACCTGGAGCGGCACGCCGCGCTCGGCCACCGCCGCCTGGCCGTGATCGACATCGCGGGCGGCACCCAGCCCATGACGGTGGAGCACGACGGCCGGGTGCTGGCCGCCCTCACCTACAGCGGGGAGGTGTACAACCACCGCGAGCTGCGCGCCGAACTGACCGCGGCCGGCCACCGCTTCCGCACCCGCAGCGACACCGAGGTGGTGCTGCACGCCTACCTGGAGTGGGGCGAGGGCCTCGCCGAGCGGCTGAACGGGATGTTCGCCTTCGCCGTCTGGGACGCCCGCAGCGAGGAGCTGCTGCTGGTCCGGGACCGGATGGGCGTCAAGCCGCTGCACTACCACCGCAGCCGGCACGGCGTGGTCTTCGGCTCCGAGGCGAAGGCCGTGCTCGCCCACCCCGACGTCCGGCCGGTGGTCGACCTCGACGGGTTGCGCGAGCTGTTCGCCGTCACCAAGACCCCGGGGCGCTCGATCTACCGGGGCGTCGTCGAGGTGCCGCCCGGCCACGTGGTCCGGGTCCGCCGCGAGGGCGTCTCGATCCGCCGCTACTGGGCGCTGGAGGCCCGCGAGCACACCCACGACCTGGAGGCCACCGTGGCCACCGTGCGGGCCCTGCTCGACGACATCGTCCACCGCCAGCTGGAGTCGGACGTACCGCTCTGCTCGCTGCTCTCCGGCGGGCTCGACTCCAGCGCCGTCACCGCGCTCGCCGCCAGGCAGCTGCGCGCCGCCGGGGCCGGCCCCATCCGCTCCTTCGCGGTCGACTTCACCGGCCAGAGCGAGCACTTCCAGGCCGACGAGGTCCGCTCCACCCCGGACGGCCCGTACGCCCGGCTGCTGGCCGAGCACGTCGGCGCCGACCACAGCGTCGTCGAGCTGGACAGCGCCGCGCTCAGCGACCCGGCGCAGCGCGCCACCGTGCTGCGCGCCCGGGACGCGCCGGGCGGCTTCGGCGACATGGACATCTCGCTGCTGCTGCTCTTCCGCGGCGTGCGGCGGCACTCGACGGTGGCGCTGTCGGGCGAGTCGGCGGACGAGCTGTTCGGCGGCTACCGCTGGTTCCACGACCCGCAGCTGGTCGCCGCCAACGACTTCCCCTGGGCGGGTGCGGTGGCCCAGCTGGGCGGCACGGGCACCGGGCCGCGCGAGCAGCTGCTGGACCGGGGCCTGGTCGGCAAGCTCGACGTGCACGAGTACCGGCGGGCCCGCTACCGCGAGGCGCTGGCCGAGGTCCCGCACCTGCCGGACGCCGACCCGGTGGAGCGGCGGATGCGGGAGATCTCGTACCTCAACCTCACCCGCTTCGTCGGCATCCTGCTGGACCGCAAGGACCGGATGAGCATGGCCAACGGCCTCGAGGTCCGGGTGCCGTTCTGCGACCACCGGCTGGTCCAGTACGTCTTCAACACCCCGTGGGCGATGAAGAGCTTCGACGGCCGGGAGAAGAGCCTGCTGCGCGCCGCCGTCCGGGACGTCCTCCCGGCGGCGGTCGCGGACCGGCTGAAGAGCCCGTACCCCGTCGTCCAGGACCCGCGCTACCCGGCGCTGCTGCGGGCCGAGCTGGCCGAGGTGGCCGCCGACCCGGGCGCCCCCGTCCTGCCGCTGCTGGACCGCCGGGCGCTCGTCGACGCGCTCGCCCCGGACACCGACCCGCAGTCCGTGCGCCTCGGGGTCGACCTGGCGCTGGACCTCAACACCTGGCTGACCGAGTACCGGGTCTCGCTGGAACTCTGAACGGCCGTCACCCCCGGACGGCGCGGCGCGGGCCCCGGACGGCGCGGCGCCGTCCGGGTGGCGACCCCCGGCCATCCCGCTTCGTTGGGCGGGCGCGGCGTGCGGTAGCGTCGCCGACACCTCCCGAATGGCGGCCGATAACGCGGATTCGCAGCCGCGTGCCGTCAGGATGGGGAGCGAACCGTCCGTCTCGATCCGCCGGGGGATCTCCGTCATGCAACCGCGAGCTTTCGCGATTCTCACCGCTCTGCTGCTGGGGGTCCTGGGCCTCGGATCGGTGGCCGTCACCGACTGGACGCCCGCCACCGGCACCCAGGCGGCCGCGTCGGCCGCCCCCGGTGCGGCGGGCTCGGGGGCACCGGGGGCCGGCGCCGTCCAGGCCTCCGGGGCGGCGGCCACCCCGACCGGTGACCCCGCGGTCTGGACGCGTTCGACGCTGCGGAACAAGATGATGGCCGAGATGGAGGCCACCGACCCCGGCGTCGCGCTGGCCGACCTCGACAAGATCACCAAGGAGAAGCCGTACACCGTCCGGTTCTGCCACCCGATCGCGCACGAGCTCGGGCACCAGGCGGTCAAGCGGTACAACGCCGACTTCCAGAAGGTCATCTCCTTCCCGCACGAGACGTGTGCGGCCGGCTACCTGCACGGCGCGGTCGAGGAGATGCTGAACGCCTCCACCCAGCCCGAGGTGGACCTGCTGAAGCTCTGCGCACCCAAGAACAGCGGCCCCTGCATCCACGGCGTCGGCCACGGCACGATGTTCGTCGCCAAGCAGGACGTGGCCAAGGCCCGCGACCTGTGCAACAAGTTCACCACCGACCAGAACCGGATCCGCTGCTCCGAGGGCCTGTTCATGCAGCTCTTCGGGCCGGACGAGGAGGACGAGACGGCGAAGGCCAACCTGCCCGCCGACAAGCTCGCCCAGGACCCGCTCTACCCGTGCAAGGACCAGCCGGCGCTGTTCCAGTCCGCCTGCTACTTCTACGCGCCGACCTTCTACCTCTCCTCGCACGACTACCCGAACCACCCCGAGGTGTACGGCGACGCGCTCAAGTGGTGCCTGGCCGGCAAGGCCTCCGGCGGCGCGGTGGACTGCAGCCGGGGCGTCGGCTCGCGGACCATGAAGTACAACCTGGACCGCGAGGACTGGGCCGCCCAGCAGTGCGCCACCGCCGCCGACGGCTGGCAGCGCAAGGCCTGCGCCGAGGGCCTGGTCAGCTACTACACGGTGAACTACACGGACGCCGGTGCGGCCGGACGGCTCTGCGCCAAGATCACCAACAAGGAGATGCAGGGCTACTGCCGCTCGGCGAGCGGGCTCTCCGCCTCGCTCGACTGACCGCCCCCGCCCCGGCCCCCGGGCCACGTCCCGCCCACCGGGCCCGCGCCGCACGGCGCGGGCCCGGTTCCGTAGGATCGGGCCGACCCGGGTGCGCCGAGGACGCCGCGCCACCAGGACCCGCACCACCTGGAGCCGCCGTGACCTCCGAGGACTTCCGCGCCGCCGCGCACACCGCCGCCGACCTGGTCAGCGACTACCTCGCCGAACTGCCCGCCCGCCCGGTCTGGCAGCCGATGGACGACGAAGCCCGCCGGGCCCTGCTGGACGCGCCGCTGCCGGCCGCCGGCCGCCCGCTGACCGAGCTGCTCGGCGCGATCGGCCGGGACGTCCTGCCGCACCCGATGGGCAACGGCAACCCGCGCTTCTTCGGCTGGGTGAACTCCGCACCCGCGCCGGCCGGTGTCCTCGCCACGCTGGCCGCCTCCGCGATGAACCCCAGCTCGGCCGGCGGCGACCACGCCGACGTCCACCTGGAACGGGCGGTGGTCCGCTGGATCGCCGAGCTCGTCGGCTTCCCGCACCCGGCCGGCGGCGGGCTGCTCACCTCGGGCACCTCGATGGCGACCATCGTCTGCCTGGCCGCCGCCCGCAACCGGGCCGCCCGCGAGGCCGGGTGGGACGTCCGCGAGGACGGCCTCGCCGGGATGCCGCCACTGGTCGGCTACGTCACCGGCGAGACGCACTCCTGCGTCCGCAAGGCGGCCGAACTGCTGGGACTGGGCAGCAGGCACCTGCGCACCGTCGCCACCGGCCCAGACGGCCTGCTCGACGTCGACGACCTGCGGGCCGCCATCGGGCGCGACCGGGCCGCCGGACTGCTGCCGTTCCTGGTGGTCGCCTCGGCCGGCACCGTCGGCACCGGCGCGGTGGACGCCTTCCACCCGGTCGCCGACCTCTGCGCCGAGCAGCGGCTCTGGCTGCACGTGGACGGCGCGTACGGGGCCTTCGGCGTGCTGGACCCGGCGATCGCGCACCGCTACGCCGGGATGGAGCGGGCCGACTCGCTCGCCCTCGACCCGCACAAGTGGCTCGGCGTGCCGGTGGACTGCGGCTGCGCACTGGTCCGCGACACCGGGGAGCTGCGCGGGACCTTCAGCCTCGTCCCCTCCTACCTTCGCGACGAGGCGGCCGGCGCGCTCGGCTGGTTCTCCGAGTACGGCACCGAGCAGACCCGCCCGTTCCGCGCCCTCAAGGTGTGGGCCACCATCGCCCACCGCGGCCGCGACGGCCTCTCCCGGGACATCGCCCGGTGCACCGCCCTGGCCCGCAGGCTCGGCGAACTCATCGAGAAGGACGATGAGTTGGAGCTCCTCGCCGAGGTGCAGACATCGATCGTGGCGTTCCGTCACCGCGCCGCCGGGCTGGACGAGACCGCCCTCGACGCCGTCAACCGGGAGCTGCCGGTGGCGGTGCAGCGGCGCGGCCGGGTCTTCGTCACCGGGGCCCGGCTGGACGGCCGCGAGATGCTGCGCGCCTGCCTGCTCAACGCCGCCACCACCGAGGCCGACCTCGAACTGCTGCTGGCCGAGGTGAAGGCCGCCGCCCGCGAGCTGCCTTAACCGGGGCCCGGAGACATTAACCGACAGGTCACGGAGGATTCGTGATCGCGAAACACCGGAGCGGCAGATTTGACGGCATGGAGCACACGGAGCAGCTGACGACGACCGAACCGACCGCCTCCTCGACGCCGACCCCCTCCCGTGCCCAGCGGCGCGGCGCCCGCACCCACCGCTGGCGCCGCGACACCGTCGAGCTCGCCGCGGTCTTCCTCTCGGTGACCGCGGCCGACCTGGTGGCCAAGGTCGTGGTGCACGGCCCGGACGGCCCGGTGGTGCTGGCCACCTCCGCTGTCGCCCTGGTGGCCACGGCGCTCTTCCACACCTGGTGGTCACACCGCCACCAGCTGCACGGGCCGCCGGCCCCGGACGCGCCCGCACCCCCGGCCGCGCCGGGGGCGCGGGGGGTGTCGGGAGAGCCGGGAGTGTCGGGGGAGCCGTTGAAGGGGCCGCTGCACGACTTCGAGCAGACCGCGCTCTGGCGGGTGCGCACCACGGTGCAGGACTCCCCCGGCAGCCTGGCCCGGGTCTGCACGGCCTTCGCGCAGCGGCAGGTCAACATCGTCTCGATGCAGTCGCACCCGCTGCCCACCGGCACCGTGGACGAGTTCTTCGTCCGCGCGCCGCGGTCGCTGACCCGGGCGGACCTGGCCGCACTGGTGGCCGCCGCCGGCGGGCACGACATCTGGAGCGCCCCGGCCGACGCGCACGACCTGGTCGACGTGCCCACCCACGTGCTGGCGCTGGCGACCCGCACCGCGCTGGACGCCGCCGAGCTGCCGATCGCGCTGCGCCAGCTCTTCGGGCAGTGCACCATCCGGCAGTACCCGGGTGCGGCCGGGCGCGACGGCGCCGGCGTGGACGGCCACGTGATGCGCCTGCCGGTGCCGTCCGGCGACCTGATCGAGCTCAGCCGCCCGCAGCTGCCGTTCACCCCGACCGAGTTCGCCCGGGCGCAGGCCCTGGTCGAGCTGGACACCCTGCTCGGCCCGCGGGTCCCGGACGTCCGGGCCCGGCTGGCCCAGCCCGCCGGGGCCGACCTGACCGTGCGGCGCGCGGACGCCGGCGACAAGGACGCGGCGCTGGCCATGCACCACCGCTGCTCCTCCGACACCCTGCGCAAGCGCTACCACGGCCCGGTCCGGGACGCCGACCGCTACCTGGACCACCTGCTGGACGCCCGGCACGGCCAGGCCCTCGCGGTGGAGGCGGCGGACGGGCGGATCGTCGCCCTCGGGCACCTGATGTGGGACGGCGACGGCGCCGAGGTCGCGGTGCTGGTCGAGGACGCCTGGCAGCGGCGCGGGCTGGGCCTGGACCTCATGCGGCGGATGGCGGCGCTGGCCCTGGAGGCGGGCGTGGAGACGGTGTACGCCGTCACGCAGTCCTCCAACACCGGACTGATCGCCACCATGCGGAAGCTGGCCGCCCCGCTGGACTACCAGGTGGAGGAGGGCACCCTGGTGATCACGGCGCACCTGGCCGAGGCGGCCGAGGAGCTGCCCGTGCCCTGGCCGACCCGGCCGGGCCGGTAGTCGTTTCTTCACCACATCCTCACGGGACACCCCGGGCCGGACGGCGACCGCGCCGTCCGGCCCCGCCGCGCCCCGGCCCGCGGGGACCGCAGGAGCCCGGAACGGCGTCCCCAGCGGCGAAAGGCCCGTCCGTACACCGTCTTTGCTGACGCCGCGTCAGGGGCCCGCCGACGGCCCCGGCAGGGCCTCCGGAGCAGGCGGCACGGGGTCCGGATCGCCGAGCCGGGTGGCGGAGTCGGTAGGCTGGCCCCGTCCCCGCCGCCCAACGGCTCGTTATCCGGCCCCGGGCGGTGCCGCAGCAAGGAGGAACCACTGAGCATGGCAGGCACCGAATCGGAGCCCACAGGCGCACGCGACGCCTCGCTGCCGGCCCGCGCCAAGATCGCGGTCACGGCCGGCAAGGTGGCCGCCGCCGTGTCCCGTAAGGCCGGCCGCGGAAGCGGCTCGGTGATCGGCGGCAAGGTCGCCCTCAAGCTCGACCCCGACCTGCTCGCCACGCTCGCCGACCACCTGGACGTCGTGCTGGTCAGCGCCACCAACGGCAAGACCACGACCACCCGGCTGATCGCCGAGGCGCTGCGCGCCGCCGGCCCGGTGGTCTCCAACGCCCTGGGCGCCAACATGCCGGCCGGCATCACCTCCGCCCTGGCCGGTGGCTCGGAGGCCCGCTTCGGCGTCATCGAGGTGGACGAGAAGTACCTGGCCGGGGTCGCCCGCGACACCCGCCCGAAGGCGATCGCCCTGCTCAACCTCTCCCGCGACCAGCTCGACCGCGCCGCCGAGACCCGGATGATGGCCGAGAAGTGGCGCGAGGGCCTCCAGGACACCGAGGCCGTGGTCATCGCCAACGCCGACGACCCGCTGGTGACCTGGGCCGCCTCCTCCTGCAAGAAGGTGGTCTGGGTGGCCGCCGGCCAGGCCTGGAAGGAGGACGCCTGGTCCTGCCCCGCGTGCGGCGGCGTGATGCAGCGCCCCGGCGAGGACTGGTTCTGCCAGGAGTGCGGCTTCCGCCGTCCCAACCCGCACTGGGCTCTCCAGGGCACCCACGTGATCGACCCGCAGCGCGGCGCCTGGCCGATCCGGCTCCAGCTGCCCGGCCGGGCCAACCTGGCCAACGCCACCAGCTCCGCCGCCGTCGCCGCCGTCTTCGGCGTCGCCCCGCAGGTCGCGCTGGAGCGGATGCAGTCGGTCACGGCCGTGGCCGGCCGCTACGACGTGGTGCAGTACCAGGGCCGCGACATAAGGCTGCTGCTGGCCAAGAACCCGGCCGGCTGGCTGGAGACCTTCTCGCTGATCGACGGCCCGCCCGCGCCGGTCATCCTCTCCGTCAACGCGCTCGACGCCGACGGCACCGACACCTCCTGGCTCTGGGACGTCGACTACGAGCGCCTCGCCGGGCACCCCGTCTTCGTGATGGGCCAGCGCAAGCTGGACCTGGCCGTCCGTCTGGAGGTCGCCGGGCTGCAGTTCCACGTGGTGGAGTCGCTGGAGCAGGCCGTCCGGATGGCCCCGCCCGGCCGGATCGAGGCGATCGCCAACTACACCGCCTTCCAGCAGCTGCGGAAGGTCGTGGCCGGCTGATGCCCGGCCCAGCAGCCCACTTCACGATGGAAGGCCTTCGAGGATGAGTGAGAGCAGCCTGCGCGTGGTCTGGGTCTACCCGGACCTGCTCAGCACCTACGGCGACCGGGGCAACGCCCTGGTCGTGGAGCGCCGGGCCCGCCAGCGCCACCTCAACGTGACCCGGATCGACGTCCGCTCCGACCAGGCGGTACCCACCAGCGGGGACATCTACCTGATCGGCGGCGGCGAGGACCGCCCGCAGCGACTGGCCGCCGAGCGGCTGCGCAACGACAGCGGCCTGGTGCGGGCCGCCGAGAACGGCGCGATCATCTTCGCCGTCTGCGCCGGCTACCAGATCCTCGGTCACGAGTTCATCAACGACCTCGGCGAGCGCGAGCCGGGCCTCGGCCTGCTCGACGTCTGGACCGCCCGCGGCGAGGGCGCCCGGTGCGTCGGCGACGTGCTGGCCGACGTCGACCCGCGGCTCGGCCTGCCGCAGCTGACCGGGTTCGAGAACCACCAGGGCGTGACCCACCTCGGCCAGGGCGTCCAGCCGCTGGCCACCGTCACCGCGGGCCGGGGCAACGGCACCGGGGACGGCACCGAGGGCGCCTGGCGGGACACCGTCTTCGGCACCTACCTGCACGGGCCGGTGATGGCCCGCAACCCCGCCGTGGCGGACATGCTCATCAAGCTGGCACTGGACGTCAACGCCCTGCCGCCGGCCGACACCACCTGGTACGACGCGCTGCGCGCCGAGCGCATCGCGGCCACTTCGCGCCCCGCGTAATACACGCCGTCGTGCGCCGGTCCGCCCCGACCGGGTGCCCGCGATGCGGTCACCCGGTCCACGGACGGGCCCGGACGTACGACAATGGGGTTGCCGGCTGCACACCCTCCTCGGCAGCAGGCTGCACTTCCGCGCGGGGGCGCCGACGGCGCCGCTCCCGCGTCGGCTCCTGCCCGGCCGGACGCAGGGGCCGTATGCTCGACTTCGCGGCCGGTTTCGGATGTTCTGTCCGGATCGGCCGGTCCTTCACCCCACGGTCATCTCCCCGCCATCACGGCGTGGAACGGGGCCGCTACGGTGACGGTTCGTCGTCCCAGCCTGTAGTCCGGCCGTTCCTCGGTTCTGCTCGGGAGTTGCAAAGCAATGCGTATTGGAGTGCTGACCAGCGGCGGTGACTGCCCCGGCCTGAACGCGGTGATCCGCTCCGTGGTCCACCGGGGGGTGGTCGACCACGGTGACGAGATCATCGGGTTCGAGGACGGCTGGCGCGGTTTCCTGGAGGGCGTGCACCGCCCCCTCACCCTGGACTCGGTGAGCGGCATCCTGGCCCAGGGTGGCACCATTCTCGGCTCCTCCCGGGTGCAGCCGAGCCACCTGCGCGACGGCGTCGAACGCGCCAAGCGGTACTGCGCGGACCTCGGCCTGGACGCCGTCATCCCGATCGGCGGCGAGGGCACCCTCAAGGCCGCCAAGCTGATGAGCGACGCCGGCCTGCCGATCGTCGGCGTGCCGAAGACGATCGACAACGACATCGCGTGCACCGACGTCACCTTCGGCTTCGACACCGCCGTCTCGGTCGCCACCGAGGCCCTGGACCGGCTGAAGACCACCGCCGAGTCGCACCAGCGCGTCATGGTCGTCGAGGTCATGGGCCGCCACACGGGCTGGATCGCGCTCAACGCGGGCATGGCCGCCGGCGCCCACGCGATCGTCGTCCCGGAGCGCCCCTTCCACATCGACAAGCTGACCGCCGTCGTCCGCGAGCGCTTCGACCGGCAGAAGAAGTTCGCGATCGTGGTCTGCGCCGAGGGTGCCAAGCCCGAGGCCGGCACCATGCACTGGGAAGAGGGCAGCAAGGACATCTACGGTCACGAGCGGTTCACCGGCATCGCCACCCAGCTCTCCCGCGAGCTGGAGCACCGCCTCGGCAAGGAGGCCCGCCCGGTGATCCTCGGCCACACCCAGCGCGGCGGCACCCCGACCGCGTACGACCGGGTGCTGGCCACCCGGTTCGGCTGGCACGCCGTGGAGGCCGTCCACAAGGGCGCCTTCGGCCACATCACCGCGCTGCAGGGCACCAACATCAACCTGGTGCCGCTGGGCGAGGCCGTCGCCGAGCTGAAGACCGTGCCGCAGGATCGCTACCTGGAGGCGGAGACGGTCCTCTGACCCTCCCCCACCCCCACCGGCCCCGGGCATCCGCCCGGGGCCGGTGTCGTTCCCGCACGCCGCACGCAGCCGCGGGCTAGCGTGGCCGGTGGAGCAGACCACCACGGGAAGGATGCAGCCGATGGAGATCCTCGCGTACGGCGTTCAGGCCGACGAGCGGCCCCTGTTGGAGCAGGCGTTCACGGGCCGGCACGAACTGCGCTGCCTGAGCGTCTTCCTCAACCGGGACACCGCTCCGCTGGCCGCCGGCTACCCGGGCATCAGCAGCAGCGTCAACGACGTCCTGGACGCCGGCACCCTCACCCTCCTCGCGGCCGGCGGCACCAAGCTGATCGCCCAGCGCTCGACCGGATTCAACAACATCGACCTGGAGGCCGCCGCCGAACTCGGCCTCACGGTGGCCCGGGTCTCCCACTACAGCCCCTACGCGGTCGCCGAGCACGCGTGGGCGCTGGCCCTGGCCGTCAACCGCCGGCTCACCCGGGCCGCCCTGCGCTGCCGGGAGTTCGACTTCCGCCTCGACGGCCTGCTCGGCCGCGACGTCCACGGCATGACGGTCGGCGTGATCGGCACCGGCAAGATCGGCGAGTGCTTCGCCCGGATCGCCCACGGCTTCGGCACCGAGCTGCTCGGCTGGGACATCGCCGAGAACCCCGCCTGCCGCGAACTCGGCATGACCTACACCGAGTTGCCCGACCTCCTCGCCCGCGCCGACCTGATCAGCCTGCACGTCCCCCTGCTGCCCGCCACCCACCACCTGATCGACGCCGCCGCGCTGGCCCGGATGAAGGACGACGCGATCCTGGTCAACTCCAGCCGCGGCGGCCTCGTCGACACCGCCGCCCTGGTCGAGACCCTGCGCGCCGGACGGCTCTCCGGCGTCGGCCTCGACGTCTACGAGGAGGAGACCGGCGTCTTCTTCTACGACCGCTCCGTCGAGGGCATCAGCGACGACACCCTCGCCCGCCTGGTCACCTTCCCCCACGTCCTGGTCACCTCGCACCAGGCCTACTTCACCCGCACCGCCGTCGGCCAGATCATCGACGCCACCGCCCGCAACATCGAGGACTTCAGCGCCGGGCGCACCAACGAGAACACCCTGGTACCGAGGACCTGACCCCGCAACGGGCCGGACCCTCCCGGCGTGCACGGGCCGTGCGGCCCGCGGGCCGCAGCGGGCGAAGGACGCCCGCCGGGAGCCGGGTCAGCAGATCGGCGTGGCGTTCCAGTGCTGGCGGAAGCGGCGCCGGGCCCGGTGCAGGCGGGAGCGGACGGTGCCGACCGGGAGCTGCAGGGCATGCGCGATCTCCTCCTCGCTCAGGCCCAACACCCTGAGCGAGAGCACCTGTTGGTGCTGACGGGAGAGGCGGTCCAGGATGTCGTCGATGTGCACGACGTCCAGCGGGTTCGCGTCCTGGGTGACCTCGGGGAGCGCGTCCGCGGTGGAGTCCACCGAGAGCCGGGCGGCGCGCACCGCCTCGCGGACGGCGATGGCGCGCACCCAGCCGTAGAACGCCCCGGTGTCCCGCAGGCCGTGCACACCGCGGTAGACCGCGAGCAGGGCCTCCTGGACGGCGTCCGGGCCGTGCCGCCGGGCGATCGGCGTGCACACCCGGGAGACGTAGGGCGCGATGTGGGCCAGCAGGTCGTTGAGCGCCTGCCGGTCGCCGGCCTGCGCCCGCGCGAGCAGCGGCGCCGCGGTCGCGGCCGGGCTCGTGTCGACCGCCGTCACGACGCGGCGCTCCCGGTCGGCCCGCCGAGCGCGGCGAGGTCCAGGAGCGTGGACTGCACGTCGTCCCGCAGGAGCGCCATGAAGGGGGCGCTGAAGCACTCGGTCCAGTACGGGAACTCCACCGCGAGGCGCCCGTCGAAGGTGGTCACACAGGCCATCAGCGGGCTGCGCCCGGCCTGCGGGAAGTACTGCTCCCGCGCCGGCACCAGCCGCACGTCGAGCAGCTCCAGCCCCTCGGGCAGCGGCGGGGCCGCGACGGCTCCCATGTTGGTGGCGATCACCGTGCCGGCCATCAGCGGCGGGAACTCCGCCACCCGGGGCATGATGCGCACCTCGAGCAGCGGTTCGCCGGCCACCAGGGCCTGGCGCAGCCCGCCGGTCACCGTGCGGGCCAGCGCCATCGGCTCGCTATCCGGGGCGACGTCGAGCGCCTGGACGTTGGAGGTGACGGCGGCGATCATCAGCTCGCGCGGCACCGGGGGCGTCATCCGGGAGCGCACGTCGACGGGCGACAGGCAGCCGAGCGTCCGCGAACCCTCACCGGGCAGCCGCCGCCGGGCGGCGAGCAGCAGGGCGCCGGCGATCAGTCCCTGTACCGAGACCCCGAACGCGGCTGCCGCGATGCGCAGTTGGGCGGTCCGTTCGGCGCTCAGCCGCAGTCGGGCAACCTCGATCCGGCCGCCCTCGGCCCCGCCCGCGGCGTCGTAGGGCACCAGCTCGACCGGGCGGGCCCGGGCGGCGGCCACGCGGCGGTCGAAGTACCGGGCGACCTCCTCCTCGGGGCAGGGCGGTAGTTGCTCGGTCAGCGGCGCCGGCCAGTCGGTGCGCCACGGCTCCGGGGCCGTGCCGGGTGCGGCGAGCAGCTGCGCGTAGCGCTCCCAGAGCGCGTGGTGCAGTGCGATGGCGCTGTGGCCGTCGGTGATGGCGTGGTCGATGACCAGCACCAGGGTGTCGGTACCGGCGCCGCGCAGCAGCGTGGCGCGGACCAGCGGCCCGCCCACCGGCAGCGGGGCGTTGAGTTCGTCGCCGTAGCCGTCGTCGGCGCCCTCCCGCACCACCAGGCGCGGCGGGGTGTCGAGCTCCTGGAGGACGAATCCGGCGTCCTCGCGTGCGATGCGGCAGCGCAGTGGCGGGTGCTGGGCGGTCAGGTCCGCGAAGGCCGCGGTGAGCACCTGCGGGTCGACCCCGCCCGACACCGCGCAGGAAATGACGGCCCGGCTCCGCTGGCCGACGTAAAGCGTTTCCACGGGGCATAGCAAGCGCTGCATGGTGAGCCTTTCGAGCTGTGGAACGGAGCACTGTTCGGTCCTGCGGGACGGCGACCGGATCAGATCCAGCCGAATCCGCATTTCCGCAGCACAATTCGTATCCCCCGTAGCTGCGGCGGACCCACTGAAGGAGTCCGCGCGCTCAGCTTTTCACCTGGTCACGTATGCGCCAAGGTCGCCTCTCAGACATGGCCGAATCGCGTCTTCCAGCGAGTTCTCGGCCAAATCCACCCCGACACGGGAGCCGGGAGATCCACATCCGAGCTGGCCGAACGCATCAGTTGTCCACTTCTGTCCCAGCCGCCCCCACCGAAGTTGACCTTGACCTGACAAGGGTGCCTCCTGATAATGAGGCTCTGAGTGATCACCGTCGCCAATGCATTCACCGGGGCGACGCCTCTCCACGCCGGGCTCCGTTGGGCCCGAATTTCACCCTTCTTTCCTTGAGCTTTCCTCGGGTACGCCGGCAGATTTCCTCGCGCGCGCCCCGACTCCTGCTCGATCACATCGGCCGGTCTCTCCGGCGGTATTCCCGCTCCGCGCTGAAGGTTGGTGCCATGTCAGTCCATGAGGAAGAACTCCGGCCGCTGTCGGGCGCCCAGGAAGGAATCTGGTTCGCCCAGCGGCTCGACCCGGCCAATGGCGCCTACAACACCGCCGAGTACGTCGAGATCCACGGCCGCATCGACCCGGCGCTCTTCGAGACCGCCCTGCGCCGCACGGTGGCGGAGGCCCAGACCTTCGCACTGCGCTTCCGCGACACCCCGGACGGACCGTGCTGCGTGCTGCCCGCCGAGCCGGCCGACTGGCCGCTGCACCGGGTCGACGTGAGCGCGGAGCCCGAGCCGCGGACCGCGGCCGAGGCGTGGATCCGCGCCGACCTGGCCGCCGCCGTGGACCTGGAGAGCGGCCCGCTGTTCACCCACGCACTGTTCACGCTGGGCACCGACCACTACGCCTGGTCCCTGCGCGCCCACCACATCCTGCTGGACGGCTACAGCTACAAGCTGGTGGCCCGCCGGCTGGCCGAGACCTACAGCGCGCTGGCCGCGGGCGATGAAGTCCCGCCGGATCCGTTCGGCCCGATCGGCCCGCTCCTGGAGGCCGACGCCGCGTACCGCTCCTCGGAGCGCTTCGCCCGGCACCGCGCGTACTGGACCGACCGCCTCGCCGACGCGCCCGCACCGGTGCGGCTGAGCGGGCGCACCGCGCCGCCGGTCTACCCGTTCCGCCGCAGCGCCACCGTGCTGCCCGACGCCGAGGCCCTGGCGGCGGCCGCCAGCCGGTTCGGCGCCTCCCGCACCGACCTGCTACTGGCCGCGGTGGCCGCCTACCTGCACCGGGCGACCGGCGCGGAGGACCTGGTGCTCGGGCTGGCCACGATGAGCCGCCCGGGCTCGGCCGCGCTGCGCACACCGGGCACCACCTCCGACATCCTGCCGCTGCGGGTCACGGTGAGCCCGGGCACCACCGTGGGCGAGCTGGTGCGCGAGGTCACCGCCGAGCTGGCGGCCCTGCGGCGCAACCAGCAGTACCGCGGCGAGTACCTGCGCCGTGACCTGGGCCTGCTCGACGGGGGCCGGCGGCTGTACGGGCCGGTGGTCAACCTGATCCCGTTCAGCGAGGACCTGCGCTTCGGCGGGCACCCGTGCACCTCGCACCACCTCACCGGCGGCGCCGTCGAGGACCTGCAGATCAACGTGCGCCCCGCCGAGGACGGTCCCGGGCTGTGGCTGGCCTTCGACGCGAACCCCGCGGTCTACACCGACCAGGAGCTGACCGCGCACCAGCAGCGCTTCGTACACCTGCTCGACCAACTGGCCGCCGCCGAGCCCGGCCTGCCGCTCGCCCGCACCTCCCTGCTGCTGCCGCACGAGCACCGGCAGCTGCCCGAGCTCACCCCGGCGCCGCCGCTGCCCGCCGCCCTCACCGCAGCGGCCCGCGGCACCGTGCCGGCCCGGTTCGAGGCGCAGGCGGCCCTCGCCCCGCAGGCACCGGCCGTCACCGACGAGCAGGGCACCCTGACCTACGCCCAGCTGAACGACCGGGCCAACCGGCTCGCCCGTCTGCTGGCGGCCCGCGGCGCCGGCCCCGGCCGCCTGGTGGCGCTGGCCCTGCCGCGCACCGCCGAGCTGGTCACCGCCGTCCTCGCCGTGCTCAAGACCGGCGCCGGCTACCTGCCGCTGGACCCGGCCCAGCCCGCCGAGCGGCTGCGCCTGGTGACCGAGGACGCCGCGCCGCTGCTCACCGTCACCGAGGCCGGCAGCGCCGCGAAGCTGCCCGCGGACGGCGCGACGCCCGTGGTGCTCGGCGCCCCGGAGGACGAGCGGGAACTCGCCGCGCTCTCCCCCGCCGACCTCACCGACGCCGACCGGACCGCGCCGCTCACCCCGGACACCGTGGCGTACGTCATCCACACCTCGGGCTCGACCGGCCGGCCGAAGGGCGTGCCGGTCCCGCACGGCAACGTGCTGCGACTGTTCGCCGCCGCCGAGCACTTCGCGTTCGGACCCGAGGACGTCTGGACGCTCTTCCACTCCTACGCCTTCGACTTCTCCGTCTGGGAGTTGTGGGGCGCGCTGCTGCACGGCGGCCGTCTGGTGGTCGTCCCGTACGCGGTCTCCCGTGCGCCGGGGGACTTCCTGGAGCTGCTGCGGCGCGAGCGCGTCACCGTGCTCAACCAGACGCCCTCGGCCTTCCACCAGCTGGTGCGGGCCGACCAGGAGGCACCCGCCGAGGCGGAACCCCTGGCCCTGCGTTACGTCGTGCTCGGCGGCGAGGCGCTGGAGGCCGCGCACCTGCGCCCCTGGCTGGAGCGGCACGGGGACCGCTGCCCGGAGCTGGTCAACATGTACGGCATCACCGAGACCACGGTGCACGTCACCCACCACCGGGTGACCCGGGAAGCGGTCGAGGAGCCCAACCCGCGGGGCACCATCGGCGTCCCGCTCGCCGACCTGCGCGTGTACGTGCTGGACCACTGCCTGCAGCCGGTGCCGCCCGGCACGGTGGGCGAGATGTACGTCGCCGGTCCCGGCCTGGCGCTCGGCTACCTGGACCGGCCGGGGCTGACCGTGCAGCGCTTCGTCGCCGACCCGTTCGGTGCACCCGGGTCCCGGATGTACCGCACCGGCGACCTCGCCCGGCGCGCCGGGGACGGCACCCTGGAGTACCGGGGCCGGGCCGACCAGCAGGTCAAGATCCGCGGCTTCCGGATCGAGCCCGGCGAGATCGAGGCCGCCCTGGTCGGTCACTCCGCGGTGGCCCAGGCGGCCGTGGTGGCCCGCGAACTGGGCGGCGACCGGGTGCTGGTGGCGTACGTCGTACCGGCGCCCGGCGAGCGGCCCGACCCGGGCTCGCTCCGGGCCCACCTGGCCGGGCTGCTGCCCGAACACCTGGTCCCGGCCGCCTGCGTGCTGCTGGAGGCGCTGCCGCTGACCGGCAACGGCAAGCTGGACGCGGCCGCGCTGCCGGCGCCGGACTTCGCCGCCGCGGCCGGCGGCCGGGCCCCGGACACCGCCGAACAGGCCCTGGTCTGCAGGCTGTTCGAGGAGGTGCTGGGCCTGCCCGGGGGCAGCGTCGGCCGCGACGACAGCTTCTTCGCCCTGGGCGGCCACTCGCTGAGTGCCACCCGGCTGCTCTCCCGGCTGCGCCTGGAGACCGGTCAACAGGTGCCGGTGGCGGCGCTGTTTGACGCCCCGACGCCCGCCGGGGTGGCTGGGCGGCTGACGCCCGACGGTCCGCGGCCGGGGGCCCGCCCGCCGCTCGCGCAAGCCGCGCGTCCCGAGCTGCTGCCGCTCTCCCACGGACAGGAGAGCATGTGGTTCCTCAACCGGATCGACGCCTCCGGCGCCACCTACAACATCCCCCTGGTGGTACCGCTGGCCGGCGAGCTGGACGTCGAAGCGCTGCGTGCGGCGCTGGCCGACCTGGCCGACCGGCACGAGAGCCTGCGCACCCTGCTGATCGAGACGGAGGGCCGGCCCCGGCAGCGGGTGCTGCCCGCCGGGGAGCGCGCCCCGCAGCTGACGGAGGTCGACTGCCCCGCCGAGGAGGTCGCCGCGCAGCTCACCGCCACACTGCGCCACCGCTTCGACCTGGCGGGTGAACTGCCGCTGCGCGCCTGGCTGCTGGGCACCGGCCAGGACCGCGTGCTGGTCCTGGTCCTGCACCACAGCGCCGGTGACGGCTGGTCGCTGCGCCCGCTGGCCGACGACCTGTCCGCGGCCTACGCGGCCCGGGTGGCCGGCCGGGGCCCGGGATGGCGCCCGCTGCCGGTGCAGTACGCCGACTACGCGCTCTGGCAGCGCCGCCTGCTCGCCCCGCCACCGGCCGGGGCAGGCCTGCTGGAGCAGCAACTGGCCTTCTGGCGCGAGGCGCTGGCCGGCCTGCCGGAGGACGCGGGCCTGCCTGCGGACCGGCCCCGTGGCACCCGGCCCGGCGACCGCGGCGCGGCCCGCACGCTGACCGTGGACGCCGATCTGCACCGGGCGCTGCTGCGGCTCGCCGAGGACGGCGGGGCCAGCCTGTTCATGGTGCTGCAGGCCGCGCTGGGCGCGCTCCTCACCCGGTGGGGCGCCGGCCCGGTGGTCGCGATCGGCACGCCCGTCGCCGGCCGCACCGACCCGGCGCTGGACGACCTGGTCGGCCTGCTGACCAACACCCTGGTGCTGCCCACCGACGCCTCCGGCGACCCGGACTTCCGCACCCTGCTGGCCCGGGTGCGGGCCGTCGACCTGGCCGCCTACGACCACCAGGACCTTCCGTTCCCGCTGCTGGTGGAGGCCCTCAACCCGCCCCGGCACCCGGCCCGGCACCCGCTGTTCCAGGTGATGCTGGCACTGCAGAACGCGGGCGAGGCCGTGCTGAGGCTGGGCCCGGTCACGGCGCCGCTGCGGCCCACCGCGACCGGCACCGCCAAGTTCGACCTGTTCCTCGACGTGGTCGAGCGGTCCGACGAGCAGGGCGCCCCGGCCGGCCTGGACTGCCATCTGGAATACGCCACCGAGCTGTTCGACGCCGCCACGGTCCAGGGTCTGGCGCAGGCGCTGCACCGGCTGTTGGCCGCGGTCGCCGCCGACCCGGCGCAGCGGCTCGGCGCGCTGCCCGCTCCCCCGCCACCGCAGGGCGTGGCCGGTCCGGCCCGGCCCGGCCCCGACCCTGCCGCGCCGGAGCGCGCCGCACTGGCCGCCGGCGGGCTGCGCGCGGCGGCCGCCGTCCGCGAACCGGACGGCCGGGCACGGCTGTTCGCGGTGCCCGCCCGCGCGGGGGCCGCCGAACAGGCCGCACGGGCGCTCGGCGCCGACGCCCGGCTGACCGCGGTCGGCACCCTGCCGTACGACGCCAACGGCGCGCTGGACACCGCCGCGCTGCTGAGCCTGCCGCCGCTGGACCGGGTGACCGCCGAACAGTGGCAGCGCGCGCTGGCCGCGCTGCCCGGTGTCCGCGCGGCCACCGTCGAGCTCGAGGACGCGCCCGAGGAGCTGGGCACCCGGCGACCGGCCGCCGCCCGGCGGCGGCCGGTGGCGGAGCAGGCCGCCGAGGCGGCGACCACCACGGACGCGCCCCTCGCGGTGAGCACCGGCCCCGAGCTTCCGGAGCCGACGGTGGGCAGCTGGGCGGCGGCACTGCGCCGCGCCGCCACGGCCGGGGAGCACGCGGAGGTGGTGCACGTCCGCGCGGACGGCTCGGAGACCCGGCGCAGCTACGCCTCGCTGGTCCCGGAGGCGTCCCGGGTGCTGGGCGGGCTGCGGGCCCTCGGGCTGCGCCCCGGCGACCGGGTGATCCTGCAGTGCGAGGACACCGAGGACTACGTCGCCGCGCTGTGGGGCTGCATCCTGGGCGGCATCACGGCCGTCCCACTGACCGTGCCCGCCTCCTACGAGGCCGCGTCGGCGGCACTGACCAAGCTGGAGGGCATCTGGCGGATGCTGGGCATGCCGCCGGTGGTCACCACCACGGCCGGCGAGCCGGGGCTGCGCGGCCTGGCGCAGCGCCGCGGCTGGCCGGAGCTGCGGCTGGCCACGGTGGACGCGCTGCGCCGGGGCCCGGAGGACCTGGACTGGTACCGAGCGCGGCCGGACGACCTGCTGCTGATGCTGATGACCTCGGGCAGCACCGGCCTGCCCAAGGCGGTGCGGCTGACCCACGGCAACGTGCTCACCCGCTCGGCGGCCGCCGCCGTCACCAACGGCCTGTCGGCCGCCGACGTCTCGCTCAACTGGATCCCGCTGGACCACGTGACCGGCGTGGTGATGTTCCACCTGCGCGACGTCTACCTGACCTGTCGTCAGGTCCACGCGCCGACCGGCTGGTTGCTCCAGGACCCGCTGCGCTGGCTCGACCTGGCCGACCGTCACCGGGTGAGCGTCACCTGGGCGCCCAACTTCGCGTTCGGCCTGGTGGCCGAACACGCCGACCGGATGGCCGGCCGCCGCTGGGACCTGTCGCCGATGCGGCTGGTGATGAACGCGGGCGAGGTCGTGGTGGCCGCCACCGCCCGCGGCTTCCTGCACGTGCTGCGCCCGTTCGGCCTGCCGCAGGACGTGATGCACCCGGGCTGGGGCATGTCCGAGACCTGCTCGGTGGTCACCGACATCAGCCTGCCGGGCGAACCGACCGGGGCCGACGAGTCCTTCGTCAGCTGCGGTCTGCCGTACCCGGGCTTCGCGATGCGGATCGTGGACGGCACCGACCGGGTGCTGCGCGAGGGCGAGGTCGGCCGGCTGCAGGTCAGCGGCACCTCGGTGACCTCGGGCTACCACGACAACGCCAAGGCCAACGCCGAGTCGTTCACCGCGGACGGCTGGTTCGAGACCGGGGACCTGGCGTTCCTCCGCGCCGGTGAGCTGTACATCACCGGCCGTGCCAAGGACGTCATCATCGTCAACGGCGTCAACCACTACAGCCACGAGATCGAGGCCTGCGTCGAGGAACTCGCCACCGTGGTGCGCAGCTTCACCGCCGCGGTGGCCGTGCGTCCGGATCCGTCGGCGGGCACCGACGAGCTGGCGCTCTTCGTCCACCTGGCCGACGGGGTGGACGCCGCCGCGGCGCTGCGCGAGATCCGCGGCAAGGTGACGCGGGAGATCGGGGTGAGCCCGGCCCACCTGCTGCCGGTCGCGGCGGCCGTGATCCCCAAGACCGAGATCGGCAAGATCCAGCGCACCCAGCTGCGCAAGCGCTTCGAGGCCGGGCAGTTCGACGAGGTGCTGCGGCAGGCGGAGGAGCTGCTGGGCACCGCCGTCACCGTCCCGGACTGGTTCCTGCGCCCGGTGTGGCAGCCCGCCCGGCCGCACAGCGCGCCGGGCGGCACCCCTGGGCACACCCTGGTGCTGGCCGGCCGCGGCGAGCGGGCCGGCGCCGTGGCGGAGCGGGTGGCCGCCGGGCTGCGGGCGGCGGACGGCCGTTGCACCGTGGTGACGGCGGGCCCCGGCTTCGAGCGCGCCGACGCGGCTCGCTACCGGGTCCGACCGGACCACGAGGCCGACCTGGCCCGGCTGCTGGACCGGCTCGCGCAGGACGGCCGCACGGTGGACGCCGTGCTGCACCTGGGTGCGCTGGACGGCGCCGACCGCGAGCCCGACAGCGTCGCGGAGCTGGTCGAGGCGCAGCGCGACGGCGCGCAGTCGCTGCTCGCGCTGGCCCGGGCACTGGCCGCCCGGGCCGCGCACCGCCCCGCCCCGCTGCCGCTGGTCTTCGCCACCGCCGGTGCCCACCCGGTGCTGCCGGCCGAGCGGGGCGGCTACCTGCACGCGGCCGCCGGCGGGTTGCTGCGCACGTTGCGCGAGGAACTTCCCTGGCTGGGCGCCGTCCACCTCGATCTGGCGGCGGACGTCGACGCCGAGGCGGCGGCCGGGGCACTGCTGACCGAGCTGGCGCTGCCGCCCGGTGAGCCGGAGGTCGCCCACCGGTCGGGGGTCCGTCACCTGCGCCGGCTGGCGCCGCTGCCGGAACAGCCGTCGGCCGAACAGCAGCTGCCCGAACAACAGCTGTCCGAACAGAGCGCCGACCCCGACGCGCCCGGCTTCGTCCTGGTCAGTGGCGGCCTGGGCGGGGTCGGCACGGAGCTGGCCGCCCACCTGCTGCGCACGCCCGGCACCCGGCTGCTGCTGGTCGGCCGCACCGCCCTGCCCGACGAGCCCGACCGGGAGCGGGGGCCGGCCGCGGACGGCCCGGCGGCCGAACGGATCGAGGCGTACCGGCGGCTGCGCGCGCTGGGCGAGGTCCGCTACGAGACGGCCGACGTCACCGACCCGGTGCAGCTGCGGGCCGCGGTGGACCGGGCCCGCGACGCGTGGTCGGTGCCGCTGGCCGGCGTGCTGCACCTGGCCGGCGCCCGGGACGAGGCGCCGATCACCGAGCTGGATCCCGAGCGCTGGCGGTCCGCGCTGGCCGCCAAGGTCGAGGGCGGCTGGGTGCTGCACCGGCTGGCCGCGGAGCTGGGCGCTTCCTACACCGCCTTCTCGTCGGTCAACGGCTTCTTCGGCGGCTCGCTCAACGCGGCCTACGCGGCGGGCTGCGCCTTCCTCGACGCGCTCGCGGTGCGCCACGGTCGGGACGGACGCCCGGTGCGCAGTCTCGCCTGGAGCGCCTGGAAGGGACGCGGGATGAGCGAGGGCTACCGGTTGGCGGCGCTGACCGAGGCCCGCGGCTACCGCGCCCTCGATCCGGTGGCGGCCCTGCGCTCGTACGACCTGGCGGCCTCGCTGGCCGAGCCGCACCTGCTGATCGGCGCGGACCGGACGGCGCCCTGGGTGCGCGCGCACCTGGCCGGCCCGGCCCGCCCGGTGCAGCGACTGGCCGGCCGGGTGGTGCTGGCCGACGGCGCGGACCTGGGAGCGGTGTGCACGGGCGCGGCCGGGGCGGCCCGGACGCTGGACGTCGACGGGCACTGGGTGCTGCGGGCCGCGGGGTCCGCCGAGCCCGGCGCGTCCGGGGCCCCGGACGGCGCGGCGGACCGGCTGGAGGAGACCATCGCCGGGCTCTGGGCCCGGGTGCTGGGCCGGGAGCGGATCGGCCGGGAGGAGAACTTCTTCGACCTGGGCGGCAGTTCGCTGCTGCTGGTGGCCGCGCAGGCCGGGGTGAACGAGGCGCTGGGCACCGAGCTGACGGTGGTGGACCTGTTCGGCCACCCGACGGTGCGCGATCTGGCCCGGCACCTCGCCGAGACCGGCGTGCGCACCGCCGACGACACCGCGCCCGCCACCGGCGTACCGGAGACCGGCGCCGCCGGCCGACCCGCCGGGCCGACGGCCGCCGGCGCCCCCGGCGCCCCCTCGGCTCTGGACCGGGCCCGCCAGCAGGCGCAGCGGCGGCGCACCGCGCAGGCCGCCCGCCGTACCACCGCACAGCAGAAGGGCGACAACCATGCCTGACGAGCACCTGGCCACCACCGACCCGACCACGGTCGACGACCCGCCGCTGATCGCGGTGATCGGCATGGCCGCCCGGTTCCCGGGCGCGGCCGACGTCGCCGAGTTCTGGGCCAACCTGGCCGCCGGCCGGGACTCCATGCGGCTGGTGGGCGACGAGGAGTTCCTGGCCGCGGGCGGCGACCCGGCGGACCTGGCCGACCCCGACCTGGTCCGCAGGGTCTCCGCCCTGGAGGGCATCGACCGCTTCGACGCCACGTTCTTCGGCTACAGCCCGACCGAGGCCGCCGTGGTGGACCCGCAGCAGCGCCTGCTGCTGGAGACCGCCTACCACGCGGTGGAGGACGCGGGGTACGCCGGCGGCTTCGACGACCGGCAGGTCGGGGTGTACGCGGGGGCGGGCGACAGCCGCTACTACCCGGCGCACCTGCACCCGCAGTACGCCGGCCGGCCCGGCTCGGTCGCCCTGGTGCACGCGGCCACCAGCAACTCGCTGGGCACCCTGGCCACCCGGGTCTCCTACGAGCTGGGGCTGACCGGGCCGAGCCTGTCCCTGCAGACCGCCTGCTCCACGGCCCTGGTGGCCGTCCACCAGGCCTGCCAGGACCTCATCGACTACCGCTGCGACACCGCCCTGGCCGGGGCGGTGTCGGTCAACCCCTCGGCGCTGCTGGGCTACCGCTGGGTGCCCGGCGGTCCGTTCTCGCCGGACGGGTACTGCCGGGCCTTCGCCGCGGACGCGGCCGGCACCTCCTCCGGCGACGGGGTGGGCGTGGTGGTGCTCAAGCGCCTGGAGGACGCGATCGCCGACGGGGACCGGATCCGGGCGGTGGTGCGCGGCTCGGCGGTGAACAACGACGGCCGCCGCAAGGTCGGCTTCACCGCGCCGAGCCCGGTCGGCCAGACCGAGGCGGTCCTGGCCGCGCAGGTGGCGGCCGGCATCACCGCGGACACCATCGGCCTGGTCGAGGCGCACGGCACCGCGACCGCGATGGGCGACCCGATCGAGGTCGCGGCGCTCACCGAGGCGTTCCGGCACACCACCGACGAACGCGGCTACTGCGCGCTGGGCTCCGTGAAGACCAACATCGGGCACCTGGGCGCGGCGGCGGGCATCGCCGGGTTCGTCAAGGCCGTCCTCGCGCTGGAGCACCGGCAGGTCCCGCCCAGCCTGCACTTCGAGCGGCCCAACCCGCTGATCGACTTCACCGCCACCCCGTTCCGGGTGCCGACCGCGCTGGAGGACTGGCCGGCCGGCCGGCACCCGCGCCGCGCCGCGGTGAGCGCCTTCGGCGTGGGCGGCACCAACGCGCACGTCGTACTGGAGGAGGCGCCGGCCGTCCCGGCGGACTCCCGGGCGCCGGAGCAGGAACGCTGGCGGGTGCTGCCGCTGTCGGCCCGCACCCCGGGCGCCCTGCGCGGCCAGGCCGACGCGCTGGCCGGGCGGCTGGCGGACGACCCCGGGCTACGGCTGGCCGACGTCGCCCACACGCTGACCGGGCACCGGCCGGCGATGCGGCTGCGCTCCGCGGTCGCCGTGCGCAGTGCCCGGGAGGCGGTGGGCGCGCTGCGCGCGCCGCTGCCCGAACCGGTGGAGGTGGCGGACGGCGCACCGCGGCCGGTGGCGTTCCTGTTCCCCGGCGGTGGCACCCAGTACGTGGGCATGGGCACCGAGCTGTACCGGGCCGGCGGGGTGTACCGGGACGCGGTGGACGAGTGCGCCCGCATCCTGCGGCCCGGGCTCGGCGGGGACCTGCGCACCGCGCTGTTCGAGCAGGTGGACCCGGCGGCCGCCGAGGCGTTCCTGGCGCTGGTGGTCACCCAGTACGCGCTGGCCGCGGAGCTCGCCGAGCGCGGGGTGCGCCCGGACGCGATGATCGGGCACTCGCTCGGCGAGTACACGGCCGCCTGCCTGGCCGGGGTGTTCACCCTGGAGGAGATGCTGCCGCTGGTCCACGAGCGGATCCGGCTGATCTCCGCCTGCGGCGGTGCCACGGTCGGGGTGGCGCTGGGCGAGCAGCAGCTGCGGCCGTTCCTGACCGAGGGGGTCTCGTTGGCCGCCGTCAACGGCCCGGCCGCCTGCACGGTCGCCGGCCCGGTGGCCGCCGTGGCGGAGCTGGAACGGCGGCTGGCGGAGGCGGGGGTGACGTTCCGCCGCCTGCGGATGCCGGCCGCGGCGCACTCCGCCGTGCTGGACCCGGCGCTCGGCGAGCTGGCCGGGCACCTGCGCTCGTCCCCCCTGCGCCCACCGCGCATCCCCTACGTCACCAACGTCACCGGCGGCTGGGCCACCGACGCGCAGGCCGGCTCGGTGGAGCACTGGGTCGCCCACACCCGGCAGACCGTGCGGTTCGCCGACGGCGTCCGGACGCTGTGGGAGCGCGGCAACCCGGTGCTGGTGGAGATCGGCCCCGGTGACACCCTGCTGAAGCTGGCCGGCGCCGCGCTCGGCGAACAGGCCGCGGTGGTGGGGGTGACCACGATGCGGCACGCCAAGGCCGAGAGCCCGGACGGGCAGGTGCTGGCGGCCGCACTCGGGCGGCTGTGGAGCGCCGGCGTGGCCGCGCTGCCCGAGCCGGACCCGGCCGAGCAGGTGCGTCCGGTCCCGCTGCCCGGCTACGCGTTCGACCGCCGGCGGTACTGGATCGACGCCCCCGGGGCCCGCCCGGCCGGGGCGGCGGACGGCCCTGCCGGAACCCCCGCCGGACGCTCTCCGCGCCCGTACCTGACGACCGAGCAGGTGCCGCCGCGCACCCCGCTGGAACAGGCGGCCACCGAGGTCTGGGAGGCGGTGCTGGGTGTCGAGGGCATCGGCGTCGACGACAACTTCTTCGACCTGGGCGGCGACTCGATGCGCGGCGTGCTGCTGGTCGGCCGGCTGCGCGAGGCCGGGGTGCTGGACGTGCCGGCCGCCGCGCTGCTGTCGGCCCCGACCGTGGCCCGGCTGATCGCGGCCGCGGGCCGTGGCGGCGGCCCCGAGGCCTTCGCGCCGCTGCTGCCGCTGCGCGCCGAGGGTGAGCAGACCGCACTGTTCTGCGTGCACCCGGGGGCGGGCGTGTCCTGGCGGTACTCCGGGCTGCTGCCCCACCTCGGCGCCGACCAGCCGGTCTTCGGCATCCAGGCCCTCGGGCTGGACGGAAGGCGCTCGCCGGCCGCCGACGCCGCGGCGATGACCGACGCGTACGTGGCGCTGCTGCGCGAACAGCAGCCGCACGGCCCGTACCGGCTGCTCGGCTGGTCGTACGGCGGTTTCGTGGCGCACGCCATCGCCTGCGCCCTGCAACGGCAGGGCGAGGAGGTGGAGTTGCTGGCGATGCTGGACGCGCCGCAGCCGTACGGCCTGCACTGGACCGAGGAGCAGATCGAGTCCCAGGTGGCGGCGCTGCTGCTGCGGGTGGCGGGCCTGGAGCCGGGCGACGGGCCGCTGCCGACCGTGGCCGGGGTGCTGGCGCGGCTGTCCGGGGCCGACGGCGGGACTTCGCCGGTGACCGGGGCGGAGGCCGAACGGATCGCCGAGGTGATGCGCAACAACCTGCGGATCGCACCCGGCTTCGCACCCGGGGTCTTCGACGGCGACGCGCTGTTCTTCACCGCGAGCGCGGACCGGCCCGCCGGGGACGGGCCGGTCGACCCGTCGCTCAGGCCCGGCAAGGCCGAGTCCTGGCGCCCGTACGTCACCGGCACCCTGCACGACCACCCGGTCGCCTGCAGCCACTACGGCATGACCGAACCCGGGCCGATGGCCGAGATCGGCGCGGTGCTGGCCGCCGCGCTGAAGTCGTGAACGACCACGTAAGACAGGAGAGACCCATGCGCAGTCCGTTCGAGGACCGCGGCGACGAGGCGTCGCACGTGCTACTGGTGAACGCCGCCGGAGAACACTCGCTCTGGCCGGTCTTCGCCGAGCCCCCGGCCGGCTGGCGGCAGGTGCTGCCGGCCGCCTCCCACCGTGCCAGCCTGGCGGCCGCCGAGCACGCGGCCGCCGCTTCCGCCCCCGGTACCACCACCCGAGGAGTCTCCCGGTGATCCAGCCGAGCCAGGTCCCCTTCGCCGAGAAGGACCTCTACGAACTGGGCGACGCCCCCGAGTTGGGGCACACGCCGCGGCAGATGTACGCCTCGCTGATCCGCCGGGAGCGCTACGGCCGCCCCGCGGACGCCTTCCGCACCGAGGTGGTGGACGTGCCGCCGGTCGGCCGCAACCAGGTGCTGGTGAAGGTGATGGCGGCCGGCGTCAACTACAACAACGTCTGGGCGGCGCAGGGTTACCCGCTGGACGTGATCGCGGCGCGGCAGAAGCAGGGCGCCACCGAGGACTTCCACATCGGCGGCTCCGACCTGTCCGGCGTGGTGTGGGCCACCGGCGAGGGGGTGCGGCAGTTCAAGCCCGGGGACGCGGTGGTGGTGCTCGCCAGCACCTGGGACGAGCACGCCGAGGACATCCGGCTCGGCGCCGACCCGGCGACCTCCGCCAGCCAGCGGGTGTGGGGCTACGAGGAGAACTACGGCTCCTTCGCGCAGTTCGCGGTGGTCGGCGAGTACCAGTTGCACCCCAAGCCCGCCCGGCTGTCCTGGGCCGAGGCCGCCTGTTACCTCGCGACCGCGGCCACGGCCTACCGCCAGCTGTTCGGCTGGGAGCCGCACTCGGTCCGGCCCGGCGACCCGGTGCTGATCTGGGGCGGCGCGGGCGGCCTGGGAAGCATCGCGATCCAGCTGGTCCGGCACGCCGGGGGCGTCCCGGTGGCGGTGGTCTCCAACGCGGAGCGCGGCGAGTTCTGCGTGCGCCTGGGCGCCCGGGGCTGGATCGACCGGCGCGACTTCGACCACTGGGGACGGCTGCCGGACGCCACCGACCAGGAGGCGATGGCCCACTGGCTCCAGGGGGCCCGGGCGTTCGGCCGCCGGTTCTGGGAGGTGCTGGGCGAGCGGCGGGCGCCGCGGATCGTGCTGGAGCACTCCGGCCAGGACACCATCCCGACCTCGATGTACCTGTGCGACAACGCCGGCATGGTGGTCATCTGCGGCGGCACCACCGGCTACAACGGCGACGTGGACCTGCGGTTCCTGTGGATGCGGCAGAAGCGCCTGCAGGGCTCGCACGTGGCCAGCGCCCGGGAGGCGCGGGAGGTCTCGGCGCTGATCCAGCAGGGGTTCGTCGACCCGTGCCTGTCGCGCACCTTCGACTTCGAGGACGTCGGGCTGGCGCACCAGCTCATCCACGACAACCAGCACCCGCCGGGGAACATGGCGGTGCTGGTCAACGCCGGACGCTAGCGGGCAGCGCCGTCCAGCAGAACACCCCGTCGCCCGTGGCGCCGACCCGTACCAGCGCCGCGGGCGGCGGCGTACCCGGCGCCCGGGCCGTACCCGGCGGGCACGGCAGGTCCGGTACACCCTGCGGGTCCGGTGCGCCCGGCAGGCTCGGCCGCAGCCGGAAGGCCCGCGGCCGGGCACCGACCGGCGGCGGGTCGGCGCTCAGGCGGGCCACGGTGAGCGCGCCGAAGGTCTCCGGCCGCAGCCCGCACAGCAGTTTGAAGGCCGCCTCCTTGGCGGAGAACAGGGCCAGCAGCCGGTGCTCCGCACCCGGCGTACCGGCGTCGCCGGCCCAGGCGCGCTCCGGCCCGGTCAGCACCAGGCGGGCCGCGGCGGCCGGCAGCCGGCGCAGCTCCAGGTCGCAGCCGACCGCGGCGTACCGGCTGAGCGGCGCGGCGACGGCCACCGCGAGCCCGGCCGAGTGGCTGATGGACAGCGCCCAGCCGGCCGGTGCCAGCGGGCGTCGCCCGGCCCGCCCGATCTCGCCCCCCGGGCCCCCGGCCGCGCGCAGCGCCCGCCGCGCCGCCCACCGGCCGGCCAGGAACTCGCGGCGGCGGGTGGGCGGCATCCCGGCCGCGGCCTGTGCCTCGCCCGGCCCGGCGGGCGTGACGTCCGGGTGTCCGGCGTCGCCGTCCGCGTCGGCCTCGGCGACGGCCCAGGCCAGGGAGAGGCCGCGGGCAGCCAGTGCGGCACGCAGCGGCGGCAGGTCGTCCAGGACCTGCCGCCGTGTGAGTTCCGCGGTCACACCCGGAGCAGCTTCTTGACGATCTTTCCGGCCGGATTGCGCGGCACCTGCTCGATGAACTCGATCCGCGCCGGGCGCTTGTACGGCGCCAGCCGCTCGGCCAGGTGGCGCTGCAGTTCGGCGCGACCGGTGCCCGCCTCGGCGACCACGTAGGCCAGCGGCACCTCGCCGTAGTCGGCGTCGGGCACGCCGACCACGGCCGTGTCCCGCACCGCCGGGTGCTGCAGCAGCGCCCGCTCGATCTCGGACGGGTAGACGTTCTGCCCGGCCCGCAGGATGAGGTCCTTGGTGCGGTCGACCAGGTGGATGCGGCCGGCCCGGTCGATCCGGCCGAGGTCGCCGGTGCGGATCCAGCCGTCCGCCGTGGTGATCTCGGCGGTGGCCTCCGGGTTGTGCAGGTAGCCGTGCATGACGCCCGGCCCGCGGACCACGATCTCGCCGATCGCCTCCGGCGCCACCTCCTGCCCGTCGGCGCCGATCGCACGCACGGACATGCCGGGGACGACCCGGCCGGCGGGCACGATCTCGCCCACCGCGTCCGGGGCCGGGTGCTCCTCCGGGCCGAGGGTGACGAACGGGCCGCCGACCTCGGTCATGCCGTAGACCTGCCGGAACCCGCAGCCCAGCCGCTCGGCGGCCGCCACGTACACCTCGGGGGGCATCGGCGCGGCGCCGTACATCACCTCGCGCAGGGTTCCGAGCTCGGTGCGTTCCAGGGCCTTGGCCTGCAGCATGAAGCGCAGCATCTGCGGGACCAGCCAGATGTGCGTGGCGCGGTGGGTCTCGACCGCGGCCAGCGCGCGCTGCGGGTTGAAGCCGGGCATCAGCACGGCGGTGGCCCCGGCGGCCAGGTAGGTCAGCGTGACCACCATGCTGCCGTGGTAGAGCGGGCAGCAGTTGACCAGCACCATGTCGTCGGCCGGCCTGCTGACGGCCAGCCAGCCGAGCGCGATGGCCCGGAACGACCGCTGGTCGACCACGACGCCCTTGGCCCGCCCGGTGGTGGCCGAGGTGTGCAGGATCGCGACGGGGTCGGTGTCCGCGATCTCCGGCAGCTCGAACTGCGCTGCTTGCGCACCGAGTTCCGCGAAGGCCGGCTCGTCCAGGGCGATCCGCCGCGACACCGGGAGGTCCGCGAAGCGCTCCAGCAGCGCCGTCTCGCCGATCAGGGCGGTCGGCTCGACCCGTTCCACGATCTCGGCGACCTCGGACACCGTGAGACTGTGGTTGAGCGGCACGAACAGCGCGCCGAGCCGGGCCAGCGCGAAGTAGGTCTCCAGCACCTCGACGCGGTCCAGCGAGAGCACCACCACCCGGTCGCCGGGGGCGATGCCGAGAGCCGCCAGCCCGTGGGCGAGGCGGACGGTGCGCTCGTGGAACTGGGACCAGGTGACCGAGCGGCGCTCGTCCACCAGCGCCACCCGGTCGGGGAAGCACTGCCGGTTGCGTTCCGTCAGCTGGCTGAGCCACATCACGCGCCGCCGGACTGCTGGGCGGCGCTCCGCTCCTCGACGAAGCGCTCGTAGTCGCCGATCGTGGCGAGCTTCTCCATGTCCTCGGCGGTGACCTCCACGCCGGTGCGCTGCTCGATGAGCAGGACCAGACGCACCAGGTCCCCGCTGTCGATGCCGCTGGCCGCGAGGTCGACGTCGTCACCGATCCCGTCGGTGTACTCCGAGGTGCCGGTCAGTTCCACCAGCATCGACCTGATCAGGCTCATGGTTTCCCTTTCACTGTGCGCTCGTTCGCTTCATGCGCTTGTTCGCTTCACGCGCGTGTTCACTTCGCCGTGGGCGGCCGCGCCCGTCCGCCGCGCCGCTCGTCGGTCGTCGAGCGGCCGCCGCGGGCGGTGGCTCCTGGCACTGCCCTCACCTCTGGAAGGAGGGACGCCGCGGGTCCGGCACTCCCCGCCCCGTGCGTGACCTTCATCACGCCCGCGGATCCGCGGCGCCGGGGATAGCCCGCGCCGATCGGCGCCTCTTTCTGTTTCGGAGGCGCCGGTCACGACGAGGCGGCGCCCGGACCGGCAGGGGAGCTGAAGGAGTGGCCAACATGACCGGCGGGCATCAGTCGGCGCGGCACGCGCCGGCCACCGGGCAGGGCGAACAGGGCGGGCAACTGCGCCAGGAAGATGGGGAGTTGCTCGCGCAGTTCGAGGCGCTGGTGGCGGCCGGCGAGACCGTCGAGCCCCGCGACTGGCTGCCCGACGGCTACCGGCGGATGCTGATCCGGCAGATCGCCCAGCACGCACACTCGGAGATCATCGGCATGCAGCCGGAGGGCGCCTGGCTGACCCGCGCGCCGACCCTGCACCGCAAGGCCGCCCTGCTGGCCAAGGTGCAGGACGAGGCCGGGCACGGCCTGTACCTGTACTCGGCGGCGGAGACCCTGGGCGTGGACCGCGCCGACCTGCTGGACGCGCTGCACCGCGGCCAGCAGCACTACGCGGCGACCTTCGACCACCCGGCGCTGACCTGGGCCGACACCGGCGCCATCGCCTGGCTCACGGACGGCGCCGCGGTGGTCAACCAGGCACCGCTGACCCGGACGTCCTACGGCCCCTACGCGCGGGCGATGCGGCGGGTCTGCCAGGAGGAGGCGTTCCACGTGCGGCAGGGCTACGACCAGTTGCTGGCGCTGAGCCGGGGCACTCCGGAGCAGCACCGGATGGCCCAGGACGCGGTGAACCGCTGGTGGCTGCCCGCGGTCGCGTTGATGTTCGGCCCACCGGACACCGAGGCGGGCGGCGCGGGCGCGGCGGTCGGTTCGGCGGTCTCCCGGCGGGCGATCGCCTGGGGCATCAAGCAGCACACCAACGACGAACTGCGCCAGCGCTTCGTGGACCTGGTCGTGCCGCAGGCCGCGAGCCTGGGCCTGGCCCTGCCGGACCCGGCGATCCGCTGGAACCCCGAGCGCGGCCACCACGACTTCGGCCCGGTCGACTGGCCCTGCTACCGGCGGGCGCTGGCGGAGGGCACCCACTGGGCGCGGCGGCGCCTCGCGCACCGGGAGGCCGCCCACCGGGACGGCGCCTGGGTGCGGGAGGCCGCCGAGGCGTACGCGGGCCGCGGCAGCGGCGAGGAGACGACGGAGGTGGCGGCATGACCAGCGGGAACGGCGGCCCGTCGGCGTCCTGGGAGGTGTTCCTGCGCGCCAGCCGCGGACTGGCCCACCAGCACGTCGGCTCGGTCCGCGCGGCGGACCACCAGCTGGCGCTGGCCACCGCACGCGACCTGTTCGCCCGCCGCGGCGAACCGCAGTCCCTCTGGGTGGTCCGCTCGGACCAGGTGCACGCGGTCTCGCCGCAGGAGAAGGACCCGTACTTCGCCGGCGCGGCGGACAAGCCGTACCGCTACCCCGGCCACTACGCGCCGCTGGGCGGTCCCGAGGCGTCCGAGGCGTCCGAGGCGTCCAAGCGGCCGTCCGAGGCGTCCGAGCCGTCCAAGCAGCCGTCCAAGTCGCCCGAGCCGTCCAGGTCCACGGAGGGAACGAGCCATGACCGCTGACACGACGGCCGGTACCGCCGCCGCGACGACGGTGGCGCAGGAGCACGACCTGGCCCGCTGCGCGCTCGGTCTCGGCGACGACGCCCTGATCCTGGCCCAGCGGCTGTGCGCGTGGATCACCCGGGCGCCGAGCATCGAGGAGGACCTGGCGCTGTCCAACATCGCACTGGACCTGCTCGGCCACGCCCGGATCCTGCTGACCACGAGCGGCCGACTGGACGGCACCGGCCGCAGCGAGGACGACCTGGCGTACCTGCGCGACGGACGCGAGTTCCGCAACACGCTGCTCACCGAGCTTCCGGGCGGCGACTTCGCCGTCACGGTGGCCCGCCAGCTGCTCTACACGCACTACGCGCGGTTGTACTACGCCGAGTTGGCGGGCTGCGCCGTCCCGGAGCTGGCCGCCTTCGCCGGGCGCGCCGCAACGGAGGTGGGCTACCACCGGGCGCACGCCGACGGCTGGACGGTCCGGCTGGGCCTGGGCACGGCCGAGAGCCGCCGCCGGATGCAGCACGGCCTGGAACTGATGTGGCCGTACGCCGCCGAGTTGTTCGAGGCGGACGAGGCGGTGGCGCGGCTGGACACGGCGGGCCTGGTCCCCGCCCCGGACAAGGTGCGCGAGCGCTGGCAGCGCGAGGTGACCGAGGTGACGGCCCGGGCGGGCCTGCGCGTGCCCGAGCCGTCCTGGTCGGCCGGCGGCGGCCGGGACGGGCGCCACTCGGAGGAGTTCGGGCTGCTGCTGGCCGAGCTCCAGTCGGTCCACCGCCAGTACCCGGGAGGTAGCTGGTGAGCGGCCCGGGACCGGTCCGGCCGGGCTCCGCGGCCGCCGGGTCACCGCTGTCGCGGCCGCCCGAACGGCGACTGCCCGGACCGCGACCGGCCGAACGGCGACCAACCGACCAGCGACCGTCCGGAGGTCAACCGGCCGAACAGCGACCGACCGAACACCGGTCGGCCGCACTGCAACTGGCCGAACTGCGCTCCGCCGTCGAGGAGTTACCAGATCCCGAGCTGCCCGTGGTGACCCTCGGCGACCTGGGCATCGTGCACGTGGTGCGGATCGGTGCGGACGGCACGCCGGAGGTGGAGCTCACCCCGACCTTCCTGGGCTGCCCGGCGATGGAGGTCATCGAGCAGGCGGTGCGCGGCGTGCTCGCCGAGGCCGGCCACCCGGCGGGCCGGGTGCACCGGGTGCTGGTCCCGGCCTGGAGCACCGACCGGATCAGCGAGCGGGGCCGGCGCCGGCTCGCCGAGCACGGGATCGCCCCGCCGGGGCGCCCGGCCGGGGCCGAGGCCCAGGTGGTGACGGTGGCGCTCGGGCCGCCCTGCCCGCACTGCGGCTCGCAGGCCACCCGGCCGCTGAGCCCGTTCGGAGCCACCCGCTGCCAGGCGATCCTGCTGTGCACGGCCTGCCGCGAGACGTTCGCACAGTTCAGGACGGGGTGAGGCGAGGTGCTGAGCACGATCGACGAAACCAACCGGCCCGCCGGGCCGCAGGGTTGGCACGCACTGACGGTGAGCGGGCTGGACCACCTCACCGACGACACCGTGGCGGTCACCCTCGCGGTGCCGGAGCGGCTGGCCGAGGCCCTCTCCCACCGCGCCGGGCAGCACGTGGTGGTCCGCCACCGGCAGGGCGAACGCGAACTGCGGCGCTGCTACTCGGTCTGCCCGCCGCCGTTCGACCCCGGCCGGCTGCGGCTGATCGTCAAGAGGGCGAGTCCGGACGGCTTCGGGGCGTACGCGACGACCCGGCTCGCGGTGGGAGACCGACTGCGGGTCTCCCCGCCGGCCGGCACCTTCCAGCTGGCCGCCGCACCGGTCACGCACCACGTGCTGCTGGCCGGCGGCACCGGCATCGCCCCGCTGCTGGCGATGGCCGCGGCCGCGCTGCGCGACGACCCGCACTGCCGCGTCTCACTGCTGTACGCCGCCCGCGGCGCCGGCTCGCTGTTGCTGGCCGACGAGCTGGCCGACCTGAAGGACGCGTACCTGGGCCGGTTCACCCTGCTCCAGGTCTTCTCCCGGGAGCGCCGGGAGGCGGACCTGCTCTCCGGCCGGCTCGACGGTGCCCGGCTGCAGCGCCTGCTGTCCGCGCCGGGCACCGAGTTCGACGCGGCCACCGCCTTCTACCTGTGCGGGCCGTGGGGGCTGGTGACGCTGGCCCGGACCGCGCTCGCCGAGGCCGGCGCGGCCGAGCGGCAGATCCGCCTGGAGCTCTTCTCGCCCGAGGGGACGCCCGCCGCGGTTCCGGTGCCGCCGGCCGGCCGCAGCGTCCAGGTCACCGCGCGGCTCGGCGGCCACACCGCCGGTGCCCGGATGCTTCCCGGCGACCGCACGCTGCTGGACGCGGTCCTGCGGGTCCGGCCGGACGCACCGTACTCCTGCCGGGTCGGGCTGTGCGGCAGCTGCCGCGCCCGGGTGGTCTCCGGCTCGGCGGTGCTGGACAGCCAGTACGCGCTCGACCCGGCCGAGGTGGCGGCCGGCTACACGCTCACCTGCCGCGCCCGTCCGCAGACGGATGCGGTCGAACTCGACTTCGACGCCTGAGACCTCGGGCGTCCCGACCGCCGGCCCCGGCAGGGCCGGCGCAGAGAGGAACCATTCATGACGTCGACCAGACTCGCCGACCGGACCGCGCTGGTGACCGGCGGCAGCCGCGGCATCGGCCGGGCGATCTCGCTGCGGCTGGCCGCCGAGGGCGCGCTGGTGGCCGTGCACTACGGCCACGACGAGCAGGCCGCGCAGGACACCGTCAAGGAGATCGAGGCGGGCGGCGGCCGGGCCTTCGCCCTGCGCGCCGAGCTCGGCGTGCCGGGCGACGCCGAGGCCGTCTGGGACGGCTTCGACCGGGGTCTGGCGGCGCTCGGCGCGCCGGCCGGTGTGGACATCGTGGTGAACAACGCGGGCATCACGCTGCCCAAGCCCATCGCGGACGTCACCGAGGAGGACTACGACCGGGTCTTCGCCGTCAACACCCGCGCGCCGTTCTTCATCCTCCAGCGCGCGCTGCCCCGGCTGCGCGACGGCGGCCGCATCGTCACCATCTCCTCGGGCGCCGTCCGGATCGCCTACCCCGCGATCGCCGCCTACACGATGACCAAGGGCGCGCTGGACGTCCTCACCCCCGCCCTGGCCCTGCAGCTGGGCCCGCGCGGCATCACCGTCAACACCGTCGCGCCCGGCTTCACCGAGACGGCGATCAATCCGACCCTCGCCGACCCGCGGATCCGCAGCGCCCTCGCCGCGCACTCGGTCTTCGACCGGCTCGGAACACCCGCCGACATCGCCGACGTGGTGGCCTTCCTGTCCGGCGACGACGCCCGCTGGATCACCGGGCAGTGGATCGACGCGACCGGCGGCGTCCACCTCGGCCTCTGACACCCTGGAGCCCCAACAGATGATCAACCAAACGCCCGTCCCCGAGGACGCCGCCGAGCTGGCCGTCTTCGCAGGCACCTCGCCGTACGAGGACTACGTGCACGCCTCGGTGCTCGGCTCGCTCCAGCAGCCGCTCACCGACGCGCCCGACGAGATGGGTTTCCTGGTCACCACCCAGGTGATGGAGCTGTGGTTCAAGCTGATCGTGCACGAGTGGCGCGCGGCCTGCGACGCGTTCGCCAAGCAGGACCTGCCGGCGGCGCTGGACGCGCTGGAACGCAGCCGCCGTGCCCACCTGTCGCTCAACGCCGCCTGGACTCCGCTGGCGGCGCTGACGCCGGTGCGCTTCAACGGCTTCCGGGCCGCCTTCGGCCAGGCCTCGGGCGCCCAGTCCGTCCGGTACCGGATGATGGAGTTCCTGCTCGGCGAGAAGTCCGGAGCGGTCCTGGACGCCCACCGCGGCGACCCGGTGGAGCACGCCGAGCTGGCCGAGCACCTGCACGCCCCCGCGCTCTGGGACGAGGTGCTGCACTTCCTGCACTCCCAGGGCCACGAGGTGCCGCAGGCCGTGCTCCAACGGGACGTCACCCAGGCCTACGAACCGGACGAGGGCGTCGTCGACGTGTGGCGGCGGATCTACCGCGGACCGCAGCACGATCCGCTCCTTCGGCTGGCCGAACTGCTCACCGACATAGCCGAGTTGGTGCAACGATGGCGCACCGACCACCTGCTGGTGGTGCGGCGCGCGATGGGCGCCAGGCCGGGCAGCGCCGGCACCTCCGGGCTGGACTGGCTGGACCGCCGCGCGCGGCGCCAGGTCTTCCCCGAGCTGTGGACGGTGCGCAGCGATGTCTGACCCGATGTCCGAGTCGATGTCCGAGCCGATGTCCGACGCGACCACCACGCCGACCACCGGCTCGACGACGACGACCACCACCACGGCCACCGGCTCGACGACCGCCGGCAGGACGATCTCCGCCTTCGCCGCCGAGGAGGAACGCCGGGTGCTCGGCCTCAGGCCGGTGCTGGCCCCGGTCCACGGCCGCTACGGCGACCACCCGCACCAGGTCTACGACCTGTGGCCGGCCGAGGGCGGCCGCGACGACGCGCCCCTGGTGATCCTGCTGCACGGCGGCTACTGGCGCTACGACCGGATGCACCTGACACCGTTCGCCGCCTACCTGGCGGGGCAGGGGCTGACCACCGTGCTGCCGGGCTTCCGCCGCTCGGGCGGCGCCGGCGGCTACCCCGAGACCTTCGACGACATCGCGCGGATCGTGGACACCCTCCCGGCCGGGCGGCCGTACGTCCTCGCCGGGCACTGCTCGGGCGGGCACCTGGCGCTGTGGGCCGGGGCCCGCGCCCTGCTGCCGGCCGACTCCCCCTGGCACAGCGCCGAGCCGCCCACCGCGATCCTCGCCCTGGCCCCGCTCACCGACCTCCAGGCCACCATCCGTGACCGGCTCAGCGAGGACGCCGCCCTGCAACTGCTCGGCGGCCCGGAGGCCGCACCCGAACGGCTGCCGCTGGTGGACCCGGTCACCCTGCTGCGCGGGCCGGGCACCACCGGGGTGCGTACGGTCCTGCTGCACGGGGCGGTCGACGAGGAGGTGCCGCCGGGTCAGTTCACCGACTACGCCGCCGTCCACCGGGACCTGGAGGTCGTGGTGCTGCCGGACACCGGCCACTACACCCTGATCGAGCCCGGCGCGCCGGGTGCCCGCGCGGTCGCGGAGCAACTGCACCGACTGGCAGCGGAGTTCGCCCCCGGGCAGGCCGTCGGGAGCGCGGGGAGCACGACGTGAGCGGCACCGCCGAACGCCTCATCGAACGACCTGCCGAACGCCTCGCCGACCGGGCCGCCGCACTGGATGCCGCTGACCCGCTGTCCGGCCTGCGCGAGCGCTTCCTGCTCCCGCCGGGCGTCGTCTACCTGGACGGCAACTCGCTCGGCGCACTGCCCGCGGCCGTCCCGCCGGTGCTGGCGGACGTGGTGCACCGGCAGTGGGGCACCGGTCTGATCCGCTCCTGGAACGACCACGCCTGGTGGCAGGCCCCGCTGCGGGTCGGCGACGCGGTCGGACGGCTGATCGGCGCGGCCCCGGGGCAGGTGGTGGTCGGCGACTCCACCAGCGTGCAGTTGTTCAACGCGTTGAGCGCGGCGGTCCGGCTCCGCCCCGGCCGGCCGCTGCTGGTCGTCGACCGGGACCACTTCCCCACCGACCGGTACCTCGCCGCCTCCGTCGCCCGGCTCCACGGCCTCCGGCTCCGTGCGGTGCCGGCCGACGCGCTGGCGGAGCTGCTGTCCCGGGAGGGCGAGCAGGTGGCCGCCGTGCTCGGCGCGCCGGTGGACTACCGCACCGGCGCGCTGACCGACCCGGCGCCCGTCACCCGGGCCGCCCACGACGCGGGCGCGCTGACGGTGTGGGACCTGTGCCATGCCGCCGGGGCGCTGCCCCTCGACCTGGACGCGCTCGGCGCCGACCTGGCCGTGGGCTGCGGCTACAAGTACCTGTGCGGCGGCCCCGGCGCCCCCGCCTTCCTCTATGTGGCCCACCGTCACCAGGCTGGCTTCGACCACCCGCTGACCGGCTGGAACGGCCACGCCGACCCGTTCGACCCCAGCGAGGAGTACCGTCCCGCCGACGGCATCGCCCGCGCGCGGATCGGCACCCCGCCGATGCTCTCCCTGCTCGCACTGGAAGCCGCCCTCACCGTCTTCGACGGCGTCGACCCGGCCCGGCTGCGCGCCAAGAGCCTCTCGCTGACCGGCTTCCTGCTCGACTGCGCCGACGACCTGCTCGCCCCGCTGGGTTTCACCCCCGCCACTCCGCGCGAACCGGACCGGCGCGGCAGCCAGGTCGCCCTGCGCCACCCCGAGGCCTACGCCCTGGTCCAGGCCCTGGCCGCCCGCGGGGTGATCGGCGACATGCGCGCCCCCGATCTGCTCCGCTTCGGCGTCAACGCCCTCTACGTGTCCCACGCCGACGTGCTGCACGCCATGACCACCCTGCAGGAGATCACCGCCGGGCGCGCGCACCGGCCGCACCTGGCCGAGCGGCGGGCGGTGGTGACCTGAGGCGCGGCCGGTGGACCGGACGGCCGTCCCGGCCTGCGCCGAGCGGCCGGTCGGCACGGGATCGGTGCGCGGGCGACCAGGGTCACGGCCGAGGGAGGCTTCACCGTGGCGCGGGTCACCACGGCGAGCAGGTGGTGGCTCGCCACGACGACAAGGTCGCGGGCCGCCACGGTGAGAAGGTCGGAGGAGCCGGCCACGGGGCCGACGCCCCGGCCGATGACGAGCACGGGCACGGGCACCGCGGCGGCACCGGTGTCCTCAGGGTCCAGGTGGCCGCTGTCGCCGGGCCGCGGATGTGCCGGGTCGTGGGCGGTGGCGTCGGGATCGGCCGTCCGTCGCGTGCCGCCCACCCGACGGACGTGACAGTGGGGCCGGGCGTCCGGACGGCCCGGGCAAGCCCGTGGCCGTTCGTGGTCAGGCAGGTCACAGTGTTCATGCCACCCTCCGCATGCCTCGACGGTGGTGCCGGTCGCGGGCCTGGACGGCCGCGGGGTGCCGGGGGATCCGGCCGACGCCTCGGCGCGACGCTCGACCCGGTAGCCGACCGGTTGTCCTGCCAATCACGCTAGCGGCCGCGCAGGGACGGACGGTGGTACCCGGGACGGAACCTCGCGGTGGGGGCGGCACCTCGGTACTACGCCGGACGGGGACGGCCGCACCGCCGCAGTGCCGCACCACCCCACCACCGCACCGCCGCACCGCCGCACCGTCACGGTCCGGAGGCGGCGGGATTCCCCGGCCGTTGCGGTGCCGGATCAGAGCACGCTGCTGCTCGCAGGGTGCCGGTTCGCGAGCGGTGCGGGACGTGGACCCGCGAGGGACAGGACGTGGTCGGCGTGGCCGGCGACCAGGGGAAGGTCGTGGCTGACGAGGACCACCGCCAGGCCTCGGCCGGTGCGCAGCTCGCCGAGGAGGTCCATGAGTGCCGAGGCGGTGTCGGCGTCGAGGGCTGAGGTGACCTCGTCGCAGAGCAGGACGTCGGGTTCGGCGGCCAGCGCGCGGGCGAGGGAGACGCGCTGGCGTTGTCCGCCGGACAGCTCGTGGGGGTGGCGGCCCGCGTAGTGCGAGGGCAGGCCGACGGCGGCGAGCAGTTCGGCGACACGCTCCCCGCACCGGGCGGTGGGGAGGCCGAAGTGCAGCTTCAGCGGCCGGGTGAGGGTGGCGCCGATGGTGTGGGCGGGGTTGAGGGCGCCGAGGGGGTTCTGCGGGACGAGCTGGATGCGGCGGCGCTGGTCGCGGGCGCGCCGTCGGTGGGAGGCCGCCAGCGGGCGGTCGCGGAGCGTCATGGTGCCGGTGTCGGGCGCGTGGAGTCCGGCGAGGGTGCGGACCAGGGTGGTTTTGCCGCAGCCCGACGGGCCGACCACTCCGGTGAGGGTGCCGGGGGTCAGGTCGAGGTCGAGGTCCGCGAGGACGGTGCGGCGGGTGCGGCCGCTGCCCGTGTGGGCGCCGAGCGACCGCACGCTCAGCACGGGGCCTTCGGCCTTGGTGCGCCGCCTCCCGGGCTCGGCCGGTGCGGTCGCCGGGGCGGGTGACGGGCCGGCCGGGGCGGGTGACGGGGCCTGCGCGGGCCACAGGGCGAGGGCCTCGTCGGCGCAGCGGGCGACGAAGGCGGGGTCGTGGCTGGTGAAGGCGATGGCGATGTCGTCGCGGTCGGCGACGGCCCGCAACAGGTCGGCGATGTCGTCGCGCAGGTCGGCGTCGAGGCCGGCGGTGGGCTCGTCGAGCAGGAGGATCCCGGGCCGTCGTGCGAGGGCGCGGGCGAGGGCGACCCGCCGCTGCTGACCACCGGAGAGGCCTGCGGGGCGGCGGCGCCGGAGATGGTCGTCGGCCGGTAGGCGGACGGCCCGCAACAGGTCGGGCACGGTGGTCCCGCGCCGATCGGCGGCGGTCTCGGTGATGAGGCGGTCCACGCGCATCCGCGGGTTGAGGCCGGAGCCGGGGTCCTGGCCGACGAAGGCGAGCCGGTGGCGGCGGAGGCGGCGGAGTTCCTCGGGCGGGAGGGCGAGGATGTCGTGGCCGAGGACGTCGACGGTGCCGGCCGTGACGCGGGCGCCGGGTGGGAGGGCCCCGGCGAGGGCGCGCAGCAGGGTGGTCTTGCCGGCGCCGGAGGGGCCGGTGATGGCGTGGACGCGGCCAGGGGTGAGGGTGAGGCCGGCGTCGGTGAGCAGGGGCGTGTGCCCGAGGGCGATGGACAGGCCGGCGGCACGGGCGGCGGGGGCGGTGGTGCTCACAGCGGGGCCTCCGGGGTGGGCCGGGCGGGGGCGAGGGCTTCGGCGGCGAGGTTGACGCTGATGGCGAGCAGGCCGATGGCCAGGCACGGTGCGCCGACGGCCCAGGGGTTGAGGGTGATGCCCGCGGCGTTCTCGCGGATCATCAGGGCCCAGTCGGCTTCCGGGGGTTGGGGGCCGAGCTGGAGGAAGGCGGCGACGGAGACGATGTAGACGCCCTCGACGAAGCGCAGGCCGAACAGGGCGAGGAGGGTGGAGCGCAGGTTGGGCAGGACCTCGCGGACCATCAGGTGCCACAGGCGCTCGCCGCCCGCGGCAGCGGCCTCGACGTAGCCGGTGGCGGCGACGGGGGCGGCTGCGGCGGCGACGATCCGTACGGCGTAGGGGATGCCCAGGAGGATGGCGGCGGCTGCGACGGCGAGGCGTCCGCCGCCGGGCCAGGCCAGGGCGATGAGCATGATGGCGAGGACGGAGGGCAGGAGGATCGTCAGGTCGGCGGCGCGTTCGATCCACCGGCCGATGGCGGGGCGCAGGGCGGCGAGGATGCCGAGGGCGGTGGCGGCCGCGGTGACGACGAGGGCGATGGCCAGGGCGGTGGCGATCAGGGGTGCGCCGCCGCTCAGGAGGCGGCTGAGGACGTCACGGCCGAGCTGGTCACCGCCGAGTGCGGCGCCGTCGCCGGGTTCGGCGTAGGGGAAGGTGACGGGCGTGTCGACGGGGTGGGGAGCGAGGAGGGGGCCGGCCAGGGCGAGGACGACCAGGAGCAGTGCCGGAGCGGCGCGGACGAGCACGCGTCCCGTGCGGCGGGTGGCGGGCGGGGCGGCCGCTGCCGTCGGGGCGTCGGCGGTCATCGGCGCTCCTCTCCGAGGGTGGTGGTGCGGACGAGGTCGGCGAGCAGCAGGAGCAGGCTGATGGCGGCGCCGGCCGCGGCCACGACTCCGGCGACGAGCGTGGTGTCGCGGTCACTGATGGCCCCGGCCAGGAGGGCGCCGATGCCGGGGTAGTTGAAGAGGGTCTCGACGACGACGGTGCCGCCCAGGAGCATGCCGGCGGAGGTGGCGATGCCGACGGCGATGGCGGGCAGGGCGCCGGGGAGCATGTGGTGGCCGAGGACGCGCCGGCGCGGCAGGCCGTCGAGGACGGCGGCCTGGACGTGCGGCAGCGCGGCCTGGTCGGCGAGTGCGCCGCGCACGATGCGGGTGTTCCAGCCGATCTGGGGGATCGCGAGGGAGAGCAGGGGCAGGGCGAGCATGGTCCACGACTCGGGTCTGCCGTCGGGGCCGGTGAGGGTGACGGCGGGCAGCCAGCCGGTCCACTGGGACAGCAGGAGCAGGAGGGCGACGGAGACGACGAACTCCGGGAGCGCGAACGCGGCGGTGGAGACCGCGTCGATGGTGCGGTCGGCGCGTCCGCCCGGTCGCAGCGCGGCCCAACTGCCGAGCGCGAGCGCGCCGGTGGTGCTCAGGGCGAGGGCGAGGGTGCCGAGCAGCAGGGTGTTGGGGAACGGCCCGGCGAGGACGTCGGTGACGTGTTGGCCGCGTGCGGTGGTGCCGAGGTCGCCGGTGGGCAGGCCGGTCATCCAGTCCCAGAAGCGCTCGGCGACCGGGCGGTCGAGCCCCAGGGCGGTGCGGCGGGCGGCGAGGTCGGCGGCGGTGACGCCGCGGTCGGTGGTCGCGCCGGCGGCGTCGCCGGGGAGGAGCTCGACGGCGGCGAAGACGCCGGCGAGCAGGACGACGAGCATGGCCAGGCGCCGGGCCACCTGCCGGGCGGCCCGGCCCGCACCGGGGAGGATGCGGGCCGGGAGACTGTGCGGCCGGAGCGTGGTCAACGCGCCAGCCAGGTCTTTTCGAGCTGGACGCGGCCGTAGCCGGGGAGCTTGGGCAGGTCGCGCACGGCGGCGCCGACGAGGTCGATGCCGTCGGCCATGCCCCAGAGCAGGTAGCCGGACCTGGCGTACTCGATCTCCTGGAGCTGGTGCAGCAGTTTGCCGCGCCCGGCGGCGTCCGCGGTGGCCATGGCCGTGCGGTAGGCCTCGTCGAAGGCCTGGTCCTTGAAGGCGGCCTCGTTCTGGCCGGCGTCGGAGAGCATCGTCTTGGACGCGAAGAAGACGACCGAGTCGTTGGTGCCCCAGTACGTCGTGTAGAGCGGGGCCTTGAGCCAGGTGGCGTCCCAGAAGATCTTGGAGTCCTGCTTCACGACGTTGATCCTCACTCCGGCCTCGCGGGCCTGGGTGGCGAACAGGGTCGCGGACTCGGCCAGGCCGGAGATGTCCTCGGTGGTGATCAGGTCGTAGGTCTGGGAGGTGTCGAAGCCGGCGTCCGCGAGGAGCTGCTTGGCCTTCGCGAGGTCGCGGGTGCGCTGGGGGATGTCCTTGGCGAAGGCGGGGTCGCCGGTGCCGAGGATGTCGTTGCCGACGCTGCCGTAGCCGGAGAGGACCTGCTTGACCATGGCGTCGCGGTCGACGGCGAGCTTGAGGGCCTCGCGGACGCGAGGGTCGGCGAAGGGGCCGTCGGCGGTGCGCATGACGATCGGCATCGCCATGTCGTTGGGGCGGCGCAGGATCCGGACGTCCTTGCGGGCCTCGGCGGTGCGGGCGGCGACGGCCCCGACGTTGGAGGCGACGTCGATCTGCCCGGCGAGCAGGGCGTTGGCCATGGCCTGGGGGCTCTCGAAGAGACGGACCTCGACGGCGTCGAGGAGGACCTTGCCGCCGTACCAGGTGTCGTTTCGGACGAGGCGGGCGTTGCCGTCGCGGTACCAGTCGAGCTTGAACGGGCCGGTGCCGGGGGCGCCGGCGATCGCGTCGTCCTTGGTGTCCTTCTTGAGGACGAAGGTGGTCAGGCGGGTCAGCAGCGGCAGGTCCGCGTTGGGGTAGTCGGAGACCAGGACGACGGTCTTCGCGTCCTCGGCCCTGATGCCCTCGGGCTGGATGCCGGGCAGGCGGCTCCTGCCGGCCGGGGTGTTGCGCAGGCGCTGCAGCGACCAGACGACGTCGTCGGCCGTGACGGGTGTGCCGTCGTGGAACGTCGCGCCGTCGGCGATCGTGAAGCGCCAGGTCTTCAGGTCCTCCGAGGGCTTCCAGGAGGCGGCCAGACGCGGGACGGTGTTGGCGGTGGTCCCGGGAACGGCCAGCGTGTCGTAGAGCAGACTGATGATCAGGTAGTCGCTCTCGTTGGCCTGCGATCCGTGCGGGTCGCGGGTGATCGCCGAGGCCTTGCCGAGAGCGCCGACCTTCAGCGTCCCTCCGGCGCGGGGCTGTTCGTTCGCGGAGCCGGAGGTCGCGGCGTCCTTGGACCCGCTCGTGCCGCTGCTGCAGGCGGCGAGCGCACCGGCCGCCCCGACACCGGCACCGGCCCACAGCAGCTGTCGTCTGGTGACGCCCACGTTCGTTCCTCGATTCGGGTTGAGCTCGACTTACTTAGGTTTACCTACCCTAAGTTTGAGAGAGGCCGCAAGCCGCCCGACGGAGCGCACGCACTTTCAGGCCATGCGCCCCCGCCCCTCAAAGAGGCACTTGAGCTGGAAGGTTGACCCTGCGCGGCCCGCGCACCGCCAACCGGAACCGAGACTGCGTCAATGTAGACACCGGACCGTGGACGCCGACCAGGTAAGGGTTGCCTTACCTCGAAGTCGTTGTTACGTTTCCTGTCGTCCGGCCGTTCGAGCCGCCCCGGACCCCACGCCTCACGCGCTGCTCCCGCCTGCCGTCCCACACCGGCGCGGTGATGCCGCGTGCCCGCTCACCCTCCCCCCTGCCCCCGGAAGGCCCTGCCGTGCCCACCTGCCCTGCCCCGGTACGCCGTCTCGACACCGCCGCCGCCGCGGAACTGACCGCCACCGCCGCCAAGTTGCTGGACTTCCACGGCTCCGCGACCAGCCCCCACCTGCTGGCCGACCTGCCCGTGATGTGCGCCCAGCTCGGCAACGGACTCCGGCACGCACTGCGCCCGGTGGACACCGCCGACGGCCTGTTCGTGCTGCGCGGCCTGCGCCCGGACGACGTCGAACTCGGTCCGACACCCGGCCACTGGTCGACCGTCGGCGACGCCGGCGCACGGTGGGACGTGGTGCTCCTGCTGGTCTCCGCGCTGATGGGCACCCCGATCGCCTGGGACGGCCAGCAGGACGGCCGGTTCGTGCACAACATCGTCCCCTCGCCCGGCCACGAGAGCGAGCAGACCGGCGCCTCCAGCTCCGTCCTGCTCACCCCGCACACCGAGGACGCCTTCCACCCCGGCCGCGCCCACCTCCTGCTGCTGTGCTGCATGCGCAACCACGACGACATCGCCACCACCGCGGCCAGCGTGCGCCTGGCCGAACTGGCCGACGAGGACGTCGCCCGGCTGAAGCGTCCGGTCGCGCCGATCCTGCCCGACGACGCCTACGAGCAGGCCCGGAAGTTCCCCGGCCGCCCCGCACCGGTGCCCACCCTCTTCGATTCGCCCCAGGGCCTGACCATGCGTTACGACCCGGCCTACACCCCCCTGGAGGAAGCCGACGAGGCGTGGCGGGAGGCGTACGACCGCCTCGCACAGGAGCTGGCCCGCGTCTCGGTCTCGGTGAGCCTGCGGCCCGGCGACGTCCTGGTCGTCGACAACGACCTCGTCGTCCACGGCCGCGTCCCCTTCCGGGCCCGCTACGACGGCACCGACCGCTGGCTCAAGCGGGCCTCCGTGCGCGTCGAGGGCCGCCCCACCCGCCCGGTCGCCGAACACGACGAGCACGGCTACGGCCAGGCCGCCCTCACCGCCTGGGCCTCCTGACCGACCCTCCCGCCTTCCAGAGGCCGCCTCACCCATCCGAAAGGGCACCCCACGTGGACCGGGACGACACCACCCTGCGCGTACTCTCCACCAGCGACCTCGCCGGCCTGGACATCACCCTCGCCGACGTCGTCGACACCGTCGAACAGGCCTACCGCACCCTGGCCGCAGGCCGGTCCGACAACCCGCGCAAACTCACCGTCAAGCCCGCCGACGGGCACTCCGTCTCCTACGCCATGCTCGGCCGCGACGGCGCCCGCAACGTCGTCGCCGTCAAGACCTCCTACAAGCACGGCCTCGACAAGGGCCGCGACGAGCAGCACTACTACACGACGCTGACCGTCTACGACGACGTCACCGGACTGCCGGTCGCCATGATGGACTGCTCCCGCATCGGCTCGCTTCGCACCCCGGCCGTCTCCGCCCTGCTGGCCCGCGAGTGCGCCGCCCCCGACGCCTCCACGGCGCTCGTGATCGGCACCGGCACCCAGGGCCGCCTCGCGCTGCCGTTCCTGCTCACCACCCTGCCGAAGCTGGAGCGCCTGCTGCTGTCCGGCACCCACCCCGACGGCATCACCGCCGTCCGCCGGGAGCTGGAGCGCCACTTCCCCGGCCGCGAGCCGGAGTTGGTCACCGACCTGAAGCGAGCGGCGCGCGACGCGGACGTCGTCGTCGCCACCGCCGGCGGTCACACCCCCGCCGCCGTCGAGGCCGACTGGCTGAAGCCCGGCGCGACCGCGATCCTCGTCGGCCACGGTCTCGCCCCGTCCACCCTGCACCGCGCCGACCGGGTCATCGCCACCAGCGAGGCCCAGATGCGCGTCACCGGCACCGACATGGCCGACGCCGACGGCAACCTGCCCGCCGTCGACCTGGAACTGCCCGTCGTCATCTCCGGCGTCTCCAAGGCCCGAACCGCCCCCGACCAGCGGATCTTCGCCTACAACAGCGGCCTCGTGGTCACCGACATCGCGCTCGGACACCGCTTCGCCCAGCTCGCCGCCGACCAGGGCCTCGGCACCGAGGTGGCTCTGTGGCGCTGACCCTGCCCGCCCACCCCGACCCGCTCGCCGAGCGCATCCACGCGAGCGGCCTGCTCCACGAACTCGCCCACGGCCTCGGCAGCGGGTTCCACTACCTGCTGCCGGAGCGGTTCGACGCCAACCTCGCCGCGTTCCGCACCGCCCTCACCGGGGCCGGGGTGAACGGCAAGGTGTACTTCGCGAAGAAGGCCAACAAGGCCGCCGCGTTCATCGAACGCTGCGCCGCCGCCGGCGCCGGAGTGGACGTGGCGAGCCCGGGCGAGCTGCGCGAGGCACTCGGCCACGGCGTGCGCGGCGAGGACCTCGTCGTCACCGGCCCCGCCAAGGCCGAGCCCCTGCTGCGCGTCGCGGCCCTCCAGGGCGCGCTCGTCGCCGTCGACTCCCTCGACGAACTGGAGCGCGTCCTGCACCTGGACGTTCCCCGGCCCGTCCGCGTCCTGCTGCGCCGCTTCCCGCCCGCCCAGCCCAGGAGCCGCTTCGGCCTCGACGACCACCAGCTCGACGCCGCGCTGCTGCGCTGCGCCTCGGCGGGTGAGCGGGTCCGGATGGAGGGCTTCAGCTTCCACCTGTCCGGCTACGAGGTGCAGCCCCGTACCGACCTCGCCGGCGAGCTCGTCGAACTGTGCCGCAGAGCAAGGATCCTGGGACTGCCGGCCGACCGGATCAGCATCGGCGGCGGCTTCGCCGTCGACTACGTGCCCGCCGGCGCCTGGGAGACGTTCCTCTCCGACCAGGGCCCCGACGACTACCACGCCCGCAAGGCCTTCACCGCGGGCGACTTCTACCCCTACCACTCGCCCGTCGCCGGCGCCGACGCCCTGCGCGCGGTCCTCGCCGCCCGTCCGGGCGGAGCCGGTGACCCGCTGGCCCGGCGGCTGCGCGAGGCGGGCGTGATGCTGCTGCTGGAGCCCGGACGCGCACTGCTCGACCGGGCCGGGTCCTCCGTCTTCCCCGTCCAGGGCGTCAAGGACCGTGCCGGGTACGGCATCCTGACCGTGGACGGCACCAGCCTGAGCCTGTCCGAGCAGTGGTTCACCAGCGAGTACCTGCCCGAGCCGCTGCTCCTTCCGCGGTCTCCCGGCGAGGACACGAAGGAGTTCCGGGCGTGCGTCGGCGGGTCCAGCTGCCTCGACTCCGACCTCCTGAGCTGGCGCAAGATCGCCTTCCCCGCCCGGCCCCGTCCCGGCGACCTCCTCGTCTACCCCAACACGGCCGGCTACCAGATGGACTCCAACGAGTCCCCCTTCCACGAGCTGCCGCTGCCGCCGAAGGTCGTCATCGACCACCCGGACGGCGCGGGCCGGCCGCGCTGGCACCTCGACCGCTGACCCCCGCACACCACGTCCGACGGAGCCTCACACCATGACCGACGCCCTGACCCGCCCCCCGGTGGTCAGCCGGATCTCCGACCTCATCGGCTACACCCCGCTGTTCGAGCTGGCCCGCGCCGACAACGGCGCCCGCCTCCTGCTGAAGCTGGAGATGTTCAACCCCACCGGCAGCGCCAAGATCCGCATGGCCCGGCAGATGGTGCTCGACGCCGAGGAGCGCGGGCAGCTGCGCGAGGGCGGCCACATCATCGAGTCCACCTCCGGGAACACCGGACTCGGGCTCGCCGTGGTCGCCGCCGAGCGCGGCTACCGCTTCACCGCCGTCGTCGACCACCACGCCGCCGCCGACAAGCTGCGCGGCATGAGGGCGATGGGCACCGAACTCGTCTACGTCGACGCCGACACCGACGGCGGGGAACTGCAAACCGCCGCCCGCGAGGAACTCGCCGAGGAGATGGCCCTCGGCAGGGACAACACGTTCTTCACCGAGCAGCACAACAACCCCAGCAACGCGGTGGGTTACCACGCGGTCGGCCGGGAGATCGCCCAGGCCCTCGACAACCGGGTCGACGTGCTGATCGGCGCGGTCGGCACCGGCGGCGGCCTGTGCGGCACCGCCCGCGAGCTCAGGAAGCACGTGCCGGGCGTCGCGGTCGTCGGAGTCGAACCGAAGGGCTCCATCGCCTTCGGCCCGCCCGCCCACGACTACTACCAGTCCGGCACCGGCACCCCCGAGGGCGCCACCATCGGCCTGCTCGTCGACTACGACCTCATCGACGAGGGCGTCAAGGTCGGCGACGTCGAGGCCTTCGCCACCGCCCGCGTCGTCGCCCGCCGCACCGGTCTGCTCATCGGCGGCTCCGCCGGAGGAGTCGTCCACGACGCCCTGGCCCGCCTGACGACCCTGCCGCCGGACGCCGTCATGGTCGCGTTCATCAACGACGGCGGCGAGAAGTACATGGACACCGTCTTCAACGACGACTGGATGACCGCCCGCAACCTCATCGACGAGGCCGTCGAGGCCGACATCGACGAGTCCCTCTCCAAACTCCGCAGGCCCTGACCCCAAGAGACGTGACAACCGCCATGCAGCAGCTGACCACCCTGGCGCGCGACAGCCGCGCGCTCGCCGCCCTCGCCGTCCCGCTCGCCCTCACCCAGCTCGCCCAGGTCGCCCTCACCACCACCGACACCGTCATGATGGGTGTCCTGGGCACCGAGGCGCTGGCTGCCGGCGGCCTCGCCCTGGTGATCTTCAACCAGCTCCGCACCATGGGCGTCGGGCTGGTGACCTCCGTCGGCAACCAGGTGGCAGCCGCAGCAGCCCGCGCCGAGCGCGCGGCCGACGACGAGGCCGCCGCCGGCGGGGACGGCGACGAGGTGCGCGGCCTGGTGCGTGCCGCGATGGCCGTCGCCACCCTCGCCGGCCTGGCCGGTGCCGTCCTGATGGTCCTCATCGGCCAGGCCGCCACCTGGCTCGGCCAGGACGCCACCATCGCCCACCGCGCCCAGGGCATGCTCGCCGCCCTCGCCCCCGGCCTCGTGCCCTGCCTCTGGTTCCAGGCCGTCCGCCAGTTCACCGTCGGCATGCGACGCCCCCAGGCCCTGCTGCGGATCACCCTCGCCTCCGTCGCCGTCAACGCCGCCCTCAACTGGGCCTTCATCCACGGCACCTGGGGCCTGCCGCGGCTCGGCCTCACCGGCATCGGCGTCGCCACCAGCAGCGTCCACCTGCTGTCCTTCCTCGCCCTCTACGCCTCCGCGCGCCGCGACCCGCAGCTGGCCCCGCTCCTGAGCCCGGACTTCTGGCGCGCCGACGCGGCGACCGTCCGCCGCCTGCTCGGCCTGGGCACCCCCATCGCGGCCACCTACGGCTCCGAGGCCGGGTTCTTCTCCGTCACCGCCCTGCTCGCCGGCAGCTTCGGGCCGGCGGCGCTCGCCGCGCACACCGCCGTCAACCAGCTCGTCTACATCGTCTTCCAGGTCGCCGTCGGCCTCTCCCACGCCGCCTCCATCAACGTCAGCCGCGAACTCGCCCTCGGCGCGTACGCCGCCGCCCGCCGCATCAGGAACACCGCGCTCGCCTGCGGCGCCGCGGTCACCACCCTGGTCGGCCTCGCGTACCTCACGCTCCCGGACCTCGTCCTGCGCCCCTACTTCGACGCGGACGCCGTTGCCGACCAGCAGGGCCTGCACATCGCCACCGGTCTGCTCTCCGTGGTCGCCGTCCTCCAGTTCTTCGACTGCGCCCAGAACATCGGCGTCGGACTGCTGCGCGGCCTCGACGACACCGGGAGCGGCTTCCGCATCACCCTCATCGGCTACTGGGCCGTCGGCCTGCCCGCCGCCTGGCTCCTCGCCTACCCCCTCGGTGGCGACACCCGCGGCCTGTGGCTCGGCCTGCTCGTCGGCCTGGCCACCACCGCCGTCCTCCTCCTGCGCCGCTACGGCCGTGCCCTCACCGCCAAGGACGCCGCGGCGCCCGCGAGCGTGGCCGCCGGAGCCTGACCGCCCGCCCGCAGGCCCCCACCGGGGGCGGGGAACCCGGACGGCCCCGCCCCCGGGCACACTCCGGACCCGTGGGCGACCGTGGTACCGCGGTACTACGGGCACGCCGATGATCGGCCCGCGGTACCACGGATCGCGCCGCCCCCGCCCCTAGCGTGGAACACGAGGGCGGCCGGGACGGCCCGGCCCCGGAGCACAGAGGTGAGCGATGATCGAGGCGCACCAGCTGACGAAGCGCTACGGCGAGAAGACCGCCGTGGACCGGCTGGACTTCACGGTCAGGCCGGGGACGGTGACGGGCTTCCTCGGGCCCAACGGAGCCGGCAAGTCCACCACCATGCGGATGATCGTCGGCCTCGACGCACCCACCAGCGGGACGGTCCGGGTCAACGGCCGCCGCTACGCCGAGCACGCGGCACCGCTGCAGGAGGTCGGCGCGCTGCTGGAGGCCAAGTCGATCCACCCGGGCCGCTCCGCCTTCAACCACCTGATGGCCCAGGCCCACACCCACGGCATCCCGCGCCGCCGGGTCGAGGAGGTCATCGAGCTGACCGGCCTCGGCTCGGTGGCCCGCAAGCGTGCCGGGGCGTTCTCGCTCGGCATGGGCCAGCGCCTCGGCATCGCCTCGGCCCTGCTCGGCGACCCGGCCACCGTGATGCTGGACGAACCGGTCAACGGCCTCGACCCCGAGGGCGTCCTGTGGATCCGCAACCTCCTCACCTCGCTCGCCGCCGAGGGCCGCACCGTCTTCGTCTCCTCCCACCTGATGAGCGAGGTCGCGCTCGTCGCCGACCACCTGATCATCGTCGGAAGGGGCCGGCTGCTCGCCGACACCACCGTGCAGGAGCTGGTCCGCGAGGCCGGGGGAGACGCGGTGAAGGTCGTCAGCGCCGACTCGGTCCGGCTGCGCTCGGCCCTGGCCGGAGCAGGCGTGGAGATCACCGGCCGGGCCGGCTCGGAGGAACTCCTCGTCACCGGCCGCACGGCCCGCGAGATCGGCCTCACCGCCGCCGAGCACGGGATCGCCCTCTTCGAGCTCACCCCCCGGACGGTCTCCCTGGAGGAGGCGTTCATGGACCTGACCAGGGACGCCGTCGAGTACCACGGCACCACCACCGCCAAGGCCGCCGACACCGTCGGCACCGACACCCCGAGGAGCGTGGCATGAGCACCATCGCCCCGAGCCCGACGTCCACGAGCGCCGACCGCCGGGCCGAGCGCCACGCCTACAAGGTGACGGCGGGCCGCGTGCTGCGCTCCGAGTGGGCCAAGCTGTGGTCGCTGCGCTCCACCTGGATCACCCTCGGCCTGGCCCTGCTCTTCCTGGTGGCCTTCGGCCTGATCGCCGCGTTCCAGTTCAAGTCGCGGATGGCCTCGGGCCGCCCGATGGACCGGGACTTCGCCCAGGCGAGCACCCTGAGCCTGTCGCTGTTCGGCACCAACTTCGCCCAGCTGGCGCTCGGCGTCCTCGGCGTGCTGGTCGCCGCCGGCGAGTACTCGACGGGCATGATCCGCTCCACCCTCGCCGCCGTGCCGCGCCGTCTGCCCGTGCTGTGGTCCAAGGCCGCCGTGTTCGGCCTGATCGCGCTGGTGCTCGGCACCGCCGGGGTGTTCGCCGTCTTCCTCGCCGACAGCCACATCCTCTCCAGCACCCGCGCGGCGATGACCCTCTCCGACGCAGGCGTCGTGCGCGGCCTGCTGGGCGCCGGGCTCTACCTCGGCCTCGTCGGCGCGATCGGCGTCGCCCTCGGCGCACTCCTGCGCTCGGTGGCCGGCGGCATCGCCGTCCTGGTGGCCACCCTGATGCTGATCCCCGGGCTGACCGCGCTGCTACCCACCTCGTGGCAGGACCACATCGGCCCCTACCTGCCCAGCCACGCGGGCGAGGCGATGTTCGCCCTCCACCACGACACCACCACCCTGTCCCCGACCGCCGGACTGATCGTCTTCCTCGGGTGGACCGTCCTCGCCCTGACCGGGGCCGCCGTGCGCCTGGTGCGCACCGACGCCTGAGGAACCGCCGGTGCGGCGGCGCGCACCCCCGCCGCCGCACCCCTTCTCGTTCGACCGGACCGGCGCCCGGCGCGACCGGGCGACGATGGACAGGTGACAACCGTGAACGACCAGCACGCCGCCGCCCCGGGCACCGACCTGCTGTCGGCCCACCCGGTGTTCGGCCGCCTGGCCCGGTTCGGCCAGCGCGTCCGGCAGGCGGACCGCAACCACCCCTGGGTCCTCGACACCGCCGTGGTCGCCGTGGTCTTCGTGCTGTTCTGCGTGCCCGACCTCGTCCGGGGCAGCGCCACCGGCCCGTTCCACGCCGACGGCGACTCCCCGCACCAGCACCGGATCGCCTTCACCCACCTGGCCCTGCCGGCCATGCTGGCCTTCCAGGCCGGCCTGGTCCTGCCGCTGCTGTGGCGGCGCCGCCGGCCCGCCGCGGCCTTCGCAGCGATCATGGCCGTCTTCGTGCTCCAGTGGTCGCTCGGCGCCGCGCTGCGCGCGGACGCGGCCCTGCTGGTCGCCCTCTACAGCCTCGCCCTGCACGGCAGCCTGCGGAAGCTGGCCTGGGCGTGCGGCGCCATGGCCGGCGCCCTGGCCCTGGTCGCGGTCGAGCTGTCCTCCGGCGTGTCGGTCGGCGACGCGCTGTTCTTCCTGTTCAGCGCCGCGATCGCCGCGGTCGCCCTCGGCATCGCCGTGCGGATCCGCCGCGCCCAGCTCGCCGGGCTGCGCGAGCGCGCAGCCCGGCTGGAGATCGAGCGCGACCAGCGCAGCCGGCTCGCCACCGCCCACGAGCGGGCCAGGGTGGCCCGTGAGATGCACGACATCATCGGCCACAACCTGTCCGTCATCGTCACCCTCGCGGACGGCGGTGCCTACGCGGCCCAGGCGGCTCCCGACCGAGGCCGTGAAGCACTGCTCCTGATCGGGGAGACGAGCCGCCAGGCACTCGGCGAGCTGCGCCGCATGCTCGGTGTCCTGCGCGACCAGGGCGACCAGGCCGCCGAGTTCGCCCCGCAGCCGGGCATCGGCGACCTCGACGCGCTGTGCACCCGGATCCGCGCCGCCGGCCCCCAGGTCCTCTACACCGCGGCCGGCGACCTCGACCAGCTGGACCGCGGCGTCCAGCTCATGGCCTACCGCATCGTCCAGGAGGCCCTCACCAACACCCTCAAGCACGCCGGCCCCGACACGCGGGCCCACGTCACCCTGGCCGCCGACCCCACCCGGCTGAAGGTGCGCGTCCGGGACACCGGCCCGAGCGGCCCTGACCGCGCGCCCGCACACGGCGCCACCGAGGGGCACGGGATCTCGGGGATGCGTGAACGCGCGGCGGTGTACGGCGGCACCGTCACGGCCGGACCCGGCCCCGGGGCAGGATGGACCGTCGAGGCCGAACTCGACCTCACCCCCGACCCGACAGGCGGCCCGACGTGACCACCGTCCTCATCGTGGACGACCAGCCCCTGCAGCGCTACGGCTTCCGGATGCTGCTGGAGAGCCAGCCCGACACCGAGGTGGTCGGCGAGGCCGCCCACGGCGCCGAGGCCGTCCGGCTGACCGCCGACCTGCGGCCGGACGTCGTCCTGATGGACATCCGCATGCCCGGCATGGACGGCATCGAGGCCACCCGTCAGATCGTCGCCACCGGCGGCCGCTCGCGCATCCTCGTCCTGACCACCTTCGACCTCGACGAGTACGCCCACGCCGCGCTGCGCGCCGGGGCCAGCGGCTTCCTCCTCAAGGACGCCCGCCCCGAAGAGCTCCTCGCCGGCATCCGCGCGGTGGCCGAAGGCGACGCGGTCGTGGCCCCTGCCATCACGCGGCGCCTCCTCGACGCCTACGCCCACCGCCTGCCGTTCCGTCCCCCCGGCGCGATGCCCGCTCCCGACGAACGCCTGGACTCCCTGACCGACCGCGAACGGGAGATCCTCGTCGCCATCGCCCACGGCTGGACCAACGCCGAGATCGCCCAACGGCTGGTCCTCGCGGAATCCACGGTCAAGACCCACGTGAGCCGGGTCCTGGCCAAGATCGGCGCTCGGGACCGCGTACAGGCTGTGATCTTCGCCTACGACCGCGGCCTGACCCACCCGAACCCGCCGGCCTGACCGCCCTCCCTGCCTCAGCCCTCCCCGCCCCCTCCCGCCAGCCGACGCCGGTACGCTCCGCCACCCGTTCCGGCTCACCGGGCCGACTCACCGGGCCGACGGTCCGTGCTGCTGACGTCTCCTCGCTCGCCTCCTCGGCGTACCCGGGGGGGTGACGACCTGCGTGCGCGTGCACGGGGTGGGGTGCCGGTGAGCCGGTCTGCTCACCCGCACCCCACCCCGTGCGCAACCCCGCGGAGGGTGCGACCGTCAGGCCGCTGCGGACGGGAGCCCGCGGCGGGCGAGCGCGTCCGAGGCCTTGGCGGTGGCGTAGAGGGAGACGAGCAGCGCGATGGCGAGAGCAGCGCCGCCGGCGAACAGGGTGCCGGAGGAGACGGCCTTCGGACTGCCCGCCTCGGTGCGGGCCGAACCGGAGATGTACGGGAGCACGACGAGCACGGCCACGCCGAGGACCACCTCGCCCCAGACGACCTTGGGGAAGTGCCGCAGGGTCAGGTGCAGCAGGGAGGCGGTGTCGTCGGTGGTGCGGGCCCGGACGATGCGGGGCATCAGCCAGAACTGGTTGAAGGCGCCCGCGGTGACCAGGCCGGCGACCAGGAGGATCTTGACGAGCAGTGCGATGCCGTAGCCGGTGGTCCAGAGCTGGGAGATGCCGCCCACGTGCTTCCAGCTGAGCCAGAGGCCGGAGATGGTGACCGCGCCGACGCAGACCATGGCGACGAGGCCGAAGCGCCGCCAGGTGTCGGCCCAGAGCAGCCCGGCGCCGGCGCCGAGGCGCTTGCGGGTGCCGGCCAGGGCGACCAGCAGGGCCAGTCCGCCGAGCCAGACGGTGCCGGAGACGATGTGGGCCTGGTCGAAGACCGGGTTGAGCCACGCGTCGAGGTCGGCCGGGGTCGTGGTCGGCACGCCGGCGATCAGGGTGACCGCCAGGGAGAGCGGCAGGGCCGTCAGGGCGATCCGGTCCGTGTGACGGCGGGCGGCCGGTACGAAGAGGGCGATCAGCGTGGCGGCGGTCGCCACCAGGACGAGGTTCTGGACCAGGTGGACGGTGCCCTGGGCGATCCAGGCGCCCTTGGCCGCAGGGGCCCGCAGGTAGTGCCAGATCCGGTCCGGTGCGAGGGCGTCACCGAAGGGCATCCCCTTGCCGGCCCGGGCGACGCGCGCGGCGAGCTGGAAGTAGCCCGCGACCAGCAGGACCACGCCGGCCCAGGCGAGGTAGCGGGCGGTGCGTCTGCGCAGGAGTCGAGCGTCCTCGGTGTTCGTTTCCGGCGCCCGCAGTGCCGGGCGGACCGTGGTCGCGTAGGTGACGGTGGCGCCGATGGCCCCGCTGAGACCGATGAAGTAGCCGGTCTTGGTGAGGGCCCGCCAGAGCTGGGGCATGGCGTATCCGGCCGTGGTCGCGGCCAACGAGGCAGTGTGCATAAGGTGAGGCTAGCCTAAATAAGGTCAGCCTTATATCGGCTGACCACAGTTCGGCCGATCGTCACCATTTCGTGAGCAACGGTGCCCTGAGCTGCACCGACGGCCGAGAACGGCGCCGGGCGCACCAACGGGAACGCTCCTCGCCCCGGCCATGGAGGGGCGGACCCCACGGAGGCTCGCGGGCTACTCGAAGAGGACGTAGAAGCCGCCGTAGGCGATTCCCAGCCCGACGCCCGACGGTACGCGGCCGATCACTGCCGCGTCCTGGAACCCGGCCGGGCACTCGACCGGGGACCCGTTGTCGTCCGTGGTCAGGATGCCGCTGATGTTCGGCCCGGCCGTGTACAGGATCGGGCCGAACGGCCCGTACCTGTTGTCGTCGGGATGCGCGACCGAACAGGCGACGACCGCCAGGGGCGTGAATTCGAGCTTGAAGCAGTAGGCCCCGAACGGAATTGGTCGACCGTCACTCAGGGCCTTCGCCATTCCCGTGACGCCCTGGGAGGAAATCAGGTTGCCCGGGTTGTCGACCCTGGCGAATCCACGCGCCATGGCGGGACCTCCTTCGACGGGCCGCACACGCCTGCCGCCCGGTTCACCGTAACGCCGATGCGGCGGTGCGGCGAGGCGGCGACGGCCGCCCCGCACGACCGGAACTCGCAGCTGCCGCAGCGGATCCGCACGACCGCGGGCCACCGGAGGCCGGCGCCCGCCGTCGACGTGCTCCGGCGGCGGCACTCCCTCATCCGGCATCAGGCATCCGGCATCGGGCATCGGGCATCCGACCGGCGAACAAGATCCGCCAGAATTGAATGTCACTGTCTCATCAATGATGCACAAGGAGTCACCAGGAACGGACAAGCGTTCAATTCCCGCCCGTCCAACCGAAATCCTGTCCCTGCGACTACAGTGCGATTCCTGAGCCGACTTCCGGGAACGTCGGCGGCAGGTGTCCAGGAGAACACGGTCGATAGCGGAGACATGTCAGAAATCGGAATACCGACGCACCGGAATCCCGGTCCCCGTACGGGGGAAGCCGGGTCCGCGAGGGTATTGCCGCTGTCCGCGGCCTCGCGGCCGGGCGGCGCGGGGCTGGACTTCGCCAGGGTGCTGAGGGAGGTCCCGCACGGCCGCCTCTCCGGGACGCTCCTCGTGACGGGTGACCCCGGCGGCCGCTTCCACCTCGAGGACGGCGTCATCCTGGAGGTCGCCTCCCCCGGTTCGCCGGGAGTCGAGACCCTCCTCCTGCGCTCCGGCCGGGTCACAGAGGCCGACTGGGCGTCGGCGGCCCGGGCCGGGGCCGCCGGGAGGCGCGTGGGCGCCGAACTGGTCGCCCGGGGACTGGTCGGCTCGGCCGAACTGCAACTGATCTGCGCGATGGCGGCGCTGGACGGGGCCCTGGCGATGGGAATGGGCCGGATCGACCGGGTCGCGCTCGACCCCGAGCCGCCGGCCACCTGCTTCGCCGCTCCGGAGGGCGTCGAACCGGAGTGGCTGAGCCGCGAGACCGAGCGGCGGATCAGGGCCCTGGGCGGACAGCCGGTCTCACCGTTCCGCGACCGGTTGTCGCGGACCGACGCCGGGACCCGGCTCCTGGACGACGGGATCGCCGGCGAACGGCGCGACATCCTGCAAAAGGCCAACGGCAGGCGCAGTTCCCGGGACATCGCCTTCCTGCTCGGACGGGGCCTCTACGCCGTGACGGTCGAGGCCTCGCGACTGCTGCACGAAGGGCTGGTCGACGTCGCGCCCTCGGCCACGGGGGCGGCCGACGGGCCCGCCCCCGCCCCGGAGTACGGACGGTCCCCGGAGCCGACCGGTCAGCCGGGCCGCACGGAGGACGCGTCGCGACTGCCGCGCCGCCGGCCGGGGACCAGCGGGATCACCGGCGTCCTTCCCCTGCGCCCCGTCTCCGGACCCTGGCGGCCCCCGGCGGCGCTCACCGCGGAGGACCGGCGGTTCGGCAGCGCGCAGTAGCAGTCACCGCGGACGTACCCGGCGCGTGCCGGTGGATGAACGGACCGGGCGGCGACGGCTCGTCGGCGCCCGGAGACCAATCAACGGGAGAACCGTGACAGACAGACATGACCAGCTGGCCGCAGAGGTGCGGGTGCTCCGGGACCGCGTCGTCGGAGTCACCGACGTCGTGGTGGCCTCCGTCGACGGGCTGGTGATCACCTCGGAGACGGACGAGACCGCGGGGGCCGAGGGCCTGGCCGCCCTCACCGCGGCCTCGTTCAGCATCGCCCGCCGCGCCGGCAGCATGAGCAGCAAGGGCCGGCTCCACCACACCGTGTCGCAGTTCACCGACGGCTACCTGGTCGCCCGGGCCGTGGGCGACATGGCGCTGATCGGGGTGCTCGGCGACGCCGGCATGGACGTGCAGCGACTGCAGGCCGAGGCCCAGGAGTCCGCGGAGCGGATCAGCGTGCTGCTGACCGCGGCGAGCGGCCAGGGCGAGGCCGACCATCCCCACCGGTAGCCGGGCTGTCGACCACGGAGTCGACAGCGGCGCCATTCCAGGACGACACGGAGAAGGAGCGCAAGTGAGCGGGTCGGAAGCAAGAGGGTCCCGGAGCATGGCCGAGAGGATCGCGAGCCTGGTGAAGACCCTGCGCGCCGAGGTTCCGGACTGCGTGGCCGCGGGGGTCATCGACATGTCCACGGGCATGCTGCTGTCCGTGGAGACCGTGGACTCGCACCCGCCGGAGGTCCTCGACATGCTGGCGGCGGCCACCCTCGACCTCTTCCAGGGCCGGAACGTGGTGATGATCGAGGGCATCTTCAAGGAGCGGCGCGGGGTCGTCAGCGACCGGCACTACTTCCAGGAGATCCTCGTCAACAGCGACAACCTGGCACACCTCTTCCTGCGGATCGACAGCACCGACGAGATCGTCGCCGTGGTCGTCTGCCGCAAGACGGTCAACGTCGGCATGCTGTTCGCCCAGGCCCGGAGGGTGCTCAAGGACCACGGCCGGCTGTGACCGCTCCGCACGGCCCGGCCGGCGTTCCCCGCTCCCGGCGGGCGCGCCGGCCGGGAGGCGTAGCCTTCGTCCCGTGTCCTTCGAGTACGCGGAGCGCGCGTCCCGGCTGCCCGGCGCGGTCGTGTGGACGAGGGGAGCCGCCGGGCGGCCCGTCGGCGGGCCGGCGTCCGCGCAGGCATCCGGCCAGCCGTCCGTGCGGCTCTCCGCACAGGCGTCGGTGCCGCTCTCCCTCCAGGCGCCCGCGCCGCCGTCCGTCCTGCCGGACGGCTGCATGGACCTGCTGTGGACCCGGGGCCGGCTCCTCGTCGCCGGGCCCGACACCCGTGCTCACCGGCCCGGTGCCGGCGGTGAGGGGCCGTGGGCGGGCGTCCGGTTCTACCCCGGCACCGCCCCCGCCCTGCTCGGAGTGCCCGCCCACGAGCTGAGGGACCAGCGCGTCGGCCTCGCCGATCTCTGGCCCGGTGCCAGGGTCCGCCGTCTCACGGAACGCGTCGACGCGGCGCCGGACCCGGCCGCCGCCCTGGAGGACCTGGCGGTGCTCCTCGCGGCCGAGGCCGAACCCGCCGACCCGCTGCTCGGAGCCGTCGTGGCGTCCCTGGAGGCCGGCCGATCCGTCACGGCGACCGCCGAGTCGGTGGGGCTGGGCGCACGACAGCTCCACCGCCGGTCCCTGGGCGCCTTCGGCTACGGCCCCAAGACCCTGGCCCGGATCCTCCGCCTGCAACGCGCCCTCGCCCTGGCCCGCTCGGGCGTCGCCTTCGCGCAGACCGCCGCCGTGACGGGCTACACGGACCAGGCCCATCTGGCACGCGACGTCAGGGAGTTGACCGGGGAGTCGCTGAGCGGACTGGTCCGGCGCTAGGGTCCGCCGGCGGACTCCCGTCGTCCGCCCCTCCGCCCTTCCCGCCCGTCCGCCGGTCGGGCGGTCGGGCGGTCGGGCGGTCGGGCGGGAAGGGGGGCCGGGCGGGAAGGGGGGCCGGAGAAGGACCCCCGGCTCACCCGGCCGCGCCGGGCAAGGGTGCGAGGAGGTCGACGCCGTTGCCGTCCGGGTCGTGCACCGTGGCATAGCGCTGACCCCAGAAGGCGTCCCACGGCTTCAGCTCGCCGTGGTAACCGGCCGCGACCAGGTCCTCGTACACCGCGTCGACGTGCTCGGGGTCCGTGCAGCGGAACGCCAGCCCGATCCGGCCGCCCCCGGCCGGCGGGCGCCACGACGGGTGGAAGGACCGGACGGTCTCCTCGGTGTCGAGGACGAGGAGGAGACCGCCCGGCAGTGCGGCCTCGACGTGCGGCTGGTCCTCGCAGCCTTCGGGGAACCCGACCCCGAGGCGCCGGTAGAAGGCCAGCGACGCGGCCAGGTCAGAGACGACGAGACCGATGAAGGCGAATTGCGGTGCTTGTACGGTGTTCATGGCCCGCAGCCTAGGCAGCGGGCGGGCGACGGGTCTTGGAGAAAACGGACATCCGGCGGTCAGCGGTGCCCGGACAGCAAGTGCCCGGCGGCACGGAGCCCGGCGGTCAGCGGTGACCGGTGGTGCGATGGCCGTTCGCGCGATGGCCCGCGCGCCGGGTGAGGGCGAGCAGCGTCGCGTGGACCGCCCAGGCCACCGCCGTCCCCACGGAGGACAGGCCCAGGGACAACCGGACCTGACGGGCGGTCAACTGCGCCCGGCAGCCGGCCTCGCCGGGGTCGCAGCCCGCGAGACCGTCCATGACCGTGAACCAGAGCAGCAGGGCGACGACGCCCGCGCCGTACGCGGCCAGCAGCCCCCGGGAGAGCGGCAGCGGCGCGTAGCCCCGGCCGGCCAGGAGTGCGGCGGTCACCTGGGCGGCGCAGACCACCGGCACGGGGTCCCAGCCGGTGAGCGAGACGCCCGAGAGCGGCATCAGGACACCGAGGCAGGCCGCCGCGGCCCCCGCGGGAACGCCGAACCGCGTGAGGAGCCCGTCCGTCCGCAGCGGTGGGCCGAAGCCGGGGAAGGTGTGGGCCATGCCCTTGCGCCACGCGACGCGGAGCCCGACGAGCGGGACCAGCCCGGCGGTGAGGACCAGCGGCGTCAGGACCGTCGACATCCGGGCGGCGGCCAGGTAGAGCACGCTGCCGACGAAGACCAGCAGCGCCGGGACGGCGGGAGCGATGAAGGACACCGCGAACAGCACCATGGTCGGCAGGCCCAGCAGGAAGTCCAGGGCGGGGGCGAGACCGACGGTCGACACGCCCAGGACCGCGAGGAGCACCAGACGGGGACGGCGGTGGCGGAGCACGACCGGCATCCACGTCCGGGCCACCAGGGCCAGCCACCGGGCGATGCCCCAGCCGCACAGGCAGAGCAACACCGCGTACGGGACGGCGATCTCGGCGCCCCTGCCGTCGAGCGTCGCCAGGTTGAACACCCCTGCCGGCGCCAGCAGGCGCGACACTCCCAGCCCGGCCCCGAGCCCGAGCCCGGCCTTCCGGACGAGGGCGGGCGGGACGCCTCCGGGCGCCGCTCCCGAGGCCTGCCACAGCACGGTGCCGGCCGCGCCGACGAGCAGCGTGGCGACCGCCACCGCCGCCACCGTGTCCGTGACGACACCGGTCCGGGTGCCGCCGCCGATCGGACCGAGCCGCAGGAACTCGTAGAGGAACTCCGCGGCGGCCCCCACCGCGCACATGTCCCAGAAGCCCGTGGGGAAGAGGACCCGGCCGTCGTCCAGCGCGGCGTCGCGCTCGGCGAGCGACGGGTGGACCCGCAGGGCGGCCGGCCGGCGGGCGGTGGCCGGCACGGACGCCAGGCCGAACTCGGCGAACAGCCTCCTCACCGGGGCCGCGGACCCCTCCCACTGCACGACGCGGGCGTCCGCGTGCAGTTCGCGGCTGCGCAGCACGGCGTTCCTGAGGAGCGTGACCAGCACTGCCAGGACGAGCACCTCGACGGCGAAGGCGAGGATGGTGGCCACGACCGGCCGCTCGTCGATCGTGACGGCGCCCGTCAGGGAGATCAGCGCCATCGCCAGCAGGGGCGGCCCGGTCATGCGCCAGACGATCAGGGTGAGGAAGGTGACGTCCACGTCCCGGTTCCGGATGTGCGCGAGCTCGTGGAGGACCACGGTGCGGAACGCGCCCCGGTCGTCGGCGAAGAGCTTCACCAGCCCGCCGCTCAACACGATCCGGCGCTGCCCCACCCGGCCGAAGGCCAGGGCGGAGACCCCCGCGTCGAGGGGCTCGAACAGGAAGGAGACCCGGGCGCGCACGTCCGTTCCGCGGACCACGTCCTCCAGATACGCCGTGAGCTCCGGCATGCCGGCCGTCGGGCGGTAGCCGCGCCGCCTGCTCCGCCACTTCGGCAGGCAGACGTAGACGCAGGCGACGGCCAGCAGCAGACAGGCCGTGGCGGCGAGGGGGATCAGCCGGCCGGTGGCGGCGCGCGGGTCCCGGCAGTCGAACTCGTAGTCGGGGACGGTCACCGTGGAGTCCCCCGCGCGCAGCCGGGCCGCGGTCTCGGCCGCGCGGGTGGCGCACTCGGAGTAGTCGAGCGTCTCTCGGAGGTCCACCGCGGTGAGGAGCACGGACGAGGAGCCGTTCAGCAGGATCGCCCCCGCTGCGGCCACCACCGCGATCAGCAGCACGAACCGCACCGTGGTGCCGGACGGCAGGCCCGTCGGCCGTGGGTGCCGCTGCCCCGGGCCCGGCCCCGCCCCGGCCCCCGGTGCGGGCAGCGCGCTCACTGCGCGGCTTCCCCGGCGTCCTCCCCCCGCCCGGCCTCCCGGGCCGGACCCCGGGCCATGGTGACCAGTTCCGCCACGATCCCGTCCGCGATCGTCCGGGCCTGCTCCTCGGGGACCCGTAAGCGCAGCGCCGCGTCGACGGCCACCTGGCGCACGGTCGTCAACTGCTCGGCGGAGAGCCGCTCCACCGCCTCCGCGGCGGGCTCCGCACGCCTGCGCCGGAACAGGGCGCGCACGCCCCGCTCGGCGGTGTCCGCGGCCTGCCCGGCGGCCCGCTCGGTGAGGTGGTCGAGCACCCGGACGGCCACCGCGAGGGCCGCGGTGCTGAGCAGCGCCGCGGCGGTCTCCAGCCCGAGCCCCAACGGCTCGTCGCGCCGGACGGCCTGGAGCCGCTTGCGCGGCGGCGTGCTGTGGAACGCCTCCGCCGTCATGGCGAACTGGGCCAGCTCCTGCGGCGCCACCGCCTCCACGGCCCGCCGCGCGAGCCTCGTCGCCATGGTGCTGTCGTATGCGCGCATGCCAACCCCCCGGTTCGCCGGTCCCGGACACCCCGCATTGTGGCGCAGGAACGTCGCCGGCACAGCCCTGCCGGAGGGCCTTGGCCAAGCTGTGACCGACGCACGCCCGCCGCTCCCCCCGGCCCGGGCCCGTACGCGCACGGCCCCTTCGCGGACGGGTCCGGTCGCGTACGGGCCGGTCACGCGCGACGCCGGGCACGCACGGGCCGGTCGCGCGACGCCGGGCACGCACGGCGCCGATCACGCGCGGCCGTCGTGCGGCAGGAGGCCCTGTCCCCCCACTGAGACAGGGCCTCCCCCGCGCCGTCACCGGCGCGGTCAGCGGGCGGCCGGCTCCAGGACGTCGTCCGGCACCGGCTCGACGGGCTTGCGGTCGGGCCGCAGCGCGATCACCAGCAGGACCGCTCCGGTGAGGGCGATCAGCATGGTCCAGGCCGCACTGACGTGCATGGCGTGGATGAAGGCGTTGTCGGCGGCGTGCGCCAGCGCGGGCTCGTGGGCGGCGGCCGCGGCGTGCCGGGCCTGCTCGGCGGAGATCCGCGCCTGCTCCCGCAGCGGGCCGGGCGTGTCCTCGAGCGCGGGCTCGATCGCCCGGCGGTACACGATGGACATGATCGTGCCGCCCACCGCGATCCCGAGCAGACTGCCGGTCTGCCGCACGGTGTTGGTCACCGCCGAACCGGCACCGGCGCGCTCCAGGGGCAGGGTGCTCATCAGCGCCGCCGTCACCGGGCCGATCACCATCCCGATCGACAGCCCCTGGACCAGGTACATGATCTCGTTCCAGAAGAGCGGGGTGTCCAGCCCGAAGAACATCAGCGAGCCCATCGCCAGGCCCGCCGTGGCCAGGGCCGACGCGGTGACCGAGCGCAGCGACCAGCGCCGGGAGAGCCGGACGCCGAGCGGCGCCCCCACGATCGAGCCGAACGCCGCGGGGGAGAAGGCCAGACCGGCCTGGAGCGGCGAGAAGCCGCGTGCGCCCTGGAGGTAGAAGGCGCCGTAGAAGCTCGCGGAGGTCATCGCGAAGAGCAGCATCCCGAGCGCCGCGTTGCCGCCGCCGAACATCCGCCGACCGAGCAGCCGCGGGTCGAAACTGGGCTGCCTGGTGCGCAGTTCGACGAGCACGAAGGTGGCCAGGAGGGCCACGCCGGCCGCGATCGGCACCCAGACGCCGACCGGGGTCCAGGAGGCCACCTGCCCGGCCCGGATCAGCCCGTAGGCCAGGGAGGCGAGCCCGCTGACCGACAGCAGCAGTCCGGCCGGGTCGAGCGGACGCCGGGTGGGGCTGCGGAAGTTGGGGACGAGCACGGTGATCCCGATCAGCGCCAGCACCACGACCGGGAGGTTGATGAGGAAGACCGAGCCCCACCAGAAGCGGTCGAGCAGGAGTCCGGACAGCAGCGGGCCGGCGGCGATCCCGACCCCGGCGGACGCCGAGGAGATGCCGATCGCGGTCGCCCGCGCCGGACCGGTGAAGGTCCACATGAGAACGGCCATGGCGGCGGGCATGATCAGTGCGCTGCCCAGGCCCATCGCGGCCCGGCCGGCGATCAGCTGGCCCGCGTCGGTGGCGTAGGCCGCCCACAGCGAGGAGCCGCCGAAGACCACCATGCCGGTGGCGAGCACGGTCCGGTGCCCGAAGCGGTCGCCCAGGGCGCCCGCGCCGAACATCAGGGTGGCGAAGACCAGGGTGTACGAGCCGGTCGCCCACTGGAGTTGGGCGGGGCTGGCGCCGAGACCGCGGACCGGGTCCGCGAGGGTCTCGAAGGTGGTGGTGAGGATGCTGTTGTCCAGCCAGATCAGCAGCGAGGACAGGAGGAGCACGGCGAGGATGAGCTGCTGCCTGGTCCTCGGCAAGGTCGGGGGCGTCGTCATGAGGGCCTTCGAATAGGATCGACAAGAACCTGACGGGATCAGTATGCACAACCGTCAGGAACCTGTCGATTCTGAGGAGGCGGAACGTTGGATTCCCACGGGGCGGCTGTCGGCTCGCTGACCTTCCTGGTCCGCAAGGTCTGGCTGAACATGAGGTCGGCGATCGCCGCGGAGCTCAAGGCGTTCGGGCTCTCCACCTCGCAGTACGCCACGCTGCTGATGGCCGAGTCACAGCCCGGGCTCTCGGCCTCGGACATCGCCCGGGAGGTGGCGAGCTCCCGTCAGGCCGCCAACGAGATGCTGGTCGGCCTCGAACAGGAGGGCCTGATCGAGCGGCGCCCCAATCCGACCGACCGGCGCAGCCAGCAGATCCACGTCACCGAGGCCGGGCAGTCCCGCCTGTCGGAGGCCCGCACCGCCGTCGACCGCTGCGAGGAGCAGCTGGAGGCCGCCTTCTCGGCGGAGGAGCGGGCCGCCGTCCGGCACTGGCTGGAAGGCGTCTCCAAAGCCTGCCACTGAAGCGCTTCCGCGGTACGGCGCGGGGCCGGGAAATCAGGGCCACCGCGCCCGTTCCGGCCCCCGGCCGGACCGGAAGGCGTATAGCCAGATTTGACCGAAGTCCGACTTGAGCGGCCCCTGTCAGACGACTACAGTTTGACCAGGAACGAGCCAGAGCCAAACTCATGGGGGAATTCGGATGCTGGCATCCTCGGGCAATGACCGGGCAACAGTCAATGATCGGAACATTATTTCCGCCGCCGAACAGGACGGCCTTATCGAGCAATTCGGGAATGCGGGCCAGATGCGAATAGCGGCCCTGCAGTCCATGACCCGGTCCCGGCATGCCGTGATCATCTCTGCACCCAGTTCGGAATGGTACAGCGGGGAGCGCCTCCAGATGGCGCGGGAAATCCTTCAGGATGGGGTGCGGCGAAAACTCTCGGTCCGGGTGCTCTACCACCGGGACGATCTTCCGCACTGGTGCACGCCGGAGTACCTGCTGTCCGCCGGGGACCGCGGTATCCAGGTGCGGGTCACCGACACCAGACTCCAGGAGCTGGCGATCGTGGACTCCCAGGTCGCCTTCATGCGCACCCAGGTGAGCCTCTCCCAGGAACAGTGCATGGCGGTCTGGGCACCGCCGGTCATCAAGAACATCCAGTCACTGCTCACCGCGACCTGGAACGCCGCGAGCGAGCCGATGAGTTACCTGCGCAACCTCCGGTCGGAGTTCGACGAAATGGACCGGCAGGTCATCCACGCACTGGCCTTCGGCCACAAGGACGAAGTGGCCGCCCGAAATCTCGGCCTGTCGCTGCGCACCTACCGGAGGCGGGTGGCGGAAATCATGTGCCGACTCGACGCGAATTCACGGTTCCAGGCCGGCGTGCACGCGCTCCGGGACGGCCTGCTGAGCCCCGGGGATCCTGACGGGGAATTTTCGTACCGGCACTCCGCCTGATCCTCCACCACATGCCTCCCACCCGTCGGCAGATCGGGTGGGAGGCATGTGCTCGTTTTCTGGAGAATTCGCGGAGGCATTCCATGCGACGTCCTGCGCAGTCGCGCGGCCGCTGCGGCCCCACCGGGCCCCGCGCCCGGCACGGCCCCGCAGGGTCGGGCATCGGCACGGCCCCACCGGGCCCGGCGCCCGGCACGGCCCCGCAGGGTCAGGCGCCGGCGCCCGTCCACCAGGTCGGGGGCACCTGGACCGCGCCACCGGGCGCCGCCGGGCGCAGGATCTGACGGGTCTGCCGGCCGACGGCGAGCAGGGTGCCGTCCGCACTCCACATACTGCTGGACTCCACGGCCCAACTGTCACTCGCCTGATCGGTGTTGACCCGTACGAGGGCCCAGTCGCCGCTCCCGGCGAAGGACAGGCCGTCGGCGAAGTGCACCGAGTACTCGGCGGTCGGCACCGACACCAGCTCGGAGGTCGCCGCGTAGACCGCCGGCGGCATCGCGTCCAGCAGGACCAGCGCCGCCCCGGCCGGGGTCAGGTCGGGCTCCCGGAGCCGGATCCAGGCCGTCATCTCGGGGTTGGTCCCGCCGCCGAACGGCCGCTCCTCCCCCGCCATCCTGGTCTCGAAGTGGCCGGTGTACGGGAACATCCGAGCCGGGAACCCCGCGTCCGGGCAGTCCTCGGGAGCCGGTACGACCGGCGCCGCCGGCGCCTGCAGGGTCGGCTTGTCCCCCGCGGTGCCGAACAGGGCCGTCGCCAGGGCCACCGGACGCTCGTGCTGCACGAGCGTCGAACGCACCACGGCGCTCGTCCGCGACTGGCGGACCACCTCGGACCTCACCAGCAGCGGGCGGTCCGACACCGGTGCGAGGAACGAGCTGTGCACCGCCCTGGGGGCCAGGTCCCCGGTCAGCTGCTCACCGGCGTGCCGCAGCATCATCGTGGACACCCGGCCGCCGAGAGCACCGGCCCAGGTCCGCCAGGACCTGTCGATGGGCGGCAGGGCGTTCTCGGTCGTGGTGGAGTCGTTCATCCTTCGTTCCCTTTCGTCGGACCGGCCGTCGGGAGCCGGGGTGCCGCGTCGGCGCGCCTCAGGCCGCCGGGTCGCCCGGCGGGCGGATGCCGGCGGGCAGGTGGTCGTCGGCGGTCCGGCCGAGCCGGCGCGCGGCCGAGTGGCCCTTGCTCTGCACGGGCTTCAGCGAGCCGGCCCGGGCGAGCCCGATGCGGCCCATGTTGGCGTAGACGGTTTCGTACTGTCCGTCCTTCACCAGGTAGGTCTCGTGCCAGATGCCGACGTCCCCGGACGCGTGGACGGCCCGGTTGTACCGCCGCCAGGACGGCAGGTGCGGGTCGTCGGTGTTCCGGGCGAACGCCTCCAACTGCTCGAAGCTGCGCCAGTACTGGACGACCGCGGGACCGACTCCGGCGATCAGCGCGAAGTAGCTGCACAGCGCCCCCTTTTCGGGGTGCTCGCGCAGGTCCTTCACCATGCCGAACATCGACCGGAAGACCGGCCACCACTTGTGGATCCGCCAGGGGCGGTTCACGTGCATGCCGATCAGGAAGACGACGAAGTCACCCTCGATGTCCGCGGTGTAGCGGCCGCGGTGGACCTCTGACATGAGGCGCTGCTCCTTCTCTCGTACGGCCGGCTCACAGCGTGAGGAGACCCGACTCGATGGCCCGGACCACGGCGAGGGTGCGGTTCGGGCAGTTGAGCTTGGCCAGGACGATCCCGACCAGGCGCTTGACCCCGTGCTCGGAGATGCCCAGCGAACGGGCGACCTGCCGGTTGCTCGACCCGCCCGCGATCAGCCGCAGCACCTGGAGTTCGCGTGCCGTCAGCGAGACCGCCGCCCGCCGCGCCGCCGCCTCGTTCGCGGCCTGGTCGGACGCCGTCACGGAGCGCCGCACCAGGGACTCCGAGACGTGGAACCGCCCGGCCGCCACGTCGGCGACCGCCAGGCCCAGGGTCTCCGGGCTGAGGTCCGCCCAGTCCAGGAAGCCGTGCGCGCGGTCGGCCCACGACTGCTCGACCACGGTGGCCGGGTCGACCAGGACCAGGACGCGGATGTCGTTGGTGCGCAGGGTGTCGGCGGTCTCCTCGGGGAGCGGGCCGACCGCGTCGCCGGACGAGATGATCAGCTGACCGCCGGAGAAGCCCGCGAGCTCGCCGAGGTCCGCGCAGGTGCGCGTGGTCAGCCGGGGGTCGAGCGAACGGAACATCCCCTCGACGCCGTAGCGCCGCATGTGATCACGGATCATCAGGACGATCGCGGTGGTGCCGCCCGTCCCGGCGCGGTCGGCCGTGACGGGCGTCGCAGCCGTCCCGGTCGTCGCGGCCGTCACGGTCGTCCTGGTCGTCGTCGCCGTCCCGGTCGTCGCGGCCGTCGCGATGGTGTCGATGTCGATGTCGATGTCAGTGTCGATGTCGAGCGTGCTGGTCGGCACGGTGCCTCACTTCCCTGCAACGACCGTCACCCGGATGCCGATCGTTGGATTGACTTGACCTCGCAGAACTCCTCCAGTCCGAAGCGGCCGAGCTCGCGGCCGTTGCCCGACTGGCGGTACCCCCCGAACGGGGCGGCCTCGTTGAAGGCCGCGCCGTTGATGTCGACCTGGCCGGTGCGCAGCCGCCTGGCCACGGCCAGTGCACGGTCCGGGTCCGCGGAGAACACGGCGCCGCCGAGGCCGTAGCGCGTGCCGTTGGCGATGGAGACCGCCTCGTCCTCGGAGGAGTACGGGATGACGGACAGCACCGGCCCGAAGATCTCCTCCTGGGCGATCACCGCGGTCGGACTCACCCCCGCGAAGACGGTCGGGCGGACGTAGTAGCCGCGGTCGAGCCCGTCCGGGGGCGTCGGACCGCCGGCCGCGAGCCGGGCGCCGTCGGCGATCCCGCGCTCGATGTAGCCCCGTACCCGGTCGCGTTGGGCGGCGGACGCCAGCGGACCGATCCGGGTGCCCGGCAGGGCCGGGTCGCCGACGGTGAAGGCCGCCGCCGCCTCCGCGGCCGCCTCGACCGCCTGGTCGTGCAGCGCGGCGGGCACCAGCAGCCGGGTCCAGGCCCAGCACATCTGGCCGTTGTTCATGAAGCAGTTCGCGACGCCGGCCCGTACCGCGGTGAGGAGGTCGGCGTCCGGCAGCACCAGGTTGGCGGACTTGCCGCCCAGTTCCAGGGCGACCCGTTTGACGGTCCGCGCCCCGAGTGCCGCGACGCTGCGGCCCGCCCCGGTCGATCCGGTGAAGGAGACCATGTCGACGTCCGGGTGGGAGGCGAGCGCCGCACCTCCGGGCCCCGTCCGTGGACGACGTTGAGGGCACCGTCGGGCACCCCCGCCCCGCGGACGACCTCGGCGAGGATCATCGCGGTCAGCGGGGCGATCTCGCTGGGCTTCAGCACCACCGTGTTCCCGGCCAGCAGGGCCGGCGCGACCTTGGCGACGGCCTGGTGCAGCGGGAAGTTCCACGGCGTGATCGCCGCAACCACGCCGACCGGTTCGCGGAACACGGTCGAGCGTCCGATCTGCTCGGTCCAGGCGAAGTCCTCGGCGACGGCGGCGGCCCCGGACGCGACGGCGACCGGCAGGGACGCCTGGACCCGCTGCGAGAACACCGCCGGCACGCCGACCTCCGCGGTGACGGCCGCGGCGATCTCGTCCTGCCGGGCCGCCAGCCCCTTCGCGACCGCCCGCACCGCGTCGACCCGCTCGCGCAGCGGCACGCCGGACCAGTGGCCGAACGCCCGCACGGCCGCCGCGACCGCGAGGTCCGCGTCCGCCGCGGTGCCCGCCGGCACCACCGACAGGCGCTCCTCCGTCGCCGGGTCGACGACGTCGATCCACTGCGTGTGGCCGGTGGTCCGGGTGCCGCCGATCCAGTGCGTCCGCGCGGGTACGGAGGCGCTCATCCGCAGCCGCCCGCGGTGTCGTTGCCGAGGCCGCTCACCAGCCCGGTGAGCTCGGCCGGGATGCCGTCCATCGGGTCGTCGTCGATGTCCGCGACGAGCGGCACCGGGCGACGCAGGCCCGTCAGGCTCTCCGTCTCCGCCGCCCGGGGACCGGCCGGGTTCGCCGTCATGCCGCCCTGCCCTTCCGCTGCCACTGCTCGAATCCCGCGATGAAGTCGTCGAGGCGGTCCAGTCCCCAGTAGCGGTGGGGGCCGATCTTGAAGTAGGGAGCGCCGAACACGTCGTCCAGGTAGGCCGCCTCCATGGCGTCCATGCCCTCCTGGCGCAGCTCCTCGTCCTCGGGCGCGGCGACCAGCGTCGCGCCGTCGAGCCCGGCCGCGTCGGCGATGCCGCGCAGCGTCCCGCGGTCGCAGATGTCCTCGCCGCGGCCCCAGCGGGCCTCGACCATCGCCCAGTACAGGATGTTCTGGTCGCCGGTGCGCTTCGCGGCGAGCCACGCGTGGTGCGGCAGCACCCACCACGGCTCGCGGTCGACCGGCCAGGTCACCTCGAAGCCGAACCGCGCGGACAGCCGCTTGACGTCCTGGAGGATGTAGAGGTGCTTGGCCTTGCTCATGTCCGCGTAGTGCAGCTCGATCCCCCGTTCGTCCATCGACTTCCAGGTCTGCGCGTCCGGGTAGAAGTACGGGATCATCTGCATCTCTTCGAGCGCCTGCGGGCAGCGCTCGGCCAGCAGCCTGCTCGCCATCCAGCTGTAGGGGCTGTGCAGGGAGAAGTAGAACTTCGGGGGGTACCGCTTGCTCACGGGGTCGCTCCTTCCGGTCCCGGCCGTTGCCCGGCCTTCGTGAATGCGGGTGTCGTGCGGAGCAGGAACTCCGCGACCAGTTCGGCCACCCGGTGCGGCTGCTCGATGTGGCAGAAGTGCGTCAGCCCGTCCTCCAGGCGGATCTCCGCGGACGGCATGGCCAGGCCGAGCGCCTCGGCGCGGGGACCGCTGATGCCGGCATCGGTGGTCCCCCCGACCACGAGGGTCGGCACGGTGTTCGCCGCGAGGTCCAGCCCGGACGAGGAGATGAACTGGTCGAACAGGGCGAGGAAGCCCTCCGGGCCGATCCGGTCGAGCGCCTTCTCGGCCATCAGGTCGACCAGCTCCGGGCCGATCCGCGCGGCGCGCTCACCGAGGCGCGCCCGCAGGCCGGCCTTCATGACCGCCCGGAAGTCGGCGAGCGACCGGTCGAACATCGGCCAGTCCACCGGGACGGAGGTCAGGCGGTAGAACGGCGAGAGCAGCACGACGGCGTCGAGCCGCCGCGCCGCACCGGACGTCAGCCAGTGCAGCACGGCGTTCGCACCCATCGAGTGGGCGACGACCACGGAGACCGGCTCGGGGACGATCTCCAGGGCCCGTTCCACCCACTGCCCGGCCGTCCCGCCGGCGCGCCAGCCGTAGTCACCGCCGGCGCGCCACGGGAGGTCGATCGCATAGCAGCGGAACCGGTCGCCGAGCCCGTCCGTGACCGGCTTCCAGCTCTGCCAGTCGTCCTCCAGGCCGTGCAGCATGGCCACCACCGGAGGGCGGGCCGGACCGTGCGCGCTGAGCGACACGCCCTCGACCACGGACTGCGCGACCGGTCCCCGGTCGCTATGCGCTCGTCGCACGGCTCCACCCCCGGACCACGGCCACCCCGGCCATCCCCTCGGAGGTGAGCGAGGTCACCAGCGAGACCGCACCGTCGCGGGCGGGGTTGTTGCGGTGCTCCGCGAGCAGCGCGGCCAACTGCAGGCCCCCCGCCGCGGAGTAGGTCTCACCTACCAGTTCCTTGACCGGCAGGAGGTTCGGGGTGCCGGTGCCCAGCGCGGTCCTGACGGCCGCGAGCTCGATCGCGTCGCGCCTCGGTGAACCGGAGAGCGACGGCGCGACCGCCCACACGTCGGCCGCGGCGACACCGGCCGCTTCGAGCGCCCGGGTGATGCACTCCGCCAGGCCGGCGGCCGGGTCGTCCTCGCTGCCGGGCTCACCGTAGAGGCCGCCGTCGACCGCCAGGATCTCGGCGTCGAGGCTGCGGCCGGCGGTCCGCACGGCCTCGGCGTCCTCCAGCACGAAGAACGCACCGCCCTCGCCGAGTTCGACGCGGCCCTCCGCGGTGCCGCGGGCCCGGTGCGACGCCCAGGCGCGGGTCGGCGAGAACTCCTCCACCACCCCGGTCACGGCGGCGTGCACGTAGCCGTTGCGCACCTTGTTGCGGGCGTACCGCAGGGCGGTGAGGAAGGCCATCTGCCCGCCGGACACCGTGGCGTTGACACCCTTGAGCTTGTGCCAGATCGCCGTGGCGCTCGCCGCACCGTTCATCACCGCGTACGGGAAGAGCAGCGGGTTGACGAGGTACGGCTTCTCGCTGGTGTACATCTCGTGGATGAAGTCCGACATCGCCTGGGGCCCGCCGCTGCTCAGTCCGAGCACGAGCCCGATGCCGCCGTCGGCCTCCTCCCCGCGGGCGAGGCGGGCGTCGTCCAGGGCGAGCTTGCAGGCGACGACGGAGAGCGCCGTCGACCTGTCGAAGAAGCGCGTCCCCTTCTTGCCCAGGTACTCCTTGGCGTCGAAGCCGGGGATCGCGCAGGCGGTCGCGGACGGGAGCTGCTGCTCGAACATCCCCGTCACGTCCGTGCGGCCGCTGCGGCGCTCTCCCCAGGCCTCGGAGAACTCCTCCGCGCCCGACCCGATGGCGGACAGGACCCCCCATCCGGTCACGGCCAGGGCGCTCATTCGTACCTCCCGAAGATCGTGATGGCGTTGTTGCCGCCGAAGGCGAACCCGTTGTTCTGCACGATCCGCACATCGGCGGCCCGCGACACGTTCGGCACCACGTCAATGCCCTCGAAGGCCGGGTCGAGCGTGTTCAGGTTGATCGTCGGCGGCAGGAAGCCGTCCCTGATCGCCAGGCAGGAGGCGATCGCACCGAACCCGCTCGCCGCGCCCATGGAGTGGCCGAGCATCGACTTGATCGAACTCACCGGGGGGAGCTCGTCGCCGAAGACCTCGCGCAGCGCGGCGACCTCGGCGGAGTCGTTCGACGGCGTGCCGGTCCCGTGGGCGCAGATGTAGTCGATCTCGCTCTGCTTCACCCCGGCGTTGGCGTGGGCCCGGCGGGTGCACTCGGCGATCGACGTCGCCAACGGCGACACCATGTGGTTGGCATCGCAGTTGAGCCCGTAGCCGAGCACCTCGGCGTAGATCTCGGCCCCTCGGGCGAGCGCCGAGTCCAGCGATTCCAGCAGCAGCGCGGAGCTGCCCTCGCCGATCAGGATGCCCTTGCGGTCGGCGTCGAAGGGCGTGCACACGTCCTTCGCGAGCGCACCGAGCCGGTAGAAGCCGGCGACGGCGAACGCGCACATGGCCTCCGAGCCACCGGCGATCATGTAGTCCGAGTCACCCGCCGCGATGACGTCGTAGGCGTAGCCGATGGCGTAGTTGCTCGCCGAGCAGGCGGTGGCCAGGGTCACCGCCTCCCCGTGGATGCCGAGTTCGCGGTTGGCGGCGACGGCCAGCCGGTAGGCGGGGATCCTCTTGACGAGGCCGCCGATGTCGGCGCCGGTCCCCTCGGCCAGCCACTTCTCGTACGCCTCCTCGTGGAGGCGGGTCTCGGCACCGGTCGTCCCGAAGACCGACCCGGCCCGACCGCGCCGCAGTTCGGCGCGGTCCAGGCCGGCGTCCTCGACCGCCAGCCGCGCGACGGCGGCCGCGGCGAGGCTCGCCGGTCCCCAGGCGTCGGGGTCGAGGTTGGTGACGTAGTCCGCGGGGCTGACGTCACCCAGCTCGTTCGCGACGTTGTGCGGGAAGCCGGAGGCGTCGAAGCTGCGGATGGGCCCGCTGTTGCTCGCGCCGGCCCGCAGGCCGGCCGCGAAGGCGTCCGGGCCCACACCGATGGTCGACAGGGGTCCGAGGCCGGTGATCACCACACGGCGGGGCATGTCAGATGTTCCCGTCGGAGTATTCGACCAGCGTGTCGTACACGGCGCGCAGGTTCACCATGTCGGCGAGCCGCTCCTGCGGCACCGACACCTTGTACTTCTTCTCGATGCGGGCCAGGATCTCGATCGCCCGGAGCGAGTCGGCGTCGTGGTCCTCGATGAAGCTGCTGGTCTCGGTGATGTTCTCGGGCTCCTCCTCCAGGACCTCCGCGATCATCTCGCGCAGCTCGTCCATGACCTGCTGGTTGGTCGCAGTCGACATCTCGTTACCGCTTTCTGGGTTGGGTGTTGGGGGGTTGGGTGTTGGTCGTGGTGCTCTGGACCGCCGGTCCGGGAACGGACCGGCGGGTTCTGCTCCGACGTGACGTCAGGCCTCTTGTGCCGCAGGCGTGTTGGGCCGGATGACCGCGATGGCCTCGCCGACGGTCATGACCGGCTCGTCGCCGACGAGGCTCCGGCCGGACAGGAAGGCGTTGGCGCCGACCAGCTGGTCGATCTTCAGCTCGTGCCGGACGGTGTCACCCGGGTACACCGGGCGGTGGAACTCGACATTGCGCGCCGCGGCGAATATCAGCGTCCCGTCCAGGCTTTCGCCACGCGTCCTGATGCTTTCCAGCCAGAGCACGGCACCGCTCTGGCCGAACGATTCGATGAGCAGCGTCTTCGGATAGGAATAGGCGGACCGGCCGAGCCCCTCGGCCATTCCCGCATAACAGGGCTCGCTGCCGGAGACGGCCTTGGTGGTGACGATCCGGTCGAACGGATGCCATTCCAGGACGGTGTCCACCAGGAGTATCGGGTGGCGGTGCGGAAGGATTCCCCGGATTGCGGCGTGGTCGATCACCGGCCGCCTCCGTCCACGACCCCGTAGGACAGCCTCAGTTTCGCCGCGGTGGCGCCGGCGGAATTCCGGCAGCTCGCGTTCACGGCCAGCGCGTCGCCGTCGGCGAGAATCGTGCAGGACACCTGGAGCGTGTCCCCCGGGAGAACCGGGGTGGTGAACCGCACGGACTTGACGGTCGTCAGGTCCGCGATCCGGCCGGCGCCGAACCGGCGGGCGACGAATTCGTCGACCGCCTGGTTCACCGACTCCATGATGAACACGCCCGGATAGATCGTGAATTCCGGGTAGTGTCCGTCGAGGTACGGGTCGGCGGCGTGGACGGCCTTGACCGCCGTCACCTCCGTGTCGCCGACGAGCGTGACGCCGTCGACGGCGGCCAGCGGTGCGGCGCGCCTGCGCGGTCGCGTCGCGGGTGTCTCCGGCATCAGAACGCGATTCCGCCGTCGACCTGGATGACCTGGCCGGTGATGTAGGCCGCGCGGTCCGAGACCAGGAACGACACCAGGTCGGAGACGTCCTCCGGCTCGCCGATCCGCTTCATCGGGATCATCCCGAGCGCGGCCTTGCGAGCCTTCTCGCCGAGCCCCGCGGTCATGTCGGTCTCGATGAACCCGGGGGCCACCACGTTGACCCGGACGCCGTACCCGGCCACTTCCTTCGCCAGCGCCCGGCTCATGCCGTGGATTCCCGACTTCGCCGCCGAGTAGTTGCTCTGGGTCGGGTTGCCGAACACGCCCGCGACCGACGAGATGTTCACGATGACGCCGCTCCGGCGCTTCATGAACCCGAACACCACGCTGCGGCAGAAGTTGTAGGTGCCGGTCAGGTTGGTGTCGATGACCGCGTGCCAGTCCGCGGCCGGCATCAGGACCATCGGGTTGTCCTTGACGATGCCGGCCGAATTGACCAGCCCGGAAATCCCGCCGAGCTTCTCCTCGACGGTCTTGACGAACGCCTGCACCGATTCGAGGTCGGCCACGTCGCACGGCGCGTGGTAGCACTCCACGCCCAGCTCGCGGATTTCCTTCTCGGTCTCCTCGGCCGCGGCGCCGCCGGTCCGGTAGCAGAACGCGATATCGAACCCGTCCGCCGCCAGCTGAAGCGCTACGGCCCGACCAATTCCCCGGGAGCCGCCGGTGACAACCACACAGCCTTGCTCGCTCATTGCTTCTTCGACCCCTTTGATCGCGATGGCAATTTGAATGCTAGGTCCGCCCGGAGGGCCTTCCCCGGGACTGGCAGGTTCCTGCCATTGGAGGCTTCCGAGGGATTGCCCGCCGGTCCCGGCGGTCTGGACCACGGCCTCGGACACGACGGGACCGCCCGGCCGGTATCGGCCGGGCGGTCCCGTCGTCCCTGCATGAACTCCCGTACACAGGAGTGCCTATGACGCCCAGTCGGACGACTGACCGGCCGTCAGGCGTAGCGGCGCGCCAGCTCCCGCTTGAGGACCTTGCCGCTCGAACCGAGCGGCAAGTCCGCCACGAACTCGACCCGGCGCGGGTACTTGTAGGCCGCCATGCGTTCCCTGCTCCACGCCACGATGTCGCCGGCGAGCGCGGCGTCCGCGTGATGGCCCGCCCGGACCACGACGACGGCGCACACCTCCTCGCCGTGCTTCGCGTCCGGGACTCCGACCACCGCCGCCCTGGCCACCGCCGGATGACCGAGCAGCACCTCCTCGACCTCGCGCGGGTACACGTTGTAGCCGCCGCGGACGACAAGGTCCTTCTTGCGGTCGACCAGGGTCAGATAGCCGTCCGCGTCCTGCACGCCGAGGTCCCCGGTGCGGAACCAGCCGTCGACCAGCACCTCGGCGGTCTCCCGGGGGCGGCCGAGGTAGCCGGCCATCACGTTGTGCCCGCGCACGACGACCTCGCCGATCTCGCCCCGGTCCAACAGCTCGATGCGGCCCTCCACCTCGGCCGCCGCGACCGCGACCTCCACGCCCTCGATGGGCAGGCCCACCGTCCCCGGCTTGCACACCGTCCCGGGCAGGTTGTACGCGACGACCGGGGACGTCTCCGTCAGCCCGTACCCCTCGTACACCTCGCACCCGAACGTCGTCCGGACCTGTTCGAGGACCGGCACCGGAAGGGCCGAACCGCCGCTGTAGACGCGGGAGAGGCGCGGGGCCCGCGCACCCGCCGCAACGGCTTCGAGCATGCCGTAGTACATGGTCGGGACGCCCATGAAGACCGTGCAGCCGTGCTCGCGCATCAGCCGCAGGGCGTCCTCCGCCCCGAAGCGCTCCATGACGACCATGGTCGCCCCGGCGTGGAAGCACACCGCCATCCCGCAGATCTGCCCGAAGGTGTGCGACAGCGGGAGGGCGCCGAGCAGGACGTCGTCCTCCCCGAAGGCGAACGGCGACACGGCGGTCACCGTGATGTTCGTCAGGACGCTGTGGTGGGTGAGCATCACCCCCTTCGGCGTGCCCGTGGTGCCGGAGGTGTACAGGACGACCGCGAGGTCGTCCGGCGCCCGCTCGACGTAGGTGGCGACCGGCTCGGCGTCGGCGTCGAGCCGGTGCGCCGCGCCGTCGGCGTCCCCGACGGCCAGCACCAGGACACCGGCCGCCTCGGCGCTGCGGGCGGCCTCCTCGGGCAGCGCGCCGGCCCACACGAGCGCCCGCGCCCCCGAGTCCCGCAGCACGTGCGAGATCTCGGCCGACCTCAGGGCGGTGCCGACCGGCACGACCACGGCGCCGAGCGCCAGCACCGCGAAGTACAGCGCCGCGAACTCCGGCGTGTTCGGCAGCAGCAGGGCGACCCTGTCACCGGGCCCGATCCGCTCCGCCCGCAGGGCCGCGGCGTACCGCCGGGCCTGCTCCCACAGCTGCGCGTACGAGAGCCGTGCCGTGCCGCACACCAGCGCCGGACGGTCCGGCCGTCGGGCTGCCGAACCGGCCAGCACGGCGGCCACCGACCCGGTCACTTCAGCCAGTTCCGGTCGCTCGCCGAGGGGATCTCCAGTTCCTTCCAGATCCCGCGCAGCGCCTCGGCGAAGTTCTCGACGTCCGCCCGCCCGTGCACCGCGGACGGGGCGATCCGCAGGATCTCCTCGCCGGCGCGCACACTGGGCGCGTTGATGGACTGGACGTAGATGCCGTGCTGCTCGAACAGCAGCTGGGACGCCTTCTTGCAGGTCTCGTCGTCGCCGACGAAGGCCGAGACGATGTGCGAGTCCGTGGAGATGAACGGGATGTCGGCCTCGGTGAGCAGCCGGTGCAGCAGCTGGGCGTTCTCCGCCAGCTTCTTGCGCTCGGCGTCGGAGGTCCGCAGGTAGCGGACCGCCGCCAGCGAACCGGCCGCGACGGCCGGCGGCAGCGAGGTCGTGAAGATGAAGGAGCGCGAGAGCGTGCGGACGGCGTCGACGAGGGCGGCCGGGCCCGCGATGTACCCGCCGACCGTGCCGTAGCCCTTGGCCAGGGTGCCCATGACGACGGTGAACCGGTCGGCGATGCCCTCCCGCGCGGCTATGCCGGCGCCCTGGGGGCCGTACATTCCGACGGCGTGCACCTCGTCGATGTACGTCGTGGCGTTGTACCGGTCCGCGACCTCGGCCATCTCGGCCAGCGGCGCGATGTCACCCGACATCGAGTAGACCGACTCCAGGACGACCAGCTTCGGGCGGTCGGCGGGGGTGGCCGCCAGCAGCTCCTCCAGGTGGGCGACGTCGTTGTGGCGGAAGACGTGCTTCTGCGCGCCGCTGTGCCGGAGGCCGTCGATGATCGACGCGTGGTTCTTCGCGTCGGAGAAGACGACGGTGTCCTTCGGCATCCCCGCCAGGACGGTGAGCGCCCCGTCGTTGGCCGTGTAGCCGGAGGTGAAGAGGAGGGCGGCCTCCTTGCCGTGCAGGTCCGCCAGCTCCTGCTCCAGCTGGACGTGGTAGTGGTTGGTGCCGCCGATGTTGCGCGAGCCGCCGGAGCCCACGCCGTGGGCGTCGATCGCGGCCTTCATCGCCTCGACGACGTGGCGGTTCTGCCCCATGCCGAGGTAGTCGTTGCTGCACCAGACGCTGATCTGCGAGTCCACGCCGTCCCGCCGGGCGGTGGCGCTGGGGAACTCGCCGGAGCGACGTCCGATCTCCAGGAACTCGCGCCTGCGCTCGGCGAGGTCCGCAGCGGTGGCGCCGTCGGAATACGATTCCAGATGCAGGTTCATTGCGTTCGCTTTCTCGATGTCGATCCCCCGGGAGCCGGATGCGGTGATCCGGGTTCGGGGACCGGGAAACTGGGGTTCGGGATGCCGGGACGCCGGGCTTGCGCGTGCCGGGCCGGGCGGATCAGGCCTCCAGCAGCCGCAGCCGCAGCTTGTCGGGCTTGCCGTTGTCGTTCAGCGGCAGCGCACTGACGAGGCTGATCTTCTCGGGCGCGTGCAGGACCGACAGCGACTCGGCGAGGTGCGCACGGACGGCCTCCGTCCGGACCTCGGCCGCCGGGTCGCAGACCAGCGTCGCGTGGAGGTGCTCGGCGCCGTCCCGGTCCTGCACGCCGTAGACGGCGGCGTGGCGGACGCCCGGCAGCGAGAGGATCTCCCGCTCGACCACCGTCGGATGGACCTTGACCCCGCCGACCTTGACCACGTCCGCCACCCGGCCCAGCAGGTGGAGGTAGCCGCGTTCGTCGGAGTAGCCGATGTCCCCGGTGAAGTACCAGCCGTCCCGGAGGACCTTCGCCGTCCGCTCCGGGTCTCCGGTGTAGCCGTCCATGAGGTGCGGTGAACGCACCCGGACCTCGCCGACCTCGCCGGTGGCCACCGGCTCGCCGGTGTTCGGGTCGCCGACGACGACCTCCACCTCGGGGAAGGGGCGCCCCACGGTGGTCGACAGCCACGGGTCGTAGTGGTCCTCGCGGCGCAGCGAGGTGATGCGGCCGGTCTCCCCGGTGCCGTAGGCCTGCACCATGACGGGGCCCAGGATCCGGACCGCCTGCGCGATCCTGGCGGGCGCCGCCGGGCTGCCGCTGTAGATCAGCCGCTTCAGCGAGGACAGACCGCCGGACGCGAGGTCCAGGGCGCCGCGCTCGTCCAGGTGGTCGAGCAGCTGGAACAGCTGGGTCGTCGCCAGGAAGGTCCACGAGATCTCCTGCTCGGAGACGGCCGCGACGAACCGCCCGGCGTCGAAGGCCTCGTGGAGGTGGATCTCCCCGCCCAGGGCGAGGGCGGCGTCGGCCATCGCGGCCACGGTGTGGCTCAGCGGGGTCGTCACCAGCAGCTTCACGGACTCGGCCGCGCGGTCGGCCGCCACCATCCCCCGGACGGAGCCGTTCCAGACCCGGCCGGCCAGCCGGATGCCCTTCGGCCGTCCGGTGCTCCCGCTGGTGAAGCTGATCACCGAGAGGGCCTGCGGGTCCCACGGCGCGGCGGTGGGGGCGCCGGCCTCGACGGTGTCGCCGTCGGCGCGGCGGGCGCGCGTCACCGGGAGTCCGCCGGCGCCCTCGGCGAGCTCCAGGGCGCGCTGCGCGCTCTCGTCGTCCGCGTAGACCGTCACGGCCGCGGTGTCGCGCAGGATCTGGATCTGGTGGTCCAGCGGAAGGATCGTCGAGCTGGTCCCCGGGTTGGTGGAGCGCAGGTAGCAGACGGCGCCGCCGAGCAGGTGCGCGGCGTACCGCGCGGTGAGCATCTCGGGGCTGTTGGGGGCGACCAGGACGGCCACGACGTCCCCCTGTCCGACGCCGTTGTCCCGCAGCGCGCGGAGGGTGCCGGTGACGGACCGGATCAGCTCACCGCCGGAGAGCGCCTCGCCCCGCCAGTGAACGGCGGGGCGCTCCGGCGCCGCCGCGAACACCGAGAGGATGTCCGCGACGTAGCTGTCGCTCTCTGTCCACCAGTGGTCCTGTGGGGTCATGGCCCTGCCTCTCGATGTGAACCCCCGGCGGATCTCGGTCTGCTGCCCGGGTGCGTTCCGATCCTTCCGGTCGGGAAAGGCCCGGGAAAGAACGTTCGGACGGCTTGACCGGCGCCTCGGAAGGGGCGCACGACCGGGGTAGCCGAACGGGTACCCCGGTCGGGTGGCCGGGTCGTGCGGCCGGGGGTGGCCGAGCGGCCGCGCGGGCCGGCGGGCCCGCGCGGGGCGGGGGCCGGGGGAAGCGCCGGGGTAAGGCCCGCCTACTCTGTATGCCGAAGCAAAACGGGCGAACCGGACCCGTCCGGGGGCCGCGACGAGGGAAAGCAGGACCCGCCCATGGGCGACGGAATGTCAGGCATGCACCACCACGGAGGGATGACGGAGCTGGGGCCGTTCTCCCTCTCCAACGTCATGACCTGGTCCCCCGACTGGGTGTTCCTGATCGGCGGCCTGGTCGCGCTGGCGCTGTACGGGACGGGCGTGGTGCGGCTGTACCGGCGCGGCGACCGCTGGCCGATCGGCCGGGCCGTCGGCTGGGTGGCGGGCGTCGGCTCGGTGATCCTGGTCACCTGCACCGGGCTGAACGACTACGGCATGGTGCTGTTCAGCGCGCACATGATGCAGCACATGGTGCTCTCGATGCTGTCACCGATCCTGCTGCTGCTCGGCGCGCCGATCACGCTGGCACTGCGGGCGCTGCGCCCGGCCGGGAAGGGGCGCCCGCGCGGACCGCGCGAGCTGCTGGTGGCGCTGCTGCACAGCACCTACGTCAAGGTGATCTCGCACCCGGCGTTCACCATTCCGCTGTTCATCGCGAGCCTGTACGGGGTGTACTTCACCCCGCTGTTCGACTTCCTGATGCAGTACCGCCTCGGGCACATCTTCATGATGGTGCACTTCCTGGCCACCGGGCTGGCGTTCTTCTGGCCGATCATGGGTGTGGACCCGGGCCCGAACCGCCCCGGCCACGTGATGCGGATCATCGAGCTGTTCATGGGGATGCCGTTCCACGCCTTCTTCGGCGTGGCCGTGATGATGGCCGGCCACCCGCTGGTGACGACCTTCACCGAGGCCGGCGCGCCGCCCGGGACCAGCCTCCTGGAGGACCAGAAGCTGGCCGGCGGCATCACCTGGGCGTTCGGCGAGATCCCGACCGCGATCGTGCTGATCGCGCTGGTCTACCAGTGGATGCGCTCCGAGCAGCGGGTGTCCCGCCGCCGGGACCGGGCCGAGGACCGCAGCGGCGACGCCGAGCTGGCGGCGTACAACGCGTACCTGGCCTCGCTGGACAAGCGCGGCCGGCGCCCGGCGCCGGCGGCCGACGCTTAGCCTCCACCGCCTAACGGAACCCCCCGCCCGACGCCCGGGCGGGGGGTTCCGTCGTTCCCGGGGACGCCCGGCGACCCGTCAGCCCGTCGGTCCGTCGGCCTGCCCGACACCGTCGGCCCGACCGGCCCCGCCGCTCTGCCCGGCCCCGCCGCCCTGCCGGGCGAGGCCGGCGACCAGGATGTCCAGGCCGAACTCGAAACGCTCGTCGCCGACGTTGCGGGTGAGCGCCGCGGCCATCGAGGTGATCATCGGGTAGCGGTCGGCCGGGATCGTGCTGAAGTACTCCCGCACCCGACCGGTGTAGGCCTCCGCGTCGGCCTCGGTGTGGGCGCTGCGGGTGGACGCCTCGAAGGTGGTCGCGGTGGTGTACAGCCCGAGCAGGTCCACGCCGTACGCGGCGGTCTGCTCGTCCAGCCCGCCGGCGCGCAGGATGCCCAGCATGGTGTCGGCGATGTCCATGGCGTGCGGGGTGACCGGGACGTTCGCGACCACGGCGGCCTTGGCGAGGTCGCGGTGGCCGAGCAGGACGTCCCGCGAGCGGCGCATCAGCCGCTTGAGCTGGTCCTCCCAGTTGGCCGGGTCCGGCTCTTCGAGGGCGATCTCGGAGTACGCCAGGTCGAGGACGAGCTCGACCAACTCGTCCTTGTTGCCGACGTGGGCGTAGAGGCTGGCGGCGCCGGTACCGAGCTCCTGGCCGACCCGGCGCATGCTCAGCGCGTCCATTCCCTCGGTGTCGACGATCCGCAGGGCGGCCTCGACGATCCGCTCGCGGCTGAGCGGCTGGCGCCTGGACGCCGCCTTCTCCTTCTCCTGCCAGTGCGCCGACCAGCTCGGACGCGGGGCGGCACTGGTCATGGAGGGCTCCTTCGTGGTCGTTGACGAGTCCCACACTACTTGACACGAACACTGTTCCATGGGAGAACACTGTTCGTCGCAAGGAAACAGTGTTCGTTAGGGCGAACGTGGTTCGTTCAGCTCAGACCTTCCCGGAGAGCCCTCCCATGACCAGTCAGACCGCCCCTCCCCGACCCGCCACCGAGGCCGCCGAGCCCGAACCGGCCGGCTACCGACTGCGCTGGGCCGCCCTCGCCGTGATCCTGGCCGCCGAGGTGATGGACCTCCTCGACACCACGATCGTCGGCGTCGCCTCCCCCGCCATCCAGCGCGACTTCGGCGGCAGCGACGCGCAGATCCAGTGGATCTCCGCCTCCTACACGCTCGCCTTCGCCGTCCTGCTGATCACCGGCGCCCGGCTCGGCGACCTCTTCGGTCGCAAGAACCTCTTCGTCGCCGGCGCGGCCGGCTTCACCCTCGCCTCGGTGCTCTGCGCCGCCGCGCCCGGCCCGGGCACGCTGATCGCCGCCCGGACCGTCCAGGGCCTCTTCGCCGCCCTGCTGATCCCGCAGGGGCTCGGCCTGATCAAGGCGATGTTCCCGCCGAAGGAGATGGGCGCCGCGTTCGGTCTCTTCGGCCCGGTCCTCGGGCTCTCCTCCGTCCTCGGGCCGACCCTGGGCGGCTACCTCACCGACGCCGACTGGTTCGGCACCGGCTGGCGGATGGTCTTCCTGATCAACCTGCCGCTCGGCCTGCTCGCGGTGCTCGCCGCCGTCAGGATCCTGCCCGCCGACCGGACCACCCGCACCGCCGGCGCCGGCCGGCTCGACCCGCTCGGCGTCCTGGTGCTCAGCGCCGCCGTCCTGCTGCTGGTCTACCCGCTGGTGCAGGGCCGCGAGCTGGACTGGCCGCTCTGGACCTACCTGTCCATGGCCGCCTCGCTGCCGGTGCTCCGGCTCTTCGTCCTCCACCAGCGCCGCGTGCTGAAGCGCGGCGGCACCCCGCTGATCGAGCCTTCACTCTTCGCCAAGCGGGCCTTCACCTCGGCGCTCGCCACCGGGCTGGTCTTCTTCGCCGCGGTCTCCGGCCTGCTGCTGACCTTCACCCTCTACCTCCAGCTCGGCCTCGGCTGGACCTCGCTGCACTCCGGCCTCAGCATGATCCCGCTCTCGCTGGGCATCGTGATCGGCGCGGTCCTCTCCGGGGGCTTCCTCGGCCCGCGGTTCGGCCGCCGGGTCCTGCACGCGGGCATGGCCGTCGCGGCCGCGGGGGCGCTCGGCCTCTGGGCCTGCGTCGACCACTGGGCCGGCGGCCTGACCAGCTGGGAGCTGATCCCCGCGCTGGCCGTCACCGGCTTCGGCCTCGGCCTGATCATGGCGCCGTTCTTCGACATCGCCCTGGCCGGCGTCGAGGACGCCGAGACCGGGTCGGCCTCCGGCGTGCTCAACGCCCAGCAGCAGCTCGGCGGTTCGATCGGTGTCGCGCTGCTCGGCACCGCGTTCTTCGGCTGGGCCGGCCCAGACGGCTTCCAGCACGCGGCGGGCCGGACCTTCGGCCTGACCGCCGGCCTGCTGGCGCTCGCCTTCCTGGTCGCCTTCCTGCTCCCCCGCCACGCCCGCCCGGAGGACGGTCACTGACCCCGGGTACGCGGGAGGCCCCGGAGTCCTGTGCGGACTCCGGGGCCTCCCCGTTCAACCGGGCCTGGATCAGCCGAGGTTGGCCAGCGCGTCGTTGAAGGTCTTCGACGGGCGCATCGCGGCCGCGGCCTTGGCCGGGTCGGGCTGGTAGTAGCCACCGAGCTCGACCGGGGAGCCCTGGACGGCGATGAGCTCCTCGACGATGGTCTGCTCCTGGTCGGACAGCGCCTTGGCCAGACCCGCGAACGCCTGGGCCAGCTCGGCGTCGGCGGTCTGCTGCGCCAGCTCCTGGGCCCAGTACAGGGCCAGGTAGAAGTGGCTTCCACGGTTGTCGATGCCACCGAGGCGGCGGCTCGGCGACTTGTCCTCGTTCAGGAAGGTGCCGGTGGCGCGGTCCAGCGTGTCGGCCAGCACCTGGGCGCGGGCGTTGTCGGTGGACTGGGCCAGGTGCTCGAAGCTGGCGGCCAGCGCGAAGAACTCGCCCAGGCTGTCCCAGCGCAGGTAGTTCTCCTTGACCAGCTGCTGGACGTGCTTCGGGGCGGAGCCGCCGGCGCCGGTCTCGAACAGGCCGCCGCCGTTCATCAGCGGGACGACCGACAGCATCTTGGCGCTGGTGCCCAGCTCCAGGATCGGGAAGAGGTCGGTCAGGTAGTCACGCAGCACGTTGCCGGTGACGGAGATGGTGTCCTCACCGCGGCGGATCCGCTCCAGCGAGAACTTCGTCGCCTCGACCGGCGTCTTGATCTCGATCTGCAGGCCCTCGGTGTCGTGCTCCGGCAGGTACTCCTTGACCTTGCCGATCAGGACGGCGTCGTGCGCGCGGCCCTCGTCCAGCCAGAAGACGGCCGGGCTGCCGGTGGCGCGGGCGCGGGTGACGGCCAGCTTGACCCAGTCGCGGATCGGCAGGTCCTTGGTCTGGCAGGCGCGGAAGATGTCGCCGGCCTGGACGGCCTGCTCCAGCACCACGTTGCCCTCGGTGTCGACCAGGCGGACGGTGCCCGCGGCCGGGATCTCGAAGGTCTTGTCGTGGCTGCCGTACTCCTCGGCCGCCTGCGCCATCAGGCCGACGTTCGGCACCGAGCCGATGGTGGCCGGGTCGAGGGCGCCGTTGGCACGGCAGTCGTCGATGACGGCCTGGTACACGCCGGAGTAGCTGCTGTCCGGCAGGACGGCCAGGGTGTCGGCCTCGTTGCCGTCCGGGCCCCACATGTGGCCCGAGGTGCGGATCATGGCCGGCATCGAGGCGTCGACGATGACGTCGCTCGGCACGTGCAGGTTGGTGATGCCCTTGTCGGAGTCGACCATGGCCAGCGCCGGGCCGTCGGCCAGCTCGGCCTCGAACGAGGCCTTGATCTCGGCACCGTTGGCCAGCTTGTCGAGGCCTCCCAGGATGCCGCCGAGGCCGTTGTTCGGGTTCAGGCCGGCGGCGACGAGCGCCTCGCCGTACTTGGCGAAGGTCTGCGGGAAGAAGGCGCGGACCACGTGGCCGAAGATGATCGGGTCGGAGACCTTCATCATGGTGGCCTTGAGGTGCACCGAGAACAGCACGCCCTCGGCCTTGGCACGGGCGACCTGCGCGGCCAGGAACTCGTTCAGGGCGGCGGCGCGCATCACCGAGGCGTCCACGACCTCGCCGGCCAGGACCGGCACCGACGGGCGCAGCACGGTGGTGGCGCCGTCCTCGGCCACCAGCTCGATGCGCAGCGAGCCGTCGGCGGCGATCACGGTGGACTTCTCGGTGGAGCGGAAGTCGTTCTGGCCCATGGTGGCGACGTTGGTCTTGGAGTCGGCCGTCCAGGCGCCCATGCGGTGCGGGTGCGTCTTGGCGTAGTTCTTGACCGACGCGGGGGCGCGGCGGTCCGAGTTGCCCTCGCGCAGGACGGGGTTGACGGCGCTGCCCTTGACCTTGTCGTAGCGGGCGCGGACGTCCTTGTCCTCGTCGGTCTGCGGGTCGTCCGGGTAGTCCGGCAGCGCGTAGCCCTGCGCCTGGAGCTCGGCGATGGCCGCCTTCAGCTGCGGGATGGAGGCCGAGATGTTCGGCAGCTTGATGATGTTGGCGCCGGGGGTCTTGGCGAGCTCGCCCAGCTCGGCGAGGGCGTCCTCGATCCGCTGGCCCTCCTCCAGACGCTCCGGGAAGCTCGCGATGATCCGGCCGGCCAGGGAGATGTCACGCGTCTCCACCTGCACGCCGGCCGTCGAGGCGTAGGCCTGGACCACGGGCAGGAACGAGTACGTTGCCAGGGCCGGCGCCTCGTCGGTGTGCGTATAGATGATGGTCGAGTCAGTCATCGGTACTCCGCTTCACGTCTCCAACGTCTTGATGTCAAGATATCTCGTGCTCGCCCCTCCGCTCCACCACCCCCCGTCCCGGAGCACACGCCGACGCCCGCCCCGGGCCGTCGGTGGTCAGCTCCACCGTGGTCCCGGGACGGGCGCAGGGCAAACGGAGAGGGCTCAGGCCCGGGCGAGCCGGGCGTCGAACTCACCGGCGTCGGCGAGGAACCAGAGCTGGTTGCCGCGGTTGCTCTCGACCACGAAGTCGCGCAGGGCGCTGCTGGCGGCCACGTGCTCCGAGATGTCGCCGGTGACCGCCAGGCCGATCCGGTAGTTGACGAACTTCTGCACGATGCCGCCCGCCACGCGGGTGCTCAGCCGGAAGAAGTCGCCCCCGAGGCGGGCGGCCGGGACGACGACCCAGGTGGCGTCGCGGCCCATCGCGTCGCCGATCAGGTCCATCGCATCCCCCTCGCCGCCGATCACCGTGCCCTCGGCGGGCAGTCGCAGGACGGTGGTCCCGGCGATCTCGACGACCTCGGAACCGGCCACGGTCTCGACGGTCTCGGTGGCCTCGTGGTGCTCAGACATGGCGATTCTCCCTGATCAGCGCATTGATGAGGACGAGCAGCTCGGCGGTGTCGGCCAGCCCGCCGAAGACGATCACCTTGAGCGTCGAGCGCTCCTCGTCGTGGACGGTCTGGAACTTGAGCGGCCGGCCGCCCTCGCGGGGGCCGGAGATCGCCGCCATCACGGTGCTGGCGAGACGGGCCGCCTCCCGGGTGCCGATGCCGTCCACCTGCACGATCGTGGACGCCTCGGCACGCAGTTCCGGCGCGACGACGGCCGGCGCGGGCGCCGCCGGGGCGCCGGTGAAGGCCGCGAGATCCTCCGCGGTGATCCGGTACTGCTTGCCGATCCGGGCCGCCTTCAGCCGTCCGTCGCGGACGTAGCCGCGCACGGTGCGGACGTGCAGCCCCAGCAGCTCGGCCACCTGTTCCACCGAGTAGTACTGCGGCATCGGACGCCACCTTCCCCGAGCTCCTCTATGAATCCGCAAACTACCATGACGACGGCAGTGATAGGGAAGAATAAGGAGCGTTGGACCCGTCACCGCGGCGCCACCGTCAGAACCCCGTCAATACGGCACCGCATTCGGTCAACACCGCGTCAGGACGGCGGCCCGCGGCCCGCGGACGCCCTAGCGTCGAAGGAGCAGTTCCGGCAGGCCCCTCCACCACCCGGGAGCACCCGCATGGCCCGCGTCGTCTGGCACGTCCCGGTCACCGTCACCGGACGCACCACCGCCCTCCGGCTCTTCCGCCTCCGCGACGGCCGCCGCTGCGCGGTCGGCTTCAGCTCCGCCGCGGCCCTGACCGCCCTGCTCGGGCCGGACCAGGCGGCCGCCGAGCTCGGGGAGCCGGCACTGCGGGCGCTCGCCGCGCCCCTCGGCATCGACGCCCTGGTGCTGGACCCGCGCCTCGTCGCGCCGCCCGTCCGCGGGACCGGCTCCCCCGCCCCGACGGCCGTGCTCCAGACCCGGTGACCGCCCTCCGACTGCTCCCGGGCGGCAACCCGGAGCCCGGGGCGGCCCGGTCCCTGCACGCCCTCGCCCGGATCCGCTTCGGCCCCGTCCCGCTCGACTTCGACCGGCTGGCCGCCGAGTTCCCCGCCGTGCAGAGCGGACTCGCCCTGGCCGGGGACGCCGACCTCGAACTCCGCCTCGCCTGCACCGGCCCCGAGGAGTTACGCGCCGTCTCCACGGCCCTGCAGCGCGCGGGCGCCGCCCACGTCCGGATCGACGTCGTCCTGCGGGCCCTCGTCCCGCGGCCGCCGACCCTGCGGCCGGTGCCGTAGGGCGGACCACGCGCCCCGGGCCCGCCCGCGCCCCGCCGGGGGACGGGCGGGCCCGCCGTCAGCCGCTCTCGCGGGCCAGGGCGGCGATCGCCGCGAGCAGCAGCGCGGAGCCGGCCAGGAGGCCCGGGGTGAGCGGCTCGCCGAGGAAGGCCACGGCGATCAGGGCGGCCGTCGCCGGCTCCAGCAGGACGCGCCGGTCCCGGGCCGGCCCGGTCGTGATCTTCACCTCCGCACCGCGGGCGCGTACCGTCGGCGGTGACGTGGCGGGGGCCGGCCTCCGCCCCCGGCGCGGAGGAGACCAGCGGCGTGGACCACCTGACGTACGACGACGTGAAGGCGGCTGGGGAACGGATCGCGGGGCGGGTGCGGCCGGTGGTGGTGGCGCCGGGGGACGAGCGCGGGCGGGTGTGGCTGGCGCTGGAGTACCTCCAGCACACCGGCAGTTTCAAGGCGCGTGGCGCACAGAACTTCCTGCTCGCGCACGCTGCGGCGGGCACCCTGCCCGCCGCCGGGGTGACCATCGCCTCGGGCGGCAACGCGGGCCTGGCCTGCGCCTGGGCGGCCCGTGAACTCGGCGTACGGGCCACGGTGTTCCTGCCGGAGACGGCCCCGCCGGTGAAGGTGGCGCGGCTGCGCTCGTACGGCGCCGAGGTGCGGCTTGCGGGCGGCGAGTACGCGGAGGCGCTGGCCGCCTGCGAGGAGTTCGCCACGACGGGTGGCGCACTGGCCTCGCACGCCTACGACCACCCGCTGATCGCCGCCGGGGCCGGGACGGTCCTGGAGGAGATCAGGGAGCGTGTCCCCGGCCTGGACACGGTGGTGGTCTCGGTGGGCGGCGGCGGGCTGTTCGCGGGGGTGGCGGCCGCGGCACGCGAGCACGGCGTCCGGGTGGTGGCGGTGGAGCCGGCCGGCAGCCGGGCGCTGAACGCGGCGGTGGCGGCCGGCCGCCCGGTGGACGTCCCGGTCGAGTCGGTGGCCTCGGACTCGTTGGGGGCCAGGCGGGCCACGGCACTTGCCCTGCACGCCGCCCGACAGGACGGCGTGCGGTCGGTGTTGGTGCCGGACACCGCCATCGTCCGTGCCCGGCAGGAGCTTTGGGACGAACGTCGGATCGCCGTCGAGCACGCCGCGGCCACCGCCCTCGCCGCGCTGGACCAGACGGACGGCGAGCGGATCGCCGTCCTGCTGTGCGGCGCCAACACCGACCCGTCCGACCTGGTCGCGGGCCGGTAGCGGCCCTACCCCAGCAGCCTGCGCAGGGCCAGCCCGTCCGGGGCGGCGGCGGTGAGCAGCAGGGCGTCCGGGTCGGGCAGGGTGAGCAGGGCGGCGTCGCCCGCGCCGGGCTGCCGCTGCGGCGGGGGCGGCGGGGGCGGCGGGGGCGGCTCCGGCGGCGGGTGGCCGACGGTGAGCCGCTGGCCGGTGGCGCGGTGGCCGCCGAGGACGGCGGGGCCGTCCCAGCCGGGGGCGCCGGGGCCGAGGTCGGTCTGCTGGTCGAGCAGGAGCCGGCCGGCCCGGCGGACGGTGAGCCGGGAGGTGAGCCGGCCGGGGGCGGCGCCGCGGGCCCAGTCGTGGTGGCGGCCGAGGATCTGCTCCTCCCGGTAGCGCAGCCGGGCACCGGCGGCGAGGGTGATCCTGGTGTGCAGGACGAGGTGGCTGCCGCTCGCGGCGACGACCGGTTCGGGCCGCCAGTCGAGCCGGGCGCCCTCCCCCACCGTCAGGTCGATGTCGTAGCGGGCGGGCCCGGGGCCCGGGAGGCTGATGGTGGCGGCGGCGCTGGTGAGGGTGAGCGCGGCGCCGTCCGCCAGCTCGACGTCGAGCGCGAGGTGGTCGCCGCCGAGCGGTGCGGCCATCGAGCCGACGAGGACCACGTGGGCGGCGCCGTCGTCGTCCCGGGTGCGGCGGGGTGCGAGCGGGCCGGCTCCGGAGAGGACGGGCAGGGCGGTGGTGCCCCGCCCGTCCGGCACGGCGAGGATCCGGGCCCGCGGGACGGGCGCGGCCGTCACCGGACCCCGTGCCGGTCGGCCCCGTCCGGGCCGGCCTCGCGCAGAGCCGTCCCAGGCAGAGCCGTCCCGTGCAGGTCCATCCCGTGCAGGCCGTTTCCGCGCCAGGCCGTGAGCTTCTCCCGGACCCAGGCCGCGACCGGTGCCACGCCCTCGGCGGAGGTGAGCGAGCAGAAGACCGTGGGCAGTGCGCCGCGCTGGGCGGCGGCGTCGCGGGCCATCACCCCGAGATCGGCGCCGACCAGCGGGGCCAGATCGGTCTTGTTGATCACCAGCAGGTCGGAGGTGGAGACGCCCGGGCCGCCCTTGCGCGGGATCTTGTCGCCGCCGGACACGTCGATGACGAAGATCTGGTGGTCGACCAGCCCACGGCTGAAGGTGGCGGTGAGGTTGTCGCCACCGGACTCCACCAGGACGAGGTCGAGCGGGCCGACGGCGTCCTCCAGGTCCTCGACGGCCTCCAGGTTGGCGGAGATGTCGTCGCGGATGGCGGTGTGCGGGCAGCAGCCGGTCTCGACCGCGGTGATCCGCTCGGGCGGCAGGACGGCGTTGCGGAGCAGGAACTCGGCGTCCTCGGTGGTGTAGATGTCGTTGGTGACGACGGCCAGCGACAGCTCCTCGCGCAGCAGGCGGCAGAGGGCGGCGACGGTGGCGGTCTTGCCGGAGCCGACCGGCCCGCCGAGGCCGATCCGCAGGGCGCGGCGGCGGCCGCCGGCCGCGGCGTCGCTGCCGGTGGCGGCCGCAGCGCCGTAGGTGTGGCGGACGGGGGCGTCGACGGGGTCGACGGGGTCACGATGCAAAGAGGCGGACCTTCCAGGAGTGGTGCTCCTCGGCGTAGACGTCGAGCAGCGGGGCGGAGGCGGCGGGCAGCACGTCCGGGTCGCCGCGCAGGGCCGCTTCGAGGGCGGTGGCGGCGACGGCGTCGAGCTGCGGCGCGAGGCGGGCGAGCGCGGCGGCGACCTCGTACGGGTCGAGGCCGAGCAGCCGGACGCAGGCCGTGGCCGGCCCGTTGACGCTCTCGTAGGCGGCGGCGGACGCGGCCTGGGCGGGGGTGACCCCGGCGGCCAGGGCGGCGGTTCCGAGCACCACCGGCTGGTGCGCACCGCGCGGGAACGCCTCGGCGATCCGGTCGAGCCGGTGGTGCGGCCAGGCGGCGCGGGCGGCCCGGAGCAGCTGGCGGCCGAGCCGGCGGCTGGTGGCGCGCAGGGCGGGCGAGGGGGTGCGGGCCTCGGCGGCCGCGTCCAGGACGGCGGTGTCCTGTCCGGCGGCGGCCGAGGCGGCCAGGGCGGCGGCGACCAGGCCGGTGGTGTGCAGCCGTCCGGTGAGGAAGGCCGTCATGCTCGCACCGTCGTGCACCCGCCCGGCCCTGACCGCCGCCTCGGCGCCGCCGGAGTGCGCGTGCCCGCCGGCGGGGAACCGCCCGTCGGCGAGCAGCAGCAGCGCGGCGAGGGTCATCAGAAGAGGAAGTACCGCTGGGCGAGCGGCAGTTCGACGGCCGGCTGCGGGGTGACGACCTCGCCGTCGACGGTGACGGTGAAGGTGTCGGGGTCGACCCGGACGTCGGGGCGGGCGCTGTTGTTGACCATCTGCTCCTTGGTGACCCCGCGGGTGTTCCGGATCACGGTGAACTCCTTGGCGACGCCGAGCTGTTCGGCCAGCCGCCCGGGCAGGCCGTCGTCGATCGCCGCCTGCGAGGTGAAGTTGAGCGAGTTGGCCGCCGCCGAGCGCCCGGTGGCGCCGAACATCGGCCGGGGCAGCACCGGTTGGGGCGTGGGGATGGACGCGTTGGCGTCGCCCGTCTGCGCCCAGGCGATCTGGCCGCCCTTGACGACCAGGTCGGGCTTGGCCCCGAAGAAGGCGGGCGACCAGAGCACCAGGTCGGCGAGCTTGCCGGGTTCGACCGAGCCGATCTCGCCGTCCAGCCCCTGGGCGACGGCCGGGTTGATGGTGTACTTGGCGACGTAGCGCCGCGCCCGGTGGTTGTCGGCGCGGCCGTCGCCGGGCAGCGCGCCGCGCCGGGCCTTCATCACGTGGGCGGTCTGCCAGGTGCGCAGCACCACTTCGCCGATCCGCCCCATCGCCTGGGAGTCGGAGCTGATGATGGAGATGGCGCCGAGGTCGTGCAGGACGTCCTCGGCGGCGATGGTGGAGGGCCGGATCCGGGACTCGGCGAAGGCGAGGTCCTCCGGCACGTGCGGATTGAGGTGGTGACAGACCATCAGCATGTCGAGGTGTTCGTCGATGGTGTTGACGGTGTGCGGCCTGGTCGGATTGGTGGAGCTGGGCAGCACGTTGGCCTCGCCCACCACGGTGATGATGTCGGGTGCGTGGCCGCCGCCGGCACCCTCCGTGTGGTAGGCGTGGATGCCGCGCCCGGCGATCGCGGCGAGGGTGTCGCCGACGAACCCGGCCTCGTTCAGGGTGTCGGTGTGGATGGCGAGCTGGGCGCCGGTCCGCTCGCAGACCCGCAGGCAGGCGTCGATCGCGGCCGGGGTGGCGCCCCAGTCCTCGTGGATCTTGAAGCCGAGCGCGCCGGCCCGCAGCTGGTCGTGCATCGACGTCTCGTTGACGGTGTTGCCCTTGCCGAGCAGGCCGATGTTGACGGGCAGGCCGTCCATCGCCGCGAAGAGCCGGCCGAGGTGCCACGCGCCGGGGGTGATCGTGGTGGCCTTCGTGCCCTCGGCGGGCCCGGTGCCACCGCCGACGAGGGTGGTGACGCCGGAGGCCAGCGCCTCGTCCACCAGCTGCGGACAGATGAAGTGGACGTGGGTGTCGACGCCGCCGGCGGTGACGATCCGCCCGTTGCCGGCGATCACCTCGGTCTCCGGGCCGATCACCAGCAGCGGGTGGACTCCGTCCATGGTCTCGGGGTTGCCGGCCTTGCCGAGAGCGGTGATCCGGCCGTCCCGGATGCCGATGTCGGCCTTGACGACGCCCCAGTGGTCGAGCACCACGGCGCCGGTGACGACGGTGTCCGGGGCCCCTTCGGCCCGGCTGGTGCGGGCCTGGCCCATGGACTCGCGGATCACCTTGCCGCCACCGAAGACGGCTTCGTCGCCGCCGCGGCTGCGGTCCTCCTCGATCTCGACGAGCAGATTGGTGTCGCCGAGCCGGATCCGGTCGCCGGTGGTCGGGCCGTACAGGTCGGCGTAGCGCTCGCGGGTGAGCCGGAGCGCGGGGCGGTCAGTCATCGAGGGCTCCCGCCGTCTCGCCGCGCAGGCCGGCCACCTCGCGCCGGCCGGCGATCGGGACCAGCTGGACCTCCGCCGGGATGCCCGGTTCGAAGCGGACGGCGGTGCCGGCCGGGATGTTGAGGCGCAGGCCGCGGGCGGCCGCACGGTCGAACCGGAGGCCGGGGTTGGTCTCGGCGAAGTGGTAGTGCGAGCCGACCTGGACGGGCCGGTCGGCGCCGTTGAGCACGGTCAGCCGGATCACCTCCATCCCGAGGTTGAGCCCGATCTCGCCTTCGCCGTAGAGGATCTGACCTGGCGTCATCTCCTCGGCGGCGCTCACTGGATCGGCCCGTGGACGGTGACGAGCTTGGTGCCGTCGGGGAAGGTCGCCTCGACCTGGACGTCCGGGATCATCGCGGGGATGCCCTCCATGACGTCGTCCCGGGTGAGCACCCTGCGGCCGGAGTCCATCAGCTCGGCGACGGTGCGGCCGTCGCGGGCGCCTTCGAGGACGTGCGAGGTGATCAGCGCGACCGCCTCGGGGTGGTTGAGCCGCAGACCGCGGGCCCGCCGGGAGCGGGCGACGTCGGCGGCCACGTGGATGAGCAGGCGCTCCTGCTCGTGGGGGGTGAGTTTCAACTGCGCGCACCTTCGAGGGAGTCAGAGCGCGCGGACACGACACTGTGCCGCGATGGTGGCGCATACCGTAGCGGACGAACCACCCGGACAGCAGACCGCACCGCCGGGCCCGGACGGTATCACTATGCAGTCCACACCATTTCTATAACCCTATTTGCCGTCCAGATTGCCAGAGCTTGGACCGAAGCTCAATTCGCGCTCAAGTACTGAACCTACTCATCAGTTACGTAACACATGTATGAACTGAATGCCCCCTACCAGGGCGGATGTCCGGCGAAGTAGGTAAACATTCAGTAATGAAATCTGTGCAGAGGCCTATGAATACGCCTACTGTGTGGCAACTCTCCGCGCTCCGACAGCCGGGGCCCCCACACACAGAGAGATTGCCAATGGTTTCCCTCAACCAGATGACCCCGCCCGGCACGGGCACCGACAACGGTGCCCCGGCCCACCGGTCTCTCCGCCGGGAAGTGGGCCTGATCGGCCTGCTCTGGGCCTCGGTCGGCTCGATCATCGGCTCCGGCTGGCTGTTCGGCGCGAAGAACGCCGTCATGGTCGCCGGCCCGGCCGCCCTCATCTCCTGGGGCATCGGCGCCGTCGCCATCGTGCTGCTCGCCCTGGTGCACGCCGAGCTCGGCGGGCTCTTCCCGGTCGCCGGCGGCACCGCCCGCTACCCGCACTACGCCTTCGGTGGCCTGGCCGGCATGTCCTTCGGCTGGTTCTCCTGGCTGCAGGCCGCGACGGTGGCACCGATCGAGGTCGAGGCCATGATCGGGTACGCGGGGCACTGGGAGTTCGCGAAGAGCTTCCTCAACGACAACGGCACCCTCACCACCAGCGGCTTCATCGTCGCGGTGCTGCTGATGGGCGTCTTCGTCGCGGTCAACTTCCTCGGTGTGCGGGTCCTGGCCCACACCAACTCGGTCGCGACCTGGCTGAAGATCTTCATTCCGCTGTTCACGATCTTCGTGCTCGCCCTGACCAACTTCCACGGCTCGAACTTCACCTCGCACGGCTTCGCCCCGTTCGGCATCAAGGGCGTGCTCGCGGCGATCAGCTCCAGCGGCATCATCTTCGCGCTGCTCGGCTTCGAGCAGGCCATCCAGATCTCCGGTGAGAGCCGCAACCCCAAGCGCGACATCCCCCGCGCGGTGCTCGGCTCGGTCGCCATCGGCACCCTGATCTACGTCCTGCTCCAGGTCGTCTTCATCGGCGCGCTGCCGCTCAGCTCCTTCGCCAACGGCTGGGACAAGCTGGACTTCCCCGGCATCGAGGGCCCGTTCGCCGGCCTCGCCACCGTGGTCGGCCTCGGCTGGCTCGCCTGGGTGCTCTACTTCGACGCCATCGTCTCCCCCGGCGGCACCGGCCTGATCTACACCACCTCCACCTCGCGCATCTCCTACGGCCTGAGCAAGAACGGCTACGCGCCGCAGAAGTTCGAGCAGCTCGACAAGCGCGGCGTGCCGTGGTTCGGCCTGGCCCTCTCCTTCATCACCGGCGTCATCTGCTTCCTGCCCTTCCCGAGCTGGCAGGAGCTGGTCGGCTTCATCACCTCCGCCAGCGTGCTGATGTACGCGGGCGCCCCGCTGGCCTTCGGCGCGCTGCGCCGCCGCCTGCCCGCCCGTGAGCGCTCCTACCGCCTGCCCCTCGGCGGCGTGATCTCCCCGCTCGCCTTCGTGGTCGCCAGCCTGATCATCTACTGGGCCGGCTGGCACACCCTGTCCCGCCTGGGCATGGCGATCGTCCTGGGCTACGTCCTGCTCGGCAGCTACGCCGCGTACGCGATCCGCAAGGGCCTGCCGAACGCCCCGCGCCTGGACTGGCGCGCCGCGCAGTGGCTGCCGGTCTACCTGGTGGGCCTCGGCCTGATCTCCTGGCAGGGCGGGTTCGGCGACGGCGCCGGCAACATCCCGATGTGGTGGGACATGGGCGCGGTCGCCGCGTTCGCCCTCGCCATCTACTTCTGGGCGATCCGGGTCGCGCTGCCGGCCGACGCGATCGAGCAGAACATCGAGGACATCGAGGTGGTCGACGCGGGCGGTCACTGACGCCCCCGCCGCACACCAGGACGGGCCCGCCGGTTCACCCGGCGGGCCCGTCCCGTTGCGTCCGCCGCCCGCTCGCCTCCTGTGGCGACCGGGTCCGGTACCGGGCCGGCGCTACAGCTTCAGCACCTCGCGCAGCGCCGCCGTCACCACCGCCTCCGGGTCCGCCGCCGCGCCCTCGGAGCGCCAGGCGACGAAGCCGTCCGGCCGGACCAGCACCGCGCCGTCCGGCCGCACCCCGTGCAGCTCGGCGAAGTCGGTGCCCGGCTCGGGCGCCAGGTCGTCCTCCGCTCCCAGGCCGATCCGGTACGCGTCCAGCGGGACGGCCAGCCGGTCGGCCGCCCGCCGGGCACCCTCGTGCCAGGCCCGCCCGTCCGGGCCGGTGAGCAGCACCATCGCCTGCTCGTACAGGTCGAGGGTGGAGAGCTTCACGCCCGCCCGCAGCAGCCACTGGTGCGGCGCCCGGCTGCCGGGCTCGCCGGCCGACTCGAACTTCTCCGGCACCACCGCGCCGGCCGAATCCGCCCCGGCCACCGCGCCCGCCGGGTAGCGGTAGCCCAGCGCCACCGCCAGCACCCCGGCCTGCCGGCCCACGCCCGGCACCACCGCGTACCCGGGGTGGCTGTGCTCGGCCGAACGGGCCGAGGCGCGCTCGCTGGTCACCTCGGCAACCGGCCGGCGCTCCTGCCCGTACGTGTCCAGCAGCCCCGGCCCGGCCCAGCCGCCGAGCACCGCGGCCAGCTTCCAGGCCAGGTTGTGCGCGTCCTGGATGCCGGTGTTGGAACCGAACGCACCGGTCGGCGACATCTCGTGCGCGGCGTCCCCGGCCAGGAAGACCCGCCCGCCGGAGTAGCGCTCGGCCACCCGCTCGGCCGCGTGCCACGGCGCCTTGCCGGTGACCTCCACCTCCAGGTCGGGCATGCCGACCGCCGCCCGGATGTGCCGCACGCACCGCCCGTCGGTGAACGCCTCCAGCGGCTCGCCGTGCTCGGGGTGCCAGGGCGCGTGGAACACCCACTCCTCGTGGTTGTCCACCGGCAGCAACGCGCCGTCGGCCTCCGGGTTGGTGAGGTAGCAGGCGATGAAGTGCCGGTCGCCCACCGCCTCCGCCAGCCGCTTGGCCCGGAAGGTGATGCTGACGTTGTGGAACAGCTCGCCCTTGCCGGTCTGGCCGATGCCCAGCCGCTCCCGGGACGGGCTGCGCGGGCCGTCCGCGGCGACGAGGTACTGCGCCCGGACGGTGCGCTCCTCACCGGTCTCCCGGCTGCGCAGCAGCGCGGTCACCCCGTCGGCGTCCTGCTCGAAGGAGAGCAGCTCGGTGCTGAAGCGCAGGTCGCCGCCGAGCTCGCGGGCGGACTTCAGCAGCACCGGCTCCAGGTCGTTCTGGCTGCACAGGCACCACGCGCTCGGGCTGAACCGGGCCAGCCGGCCGCCCGGGTCGATCTCCCGGAACAGCCACTCCTGCTCCTCCCCGGTCAGCGAGGGGGTCTGGAGGATGCCGTGGTTGGCGGCGAGCACCGAGGCCGCCTCGCGGATCGCCGGCTCGATCCCGGCCACCCGGTACAGCTCCATCGTGCGGACGTTGTTGCCTCGGCCACGCGGGTGATGCGAGGTGTCGGCGTGCTTCTCGACGAGCAGGTGTCTGACACCCAGTCGGCCCAGGAAGAGTGAGGCCGACAGCCCGACCAGCGAGCCGCCGACGATCAGGACCGGCACCCGGTCGTCAACCTTCGGATTCATCAATTACTCCAGCCTGTACGGGAGTTCGCGGACCGGCTGCGGGGCTCGGCGCCGCCCTCGGCGGGGCGCGCACAGACGGCGGCCCCGTCTCTGCATCCCCCGCCCCGGGGGCGTTGTGCCGCCTCTTCGCTCGGATGGCCCGCAAATCTCGCGCCACCCGTGGGCTCCGCGCACGATCGACCTCAGGCCTGATGCCGATGCCCGGGCCGACCGCCACCGCACCGCCCTCCCCCGCCGGACCCCTGGCCGGACGCCGCCCCGCGCGGCCGGACGCGGGCGCCCCAGAAGCAGAAAGTGGATCATGACGACTCTGTCCGAACCGCAGGCGCAACAGCAGGCCGAGACCGAAACGCGGCTGCGCGTGATGCTGATGCTGGAGATCAAGGACGGCGCCCAGCAGCGCTTCCTGGACGTGTACGAGAAGCTGCGCCACCAGGTGGCGTCCGTCCCCGGGCACGTCAGCGACCAGCTGTGCCAGTCGATCAACGACCCCCGGCAGTGGCTGATCACCAGCGAGTGGCAGGACCAGGAGACCTTCCTGGAGTGGGTGGACAGCCCGGCGCACCGCGAGATGGTCAAGCCGATGCACGGCTGCGTGAGCGACACCTTCCGCTCGCTGCGCTACTCCATCCTCCGGGAGACCTCCGCGGCCGGCGCCACCGGCACCCGCGCCCCGGTCGAGGTGCCGCCCGGCCTGCCGCGCACCGCGCCGGCCGGGCACGTCGGCCCGCCGCAGGCCGCCCCCGGCCCGGACGGGGTGATCCGCCACGCGCTGACCTTCACCGTCAAGCCGGGCAGCGAGCAGAAGGTGGCCCGCATCCTGTCCGGCTACGCCTCCCCCAAGGCCGAGGTGGACGAGAACACGCGGCTGCGCCGCACCTCGCTGTTCATGCACGGCAACCGGGTGGTCCGGGCCGTCGAGGTCACCGGCAGCCTCGGCGACGCGCTGCGCCACGTCGCCATGCAGCCCGAGGTCCGGGCCGTCGAGGAGGCGATCAACCCGTACCTGGAGGAGGCCCGCCAGCTGGGCGACCCGCAGGCCGCGCGCGCCTTCTTCGCCAAGGCCGCGCTGCCCGCCGAGCACCAGGCGATCGCCGGCTCCCCGGCCTCCGGGCGGCTGCACCGGCACGCCGTGCTCTACCCGGTCAAGCCGGGCAACGGGCAGGCCGTCGCCGCGCTGCTGGCCGAGTACGACAACCTCGCCACCGCGGACCCGACCGGCCCGGTCGCGACGGCCGTCGTCTTCCACCGGGAGGACGTCGTGGTCCGCCTGGTGGACCTGCGGGTACCCGCCGAGGCCGACCCGGCGGCGGCCCTCGGCGTGGCCGGCGAGCGCGAGGCCACCGTCCTCGGCCGGCTGCTCGACCTCGGCGCCGACAGCGACCTGCGCACCGTCGCGGGGCTGAGCGCCGTCCTCGCCGCCCGCGCGATGAACCCGGTCACCGACCGCAGCTCGCAGGGGAACTGACGACACCCCGTTCCACACCGGCTCCAGAGCCCCCGGCCCCGAAGCCCGGACCCCACACACTCGGAGGAAGAAACCATGTCCACGCAGTACCCACGGATCGTGCACGTCGACGAGGCACCGGAGAACCGCCGGCGCGGCGGCGACCTGCGCGCCATGCTCACCCCCACCACCTGCGGCGCGACCAGCGGCTTCATGGGCCTGGCCATCGTCCAGCCCGGCGAGCGGATCGGCGAGCACTACCACCCGTACTCCGAGGAGTTCGTCTTCGTGGTCAGCGGCGACCTGGAGGTGGACCTCGACGGGGTCACCCGGGCGCTCAAGCCCAACCAGGGCCTGATGATCCCGCTCAACATGCGCCACCGGTTCCGCAACGTCGGCGACACCGAGGCCCGGATGGTCTTCCACCTCGGCCCGCTCGCCCCGCGCCCCGAGCTGGGCCACGTCGACACCGAGGAGACCGGGGAGGCCGGCACCTCCGGTCCCCCGGAACACGCCAAGGTCGCTTCGTGACACGGCGCGTAGCCGTCACCGGGATCGGCGTGGTCGCACCCGGCGGCGTGGGCGTTCCGGCCTTCTGGCGGCTGCTCACCTCCGGCCGGACGGCGACCCGGGGCATCACGCTCTTCGACCCCACCGGGTTCCGCTCCCGGATCGCCGCCGAGTGCGACTTCGACCCGGCGGCGCACGGACTGAGCCCCGAGGACGTCCAACGGGCCGACCGGTACGTGCAGTTCGCCATGGTGGCGACGGACGAGGCGGTCGCCGACGCGGGCCTGGACCTCGCCGCCGAGGACCCGTGGCGGATCGGGGTCTCGCTCGGCACCGCCGTCGGCGGCACCACCCGGCTGGAGCACGACTACGCCCTGGTCAGCGCCGGCGGCGCCCGCTGGGACGTCGACCACCGGCGGGCCGAGCCTCAGCTGCACCGGGCCTTCGCGCCCTCCACCCTGGCCTCCACGGTCGCCGAGCGCACCGGCGCGCACGGCCCGGTGCAGACCGTCTCCACCGGCTGCACCTCCGGGCTGGACGCGATCGGCTACGCCTTCCAGGCGGTCGAGGAGGGACGCGCCGACATCTGCATCGCCGGCGCCTCCGACTCGCCGATCTCGCCGATCACCGTCGCCTGCTTCGACGCCATCAAGGCCACCAGCGAACGCAACGACGACCCGGAACACGCCTCCCGCCCCTTCGACGCCCACCGGGACGGCTTCGTGCTCGGCGAGGGCGGCGCCGTCCTGGTGCTGGAGGAGCTGGAGCACGCCCGCCGGCGCGGCGCGCGGATCTACGGCGAGATCGGCGGCTTCGCGACCTTCGGCAACGCCTACCACATGACCGGCCTCACCCAGGAGGGGCTGGAGATGTCCAGGGCGATCGACGAGGCGCTCGGCCACGCCCGGGTCAACCGCACCGACGTCGACTACGTCAACGCGCACGGCTCGGGCACCAAACAGAACGACCGGCACGAGACGGCGGCCGTCAAGCGCTCGCTCGGCGGGCACGCGTACGAGACGCCGATGAGCTCGATCAAGTCGATGGTCGGGCACTCGCTCGGCGCGATCGGCGCGATCGAGGTGGTCGCCTGCACCCTCGCACTGGCCCACGGCGTGGTACCGCCGACCGCCAACTACGAGACTCCGGACCCGGAGTGCGACCTCGACTACGTGCCGCGCACCGCGCGCGAGCTGCCGCTCCGTCACATCCTCTCGGTCGGCAGTGGATTCGGCGGGTTCCAGTCCGCCGTCGTGCTCAACAGAACGGGGTGAGATCCATGACGTCACGTCAACAGGGCCGCCGGGCCGTGATCACCGGCCTCGGCGTGGTGGCGCCGAACGGCGTCGGTACCGACGCCTTCTGGAAGGCCACCAGGCAGGGCGTGAGCGTCCTCGACCGGATATCCCGCGAGGGCTGCGCCGACCTCCCGCTGCGCATCGCGGGGCAGGTACGGGACTTCGACCCGCAGTCCGTGATCGACAGCCGCTACCTGGTACAGACCGACCGCTTCACGCACTACGCGATGGCCGCCGCCGACCTGGCGGTGGCGGACGCCGGCTACACCGCTGACCCCGAACAGCCGTACGCGGTGGGCGTGGTGACCGCAGCCGGATCCGGCGGCGGCGAGTTCGGCCAGCGCGAGCTGCAGCAACTCTGGGGCCAGGGACCACAGTTCGTCGGCCCCTACCAGTCCATCGCCTGGTTCTACGCGGCCAGCACCGGCCAGGTCTCGATCCGCGGCGGCTACAAGGGCCCCTGCGGTGTGGTCGCCAGCGACGAGGCCGGCGGCCTGGACGCCCTCGCGCACGCGGCCCGCACGATCGCGCGCGGCACCGACGCGGTGGTGGCCGGCGCGGCCGAGGCACCACTGGCGCCGTACTCGATGGTCTGCCAGCTCGGGTACCCCGAGCTCAGCCTCGCCGAGGATCCCGACCGGGCCTACCTGCCGTTCTCCGCCGACGCCAACGGCTTCGCCCCCGCCGAGGGCGGTGCGATGCTGCTGCTGGAGGACGAGGAGGCGGCCCGCCGGCGCGGGGCCGCCGTCCGGGCCCGCATCGCCGGGCACGGCGCCACCTTCACCGGCGCCTCCCGCTGGGAGGACTCCCGGGAGGGACTGGCCGCCGCGATCCGGATCGCGCTCGACCAGGCCCGGATCGCCGCGGAGGAGGTCGACGTGGTCTTCGCCGACGCCCTCGGCGTCCCGGCCGCCGACCGCGCCGAGGCGCTCGCCCTGGCCGACGCCCTCGGCCCGTACGCCGAGCGCGTCCCGGTGACCGCGCCCAAGTCCGGGACCGGGCGGGCCTACTGCGGCGCACCGCTGCTCGACGCGGCGGCCGCCGTGCTCGCCATGGAGGACGGCGTCCTGCCGCCCACCCCCAACGTCACCGAGGTCTGCCACGACCTCGCCCTGGTGACCGGCCGCGCCCGCCCGGCCGAGCTGCGCACCGCGCTGGTGCTCAGCCGCGGGCTGATGGGCTCCAACGCCGCGCTGGTCCTCCGGCGCGACGACCGGGCCTGACCGACAACCCCTGTTTGGCTCACCTAGAAGGGACTTCCCGTGAGCAACACCCTCAGCCACCCCGAACTGGCCGCACTGATCGAGGCCCGGGCCGGCGTCGCGATCGACCCGGTCGAGCTGGAGCGCCCCGGCGCCAGCTTCGACGAGTTCGGCGTGGACTCCCTCGGTCTGCTCGGCGTGGTCGGCGAACTGGAGAACCGGCACGGCGTGAAGGTCACCAACGGTGCGGAGTCGGCCAAGACCCCGGCCGAGTTCCTCGACCTGGTGAACTCCGCGTTCACCTCGAAGGCCGGTGCCTGAGATGCCCGGACACACGGACAACGAGATCGTCATCGCCGCGCCGCTCGACCTGGTCTGGGAGATCACCAACGACCTGGAGAACTGGCCGCAGCTGTTCAGCGAGTACGCCTCCGTCGAGGTGCTGGAGCGGGACGGCGACAGCGTACGCTTCCGGCTCACCATGCACCCCGACGAGAACGGCCAGGTCTGGAGCTGGGTCTCCGAGCGCACCACCGACCGGGCCTCGCTCGCGGTGCGCGCCCGCCGGGTCGAGCCCGGGCCGTTCGAGTTCATGGACATCCGCTGGGAGTACACGGAGGTCCCGGCCGGCACGAAGATGCGCTGGGTCCAGGACTTCGCGATGAAGCCCACCGCCCCGGTCGACGACGACGGCATGGTCAACCACATCAACCGCAACTCGCGCATCCAGATGCAGCTGATCCGCGAGAAGGTCGAGAAGCAGGCCGGGGAGGTGTGAGCCGGATGCACCGCGCACTGATCGTCGCCCGGATGAAGCCGGACGCGGCCCAGGGCATCGCCGAGGTGTTCGCCGAGTCCGACCGCGGCGAACTGCCGCACCTGATCGGCGTCACCGGCCGCAGCCTCTTCCAGTTCGGCGACGTCTACCTGCACCTGATCGAGGCGGACCGCCCGCCGGGCCCGGCCGTCGCCCAGGTGACCGGCCACCCGGAGTTCCGGGCGGTCAGCGACGCCCTCACCGCCTACGTCCAGGCGTACGACCCGGCCACCTGGCGGGAGCCCAAGGACGCCATGGCGCGCGAGTTCTACCGCTGGGAGCGCAGCGGCCTCAACTGAGCCGCGAACCGCACGGTGCCCCGCAGGCAGGCCTGCGGGGCACCGGCGTGCGCGGGCGCACGCAGCGTGCGGGGCGCATGGCACGGGGCCGGGCGCCCCGCGGCACGCCCGGGCCGCTCGCCGGGCCCCGTTTCCCGGGACGTTCGCCGGGCCGCTCGTCAGGACGCTCGTGAGGCGGTTCGCCGGCCCCCGTTTCACGGAACGTTCGCCGGGCCGCTCGCCGAGCCGTCCCTCAGGCCGTTTCTCAGGCCGTTTCTCAGGCCGTGCCGAGGACCGCGTCCGGGGTCCGGCCCGCCTGGGCCTGCTCCACGCGCTGGACCAGCATCGCGGCGAGCCGCCGGGTCGCCGCGGGGTCGACCGGGCCGCCCTCGGTGGTCACCGTCGCCACGACCGTGCCGGAGCGCAGCACGACGGTGACGCCGTCCCGGCCGGCCAGCTGGCCCTGGAAGACGCGGCTCTCGCTGCCCAGCGCGGCCAGGTCGACCGTGTGGTACTTGCCGGCGTCGCCGTACGCCGCGTAGGCCTCCGCGAGCCGGTCCTTGGCCGCCGCCTTGCTCGGGAGGGTGTCGATCCCGAAGCGCGCGGTCACCTCACCGGAGGAGAACCGGGCCGTCCCGCTGAGCGGCTTGCCGGTGCACGAGCCGGCGCCGCTGCAGGTGGTGGCGTGGTCGGCGGTGTCCACCCGGCGCTTCTCCTCCTCCCAGCCGGTCATGGCCTTCTGGTCCGGCATCAGCTGGAGCAGGAGCCTGTCGTCGAGGAGCAGCGTGTCGGAGTCCGCCCCGGCGGGCTGCGCGGTGCCGCCGCCGGCGGCACCCGCACCGCCGCCCTGCGACGGCGTGCCCGCAGCCCCGGGCGCGGGCGTGCCGGGCGTACCGGCCGCCGCACCGGGTGCCGAAGCGGCCGCGGAGGTGGCGGACGCGGCACCGCCGGCCGGGCTCGCCCCGGCGTCCGCGGGCGCCGTCGTGGCTGCGCCGGCGGTCGCCCCCGCCGCCGGGCTCGCGCCGCCCGCCGCCACGTCGTGGGAGGTCTTCGACCCTCCGGAGCCACAGGCCGCCAGCACGCCCAGCAGAACCCCCGTCGCCGCCACCGCCGCAACCTTCCGACCGACCGTGCCCATTCCCGCTCCCTCTGGTGTCAGTGGACCATCAAGATAGACGCGGCCGGCCGGACCCGGTTCCCCGGGGTGCCCTCGGGAGCCGGGTTACCCGTGGGCCCCCGGCGCGCCCGGCGGGAGGGCCTCGACGCCGACCACCCGGCTGATCCGGTCCGGTTCGACCAGGACCACCACCCGCCGCTCGCCGGGGATCCGCCACTCGTAGCGCTCCGCCCCGAGGTACACCGCGGCCAGCCGGTCCATGTTCCGGTCAGCCTCCTCCCCCTCGACGAACCGGACCGCCCGCCCCCGGATCTGCACCCGGTCGTACGGGTCGGCGGCGTCCGCGTGCGAGAGGCAGACCCGGGGGTCACGCCGCAGGTTGCGCTCCTTGACCCGGCCGACCGAGGTGTTGAACAGCACCAGACCGCCCTGCGTGCCCACCCACATCGGGCTGACGTGCGGTGACCCGTCCGCGTTGACCGTGGCGACGTACCAGACGTGCCCCGCCTCGATCCTCGCCTGTACGTCCTTCGAGATCTCGACCATGCGTCATGCCTGCCCGCGCGCGCCGGGCTCCACGCCGCCGCCCGCCTCCCCCGGGCCAGGCCTGAACCGGATTCACCCGGATCGCCGGGGCACCCGGGTGAACACGCCCGCGAGTCCACCCGAAGGGCCGCACGACCGCCGCCGTCACTGCCGTCCTCCGGTGGCAGCGGCCGTCACGGTGGTTGACGGTGGATCAGGCGCACCTCCGCGAGTCCCCTTGCCCGACGACGTGTCGGCTGTCGCGGCTCCGCGCCGGAAGGATCATCATCATGCGTTCTGCCCGCACACTGCTCGCCGGAGCCGTCGTGGCCGCTGCCGCCCTCACCGTCGGTGCCCCCGCCGCCTTCGCCGACGGCTCCGACAAGAACCTCACCTGGCAGGAGAAGCAGGACAAGGCCGCCAGCCCCGACGGCCAGAAGACCTGGGACGAGAAGCAGGACAAGGACTCCTCCTCCTCGGGCTCCTCGGGCTACTCGGGCGAGGAGAAGAAGGCCGAGGAGAAGACCCCGCACGGCGGCGTGCACACCGGCGGCGGCGGCCTGGCCCTGTCCGGCGGCGGCCTCGCCTCCGGCGCCGTCCTGCTGTTGGGCGGCCTCGGCGCGGGCGCCATCGCCCTGCGCAAGGGCCGCCGCTCCGCCGGCGCCGCGATCTGACCCGCGGCGCCGGCTCCGGCGCCGCAAGCCACGTCCCGTCGCCTCCCCGCCGTGGCCGCCGCTTCCCCGGCGGCCACGGCGGGGGCGCGCGGGGCGATGCCCCACGGCACCGTTCCGGGGCCGCGCCGCAGGTACGCCAGGGCCACGGGTACGGCGGCGCCGCCGGTACGCCGTGGCCGCAGGCATGGCGGGGCTGCCGGTACGCCGGTGCCGCAGGTACGCCACCGTTGCCGGTGTGTCGACGTGAAGGCCGAGGAGTGGAGTGATGGCCGGTCTGGTCCCTGGTACTTCCCGGCTGCTGCGCGCGGGTATGGGCGCGGCGGCGGCCGGTCTGCTGCTGATCTACAACTCGGTGGACGCCGCACCCTCCGCCGATCCCGCGCCCGGCCAGGCCGCTCCCCCGGCGGCCACCGCGGGCGCGTCACCCGGCGGGGCGCCCGCCTCCCCGGCGTCCGCCCAGTCACCGGCCAAGGCGGCTCCCGGGCCCGTCGCGCCCCCGCTGAAGCGGTCCAAGCCGACCCGGCTGCGGATCCCGCAGATCGCCGTGGACGCACCGTTCACCGAGCTGACGCTCAACCCGGCCGGGCAGCTCAACGCGCCGCCTCCGGACGACAAGAACCTGGTCGGCTGGTACCGCGACGGCGTCACCCCGGGTGAACGCGGCAGCGCCGTGGTGGCCGGGCACGTGGACACCAACAAGGGCCCCGCGGTGTTCCTGCTGCTCAGCCTGCTGCTGCCGGGGAACAGGGTCGAGGTGCAGCGGGCGGACGGCACGGTCGCCGTCTTCCTGGTGGACTCGGTGGAGACATTCGCCAAGGACGCCTTCCCCGACCAGAAGGTCTACGGGAAGACGCCCGACGCCCAGCTGCGGCTGATCACCTGCGGCGGCACGTACGACCGGAAGCGCAAGGACTACCTGGACAACGTGGTGGTCTTCGCGCACCTGGAGTCCTCGCGCAAGGCCTGAGCCGTACGACGGGACCGCCCGCACCGTGTACCCGGTGCGGGCGGTCCCGTCGTGGGCGGGCCCGGAGTCAGCCCCGGACGGTGGCCTCGAAGGCGTGCAGGTACGGGTTGACCGGGCGGACCTCGGCGACCGCCAGGCCGGCCTCCTCCATCAGCCGCACCAGGCTCTGCTCGGAGTGCTTGGCGCCACCGACGTTGAGCATCAGCATGAGGTCCATGGCGGTGGTGAAGCGCATCGACGGGCTGTCGTCGACCAGGTTCTCGACCACCACGACGCGGGCGCCCGGGCGGGCCGCGGCGACCACGTTGGCGAGGGTGCGACGGGTGCTCTCGTCGTCCCACTCCAGGATGTTCTTGATGATGTAGAGGTCGGCGCGGACCGGGATGTCCACCCGGCAGTCGCCGGGCACCAGCCGGGCCCGGGCGGCGTAGGCGCCGCCGTCGCGCAGCCGCGGGTCCGCACCGGCGACCACCTTGGGCAGGTCGAGCAGGGTGCCGTGCAGCGCCGGGTGCTTCTCCAGCAGGCTGGCGAGCACGTGGCCCTGGCCACCGCCGATGTCGACCACCGAGTCGATCCCGGTGAGGTCGAGGTAGGCGGCGAAGTCGGCGGCCGACTGGCGGCTGGAGGTGGTCATCGCCTTGTCGAAGACCTTGGCCGAGTCGCCCGCGTCGCTGTGCAGGTAGTCGAAGAACTCCTTGCCGAAGAGCTCGGGGAAGACGTTGCGGCCGGAGCGGACCGCCTCGTCCAGCTTCGGCCAGGCCTCCCAGGTCCACGGCTCGGTGCACCAGAGGGAGATGTAGCGCAGGCTGTTCGGGGCGTCCTCGCGCAGCAGGCGGGACATCTCGGTGTGCTCGAAGCGGTCGTCGCCGGTCTCCTGGAAGACGCCGTAGCAGGTGAGGGCGCGGAGCAGGCGGCGCAGCGGCTTGGGCTCGGTGTCGAGCGCGGCCGCGAGGTCGGTGACGGTGGTCGGGGTGTCGCCGAGCGCGTCGGCGACGCCGAGCCGGGCGGCCGCACGGACGGCGGCGGCGCAGGCGGCGCCGAAGACGAGCTCCCGCAGGCGCATCGCGGCCTGCGGGGTGGTGGCGGGTGCGGTGGTCATGTGCCGTCTTTCTGCTGGTGAGAAGGGGCTGGGGTCCTCGGGGGGCTGTGGGCCGGGGTCCTCGGGGGGGGTGTGGGCCGGGGTCCTCGGGGGCCGGCCCCCTCAGGGCTGAGGGGGCCGGCGGCCGGGGCGCGCGGCCGGGGTCCTGCGGGCGCAGCGGGTTCAGCAGTGGCCGGCGGGCGAGGACAGCGCGCAGTGGTTGCGGGCGAAGGTGTTGGTGGTGCCGGTGTCGGCGTCGACCAGGTCGGCCGGGCCGTTGCCGACCGCGTGGTTGCCGCTGATGGTGTTGCGGGCGTTGGGCGCGCCGACCAGGCTGCGGAAGAGCACGATGCCGCCGGACATCGGCGAGGCGCCGACGTTGTCGCGGACGTCGTTCTCCGTCACCGAGGTGTCCTCGGCGCCGGTGAGCAGGATTCCGGTGCCCTGGATGTAGTCGAGCCGCGGGTTGGGCGGGCAGTAGTTGTTGTTGGCGACGACGCTGTTGCGGGCGATGCTCAACGCGCCGGCCCGCGGCACGCCCTCGTCGCCGACGATGAAGACGCCGCCGCAGTTGCCGTGGATGTCGTTCGCCTCGATGCTCAGGTCGCGCAGGCGGCGGACGGTGACGCCGATCCGGTTCCCGGAGAGCCGGTTGCCGCTGACCACGGTGCCCTCGGTGTCGGTGGCACCGCCCTCGTTGACCACGCTGTTGGCGAGGAAGACGCCGGACTGACCGTTGCGGGCCGACTCGTTGCCGACGATGACGGCGCGGGTCGACTTCTCCTGGCTGATGCCCTGCAGGCCGTTGTCGTGGACGTGGGTCGCGCGCACGGTCATGGCGGTGGTGGAGCTGGCGTTGATGCCGTTCTTGGTGAAGCCGGTGACGGCGAGGGCCTCGACGGTGACCCCGTCGAGCCGGTTGTCGTCGGTGCCGGCGACGCAGAGGCCGTGGCCCGCGGCGGCACAGACGGAGTCGCCGGCGGTGCCGTCGGCGGCGGTGCCGGGGGCGATCACGCTCTGCGGACCGACGCCACGCAGGGTGAGGCCGGGGGTGGTGATCCGGACGCTGCCGCGGTAGGTGCCCGCGAGCAGCTGGACGGTGTCGCCGGGCCGGGCGGAGTCGACGGCCTGCTGAATCGATTCGCCCGGCTGGACGAGGTGAAGGGCGCCCGCGGCGTGGGCCGGGGGCGCGACGGCGAGGGTGGTGAGGGCGCTGGTGAGGGCGGTCGTGGCGGCGGCGGTGGCCGCGGCGAGGTGGTGGACCCGTCGCGTGGGCATGAGTGGTGACCTGCTTTCTGACGCGCTCGCGGGAACGCCGGCGCGGTGACGCGGTGTGAGCGAGAGATGACGGCCGGTGGATGTCGGTCGCATCGACGCTATGGGCGCGCGGGTGGGCCCGCCACCAGGGCTGGGCTGCAGGACTGACGGGGCGTCGGCAAATGGCCGGGGGCGGGGGCCCGCAGGGCGGGCCGGACGGTACGGGCGGGCGCGCGCCGGACGGGTATGGGTCGGACGAGCATGGGCCGGACGGGTACGGGCCGGACGGGTACGGGCCGGACGGGCGCGGGCCCGGAGAGCGGCGGGGCGAGGAGACCGGGTCGACGCCGGGGATGGTGCCGCGGGCCGGCGGGGCGCGTTCGCGGATCCGGGAGAAGGCGGGGAACGGGTCCTGCACGAGGCGCGCGGCGCGCAGGTCGACCGTCTCGGCGGCTTCGGCGGTGGTCACGGCCGCCTCCACCGGGTTGCCCACTGTCACGGATGGTGACGGTCCCGGCTCCGGCCGGGCCGGCGTCCGGGCCTCCGGTTCACTCGATCGATAACGAAGGACCGTTTCTCATAAGGCCTCGTACGTGCACGAATGCCAGGTGCAGGCGGCTGCGCGCCGGGGGCTCCGGGCCGCGTGGCATGCTCGGGGCCATGAACACCGCCGCCGTCCTGCCGCCCCCAGCCGCCGTCGCACCGGTCACCGCCGTCCGCAACCCCGTCGGGGCCCACGTGCCGGTGGCCGCCCGCGGGCTGGCCGGGACGGGGCTGGCGTACGCGCGGACCGTGGGCGCCGAGGCCGTCCAGGTGTTCGTGGCCAACCCGCGCGGGTGGGCCACTCCCCCGGGCAACCCGGCGCAGGACGAGGAGTTCCGCACCGCCTGCGCCGAACAGGGCATCCCGGCGTACGTGCACGCGCCGTACCTGATCAACTTCGGCTCGGACACCGCGGCGACCCGTGAGCGCTCGGCCGTCTCGCTGTGCCACTCCCTGCTGCGCGGCCACGCGATCGGCGCCCTGGGCGTGGTGCTGCACACCGGTTCGGCGGTCGGCACGGCCCCGGGCGGCGGCTCCCGGCGGGCCGAGGCGATGGCGCAGGTCCGCGCGGACGTCCGCCCGCTGCTGGACGAGCTGGACGCCCTGGGCGAGGACGCGCCCTGGCTGCTGCTGGAACCGACGGCCGGTCAGGGCAGCTCGCTCTGCTCGCGGATGGAGGACCTGGCCGCGTACGTGGACGCGCTGGACGGCCACCCGAAGGTCGGGGTCTGCCTGGACACCTGCCACGCCTTCGCGGCCGGCCACGACCTGGCGGCGCCGGGCGGCGTCCGGGAGGCGCTGGACGCCCTGGTGGCGGCCGCCGGGCCGGGCCGGCTGCGACTGATCCACGCCAACGACTCGGAGGACGAGGTCGGCGCCCGCAAGGACCGGCACGCCAACATCGGCGCGGGACGGATCGGCGCGGAGCCGTTCCGCGAGCTCTTCGAGCACCCGGAGACGGCCGGGGTCCCGCTGGTGGTGGAGACCCCGGACCGCAGGCACGGCGGCGACGGGACCGGGCACGCGATCGACATCGCGCTGCTCAAGGAGCTGCGCGAGCGGGCCGCGGTACCGGCCTGACGGGCGGCCCGGCCCCGGCGGGGGCTACGCCCCTGGCGGACCGTCGTCAACGCCCTGTCCAGCCGGCGGGACAGCACTCGGGCAACGCTCGGGCAACGCTCGGACTGCGTACTCGGGCTGCCGGGTCGGCGGGGCGGTGGCAGGCTGGAACGAGTGATGTCTCAGCCCCCTGGGGGTTTGCAATGAGCCCGACCCGGAGACTGGCCACACTCCCCTGCGGTCGTCGCAGCAAGTGGGTGGTGCTCGCGCTCTGGCTGGTGCTGCTGGTGGTGGCGGGACCGCTCGCCGGCAAGCTGACCAACGCCGAGGACAACCAGGCGTCCAGCTGGCTGCCCGGCAATGCCGAGTCCACCCAGGTACTGGACGCCCAGCGCGCCTTCCAACCGGTGGACACCGCGCAGGCCGTGGTGGTGTACCAACGCGACAGCGGGATCACCCTCGCCGACCGGGCCGAGGCCGCCCGGGACGCCACCGCCTTCGCCGGGGCGCCACACGTGCTGGGGCCGGTGGTCGGCCCCGTGGTCTCCACGGACGGCAAGGCGATGCAGACCACCGTGCCGATCGACATCGGCACCGGCGGCTGGCAGGACCTGCGCCCGGCCGTGGACAGCCTGCGCGCCACCGCCGCAGCCGACAGCCAGGGCATGGCCACGCACGTCACCGGCCCGGCCGGGATCGGCGCCGATCAGGCCGAGGCCTTCGCGGGCATCGACGGCACCCTGCTGGCCGCCACCATCAGCGTGGTGATCATCCTGCTGCTGCTCACCTACCGCAGCCCCGTCCTCTGGGCCCTGCCGCTGGTCTCGGCCGCCGGGGCCCTGATCGTCGCCCAGGCGGTCATCTACCTGCTGGCCCAGCACGCCGGACTGACCGTCAACGCGCAGAGCGCCGGCATCCTGATCGTGCTGGTCCTCGGCGCCGGCACCGACTACGCGCTGCTCCTGACCGCCCGCTACCGGGAGGAGCTGAGACGGCACGAGGACCGGCACGAGGCGATGGCGTTCGCCCTGCACCGGGCCGGCCCCGCGATCCTCGCCTCGTCGGCCACCGTGATCGCCTCGATGCTCTGCCTGCTGATCGCCGAGATGAACTCCACCAGCGGCCTCGGCCCGGTCTGCGCGATCGGCGTGCTGGTGGCGTTGATCGCGATGCTGACGCTGCTGCCCGCACTGCTGGTGATCGTCGGCCGCTGGGTGTTCTGGCCGGTCAAGCCCGCGTTCGGGACGCCGGAGCCGACCAGGACGGGCCGTTGGGCGCACGTCGGGACGTGGATCGGCCGCCGTCCGCGCAAGGTGTGGATCGGCACCGCACTGGCCCTGGCCGCCTGCTGCGTCGGGCTGGTCTCGCTCAACGCCACCGGTCTGAGCACAGCCGGCACCTTCACCGGCAAGCCGGACTCGGTGGTCGGCCAGGAGGTGCTGGAGCAGCACTTCCCCGGCGGGACGGGTGCGCCGCTGACGGTGATCAGCACGGCGGGCGGGGCCGGGGCCGTCCGCGCGGCCGCGGCGGCGACGCCCGGCGTGGCCGGGACGTCCGAACCGGTGGTGCAGCAGGGCGAGGCGCTGTTCAAGGCCACGCTCGCCGACCCGCCGGACAGCCAGGCTGCCAAGGACACCGTGGACCGGGTGCGCGCGGCCGTCCACGCCGTCCCGGACGCCGACGCCAAGGTGGGCGGCTCCACGGCGGTGATCCTGGACGCCGGACGGGCCGCGACGCACGACAACCGGACGATCATCCCGCTGGTGCTCGGCGTGGTGCTGGTGATCCTGGCGATGCTGCTGCGGGCGGTCACCGCGCCACTGGTGCTGATCGCCACGGTGGTGCTGTCGTACGCGGCGGCGCTCGGGATCAGCGCGTTCTTCTTCGAGCACGTCTTCCACTTCGAGGGCCAGGACAACTCGTTCCCGCTGTTCGTGTTCGTGTTCCTGGTCGCGCTCGGGATCGACTACAACATCTTCCTGATGACCCGGGTGCGGGAGGAGTCCGTGCACCACGGCACCCGGCACGGTGCGGTGGCCGGGCTGGCGGCGACCGGCGGGGTGATCACCTCGGCCGGGCTGATCCTCGCGAGCACCTTCGCGGTGCTCGGCACACTGCCGGTGGTGGGCTTCGCCGAGATCGGCTTCGCCGTGGCGCTGGGCGTCCTGCTGGACACCCTGGTGGTGCGGTCGGTGCTGGTCACCGCGCTCACCATGGACCTGGACCGGCACATGTGGTGGCCGTCCGAGTTGTCCAAGCAAGTCCACCGTCCGGAGAGCGAGTTGACCAGACAGCTTTAAGTTACCGCCGAGTTCACACGGTTCTCGTCCGCAGTCTTGCCGGGCGTGACCGGGACCGCGTTGACTGCGCTCATGCCAACTTTCACCACGCCTCGCCGCGGCACCCGGCTGGCCGCCGCCTGCACCGTCGCCGCCGCCCTGATCGCCCCGGTGGCCGCCGCTCCGGCCGCCTCCGCGACCACCGCCGCGGGCACGACTCCGGTCACCGCTGCGGCGGCCGCGCCGGTCGCCACGGTTCCGGCACTGAACGTGCTGACGTACAACGTGTTCCTGATGAGCAAGAACCTGTACCCCAACTGGGGCCAGGACTACCGGGCCAAGGCCATCGCCGCGTCCGACGTCTTCCAGGGCCACGACGTGGTCGTGCTCCAGGAGGCCTTCGACAACGCCGCCTCCGACCTGCTCACCTCGCAGGCCTCCGCCGCGTACCCGTACCACACCCCGGTCGTCGGCCGGTCGACCGACGGCTGGGACGCCACCGGCGGCAGCTACACCTCCGCCTCCCCGGAGGACGGCGGGGTGACGCTGCTCAGCAAGTGGCCGATCCTGCGCAAGGAGCAGTACGTCTTCAAGGACGCCTGCGGCAGCGACTACTGGTCGAACAAGGGCTTCGTCTACGCGGTGCTGGACGTCAACGGCGTGCGCACCCACGTGGTCGGCACCCACCTGCAGTCCACCGACACCGGGTGCTCCGCGGGCCAGCCCGCCGCCGTCCGGGCGGCACAGCTCAAGGCGATGAAGGCGTTCATCGACGGCAAGAACATCCCGGCCGCCGAGCCGGTCCTGCTGGCCGGCGACCTCAACATCGACTCGCACGGCAGCGAGTACCCCTCGCTGCTCGCCAACGCCAACGTCGCACCGGCCACCACGCGCAACGGCTGGGCCGACTCCTTCGACACCGTCGACAACTCGATCGCCGCCTACCGCTACCCGGGCGAGCCCAAGGAGGACCTCGACTACGTCCTCTACCGTGCCGACCACGCGCAGCCGGCGAGCTACACCAACACGGTGGTGCGCTTCCACAGCTCGCCGTGGACGGTGAGCAGTTGGGGCAAGAGCTACACCTACACCGACCTGTCCGACCACTACCCGCTGTCGGCGGGCTGAGCGGGCGAACGACCACGCGCGCACGGCTGCGTGCACGGCTGCGTGGACGGCCGCGCGAAGGGTCGCGCGGACGGTGCCCCGGCCTGTGCTTCGCGCCGCGCCTCGGCCGATGCCTCAGCCGGTGCCGGTGAAGCGGCGGTAGGCCGGTCCGAGGGTGGTCTCCAGGGACCGCCCTCGGACGGTGATGCCGGACGGGCCCAGGCCGTCGAGGGCCGGGGCCGGTCCGGCCTCGTCGGCGGGCGGCGGTACGCGCCCCTGCCAGAAGGTGTCGAGGCACTCGGCCAACGGGCGGTCACCGGATGCGGGCCGGGGGGCGCGCCCGGACCTGGCAGCGCGTCCGGGCACCGCGGGGGGCTCTGGCACCACGGGGGGCTCTGGCACCGCGGGGGGCTCTGGCACCGCGGGGCGTCCAGGCACCGCAGGGCGTTCGGGCACCGCGGGGAGCTCAGGCATCACGGGGGTCACTCTCCGATCGCGTCGGCCGACAGGGTGAGCAGCTCGCGCAGCCGCTCGGTCGAGAGCTCGGCCAGCCACTGCTCGCCGCCGCCGATCACGGCGTCGGCCAGGCTGCGCTTCGCCGCGAGCAGACCGTCGATCCGCTCCTCGACGGTGCCGGCGCAGACCAGCCGCCGTACCTGAACGTCGCGGCGCTGCCCGATCCGGTGCGCCCGGTCGGTGGCCTGGTCCTCGACGGCCGGGTTCCACCAGCGGTCGAGGTGGATCACCTGGTTGGCGGCGGACAGGTTGAGGCCGGTGCCGCCCGCGCGGAGCGACAGCAGGAAGACCTTCGGCCCGTCCGGTCGTTGGAACCGTTCCACCAGCTCGTCCCGGCGCCCCTTCGGCACGCCGCCGTGCAGGTAGGCGACCTCCTCGCGCAGCCTTCGGCCCAGGTAGGGCTGGAGCATGGTGCCGAACTCCGCGTACTGGGTGAAGACCAGCGCCCGGTCCCCCTCGGCCAGCGCCTCCTCCAGCAACTCCACCAGCCGCTCGACCTTGCCCGAACGACCGGCCAACTCGGTACCGTCATGGAGGAGTTGGGCCGGGTGATTGCAGACCTGTTTGAGCCGGCCGATCGCCGCCAGCACCGCACCCTTGCGCTCCACCCCGCGGATGCCCGCCAGGCGTTGCAACAGGTCGGCGACCACCGCCCGGTACAGGCCCGCCTGTTCGGCGGTGAGGTTGCAGCGGACGGTGAACTCCTGCTTGGCGGGCAGGTCCTGGGAGATCAGCGGGTCGCTCTTGCTGCGACGGAGCAGGAAGGGCCCGGCCAGCCGCCGCAGCCTGGCCGCCACCTCGGCATTGCCGGACTGCTCGACCGGGATCGAGAACCGCTCCTTGAAGGACTCCGCACTGCCGAACAGCCCCGGATTGGCGAAGTCGAGGACGGCGTGCAGCTCGGCGAGGCGGTTCTCCACCGGTGTACCGGTGAGCGCGATCCGGGGGCCGGACCGCAGCGAGCGGACCGCCCGGGACTGCCGGGCCGCCGGGTTCTTGATGTGCTGCGCCTCGTCGGCGACGATCCGCCGCCAGCGGACCCGGCGCAGCTCGGCGACGTCGCGCTGGACCAGCCCGTACGTGGTGATCACGAGATCGGCGGACGTGTCGGGCGCGGTACGGTCCGCGCCGTGGTGGACGTGCACGCGCAGGCCCGGGGCGAACCGGGCGGCCTCCCGCTGCCAGTTGCCGACCAGCGACATCGGACAGACCAGCAGGACCGGACCGGTCGCGCCGCGCTCCTGCTCCAGGGCGAGCAGGGCGAGGGTCTGGACGGTCTTGCCCAGGCCCATGTCGTCGGCCAGCACGGCGCCCAGACCGAGCCGGCCGAGGGCGTCCAGCCAGGCCAGTCCCCGCCGCTGGTAGGGGCGGAGCGTCCCGGTGAAGCCGGCGGGCAGCTCGGGGACGCGGCTTGCGGGGCCGGGCCGGCCTGCCAGCAGCTCCCCGAGCGGACCGGCCGCGTGAACGGCGGTGACGGGCAGCCCGTCCACGGCCGCACGGTCGTCGACGGCCAGCCGGAGCAGCTCGGCCGGTGCCATCGTGCCGGTGCCGTGCTCGGCCAGGAACCGCACGGCGACGGCGAGTTGGGCCTGGTCCACCTCGATCCAGCGGCCGCGCAGCCGGACCAGCCCGCGCTGGGCCGCCGCCAGCTCGGCCAACTCCTCCTCGGTCAGGGTGAGTTCGCCGAGGGAGAGCTGCCACTGGAAGTCCAGCACGTCGTCCTGGTCGATGTGCGCGGTGCGCTTGACCGCGCCCGGCGCGGCGGCCGGGGCTGCGCTGAGGGCGAGCCCGAGCCGGGGGCGCCGCTGCCACCAGGCCGGGAGCAGCACGCCGAAACCGGCCCGGGCGAGGGCGGGAGCGGCCTCGCGCAGGAACCGCAGGGCGCCGTCGCGGTCGAGGTCGACGCCGGTGGGGCGGGCGCCCAACAGGGCGGTACCCAGTGGCGGGTGAACACGGGCGGCGCGCTCCAGCTCGGCGAGGTAGGCCGCCGCCGGGTCGGGGACGGTCCGGGCCAGGACGGCGTACCCCGCTTCCTCGGACCAGAGGTCGGCGGCGGGGACGACCACGGAGGGGCGGTCGACGGCCTGCACCAGCAGGTCGAGGCGCCAGACGTCGGCGGCCTTCCCGTCAGGGGTGTCGTGGCGGGCGTCCAGACCGAAGGAGTCCAGGCCGGACGCATCCAGGCCGGACGCGTCCGGTCCTGAGGCGTCCAGGTCGGGCGCGAGTGGCTCGGTGAGCCGGAGGTTGAGCCGGAGCGGACTGTCCGCGGGCCGGGTGCCGCGCCAGGCGGTGAGGCGTTCGGAGAGGTCCGCGGGCGGGGCCTGGCCGAGCAGGCCGTCGGCGGCGTGGAGGGCGGCCAGCCAGGGCTCGGCGGGCGGTTCGAGGTCCGCGAGGGCGGCCCGGGCCTCGCGGTCGACCAGGGTCTCCAGCAGGCCGGTGACCAGGTCGGCGCCGGTGGGCCCGGCCGCGGCGGGGGAACCGGCAGTGGAGGAGGCGGCCGTGGAGGAACCGGGTGCGGAGGAGCCGGGTGCGGAGGAGCCGGGTGCGGACGGCCGGTGCTCGGCGCGGCAGACGGGCGGGCAACCCGCCGCCAGCGCGGCCAGCTCACGGCGGGCCGGGGCGTCCGGGGCGGGCCGCCAGCGCGCGTACCACTCCCCCGGTGCCTCCTCGCTCAGGGCCGGCAGCAGCAGCCCCCGCCCGACCAGCCGCCAGGCGAGGTCGTGCACGGCGGAGAGCCAGCGCAGCGAGGCGCCGTAGGCCAGCTCGACCGACCCGGCGCCGGGGAGTTCGACGGTCGCACCCGGCCAGTGCGGGTCGTACAGCGCACCCAGCAGCTGGGCCGCCTCCGCGGCGTCGAACAGCAGGGACGGCACCCGCCACGGGCTCAGCACGACCCCGTGCGGCGCACGGCCGACCGGCAGGTCGGGCGAGGGGGTCGGCCGGTCACCGAGGGTCGGCAGGAGAAGCCCGGTCCAGCGCTCGGCGCCCTGGCCGGCCAGCCAGTCGAGCCCCGGCCCGATCGCCCCGAGCAGCCGCGCGACCTCCCCCGCGGTGCAGGCGTACGGATGCGCTCCGCCCTCCGCGCGGCGCGCCGCCGCCCGCCCGGTCCGGTACGCCTGCGCGTCCTCCGCCCAGAGCGCGAGGCGGCCGTCGGCTCGCCAGAGCGCGTGCAGGGCGTACATGGGCGGGCCTTCCGGACGAGACGGGGCGTGGCGGCACTGCGGTGGCAGTGGCATTTCCACCCTAACCGCGGGGTCCGACAAGGCGGCGGGGCGAGGTGGCCGACCGAACGGGACGGGGCAAGGTGGCCGAGCGAACGGGACGGGGCAAGGTGGCCGAGCGAACGGGACGGGCGGGCCCGGCCGTGCCCCACCATGGGTGGCGTGAGCGGTTGGCCACGCGATCGGTGCCGCTGCCGGACTCGGCGGAGGTCTGGCCCCCGCAGAGGTCGGGCTCCCGCGGCGCTCAGGATCCGGCGGCCGTCCGACCCCCGCGACGCTCGGGACCCCGCGGCGCCCAGGCCCCGGCGGCGCTCACACCCCCGTGGCCGTCCGGCCGAAGTGGTGGACTGCGAAGGCGCCGAAGAGGCGGGCGGCGGCCGGGTGGTGGGCGGCGCCGTCGCGGACGAGGCGCAGTTCGCGGTGGCAGCCCGGTTCGGCGAGCCGCACCCAGCGGAGAGGCGCCCGGACTTCCGAGGCACGCGCCATCGCGGGCAGCAGGGCGACGCCCATGCCCGCGGCGACCAGGTTGACGACGGCGCCGGGCTCGTCCCCCTCGCAGACGATCACCGGCTCCACGCCGGCCTGCGCGAAGAGCCGCTCGGCGAGGACCCGCTGCCAGTGGCCCCGGCTCGGGGTGACGAACGGTTCACCGTCCAGCTCGGAGACCGGGACCTCGTCCCGGCCCGCCAACCGGTGGCCTTCGGGCACCGCGAGCAGCACCTCCTCCCGCAGCAGCGGTTCGGACACCAGCCCCGGCCCCACGAGCGGCTGGGAGGCGACGCAGAGATCCACCTCCCGGGTGCGGAGCCGACGCACCATCGCATCGACGGAGGACTGCCGCACCCGTATCTCGACCTCGGGGTGAGCGGCCCGGAAGCGGGCCAGCAGGTCGGTGACGGTCAGCAGGGTCTCGGTGGCCAGCGTCACCCGGCCTCCCCCTTGCGCGAGCTCGGCCAACTCACGCTTGCCGTCGTCCAGTTCACGCAGGGCGCGGTCGACGCGGCGGAGGAAGGCCGCGCCGTGGTCGTTGAGGTGTATCCGTCGGCCGCGGCGGTCGAAGAGCAGGACGCCGAGCTCCGCCTCCAACCTGGCGATCGTCCGGCTCACCGAAGGCTGGGCAACGCGCAACTCCTCGGCGGCGCGGCTGATGTGACCGTGCCGGGCGACGACCTGGAAGCAGCGCAGAGCGAGCAGGTCCACCCCGTCGTCCCCCTTCGGCCGGGCCGGTTCTGATAACCGGTCAGGCATGATCTCATACCGGATTCGGTCTTGGCGCCGATGAGCGGAGTTCGCCTAGCCTCCGGACAGGGCCATCCGCCAGGACCGTCGAAGGAGACGCCACCATGCCCGCCAACTCCACTCCACCGTTCGAAAGTTATGTCGACGGCATCCTCGCGACCCTGCTCCGGCAACCCGGGCGGCCCGCGCTGGTCGGCGCCGACGGCCGCACCGTCACGGCCGGTGCGCTCCACGACGAGGTCCGCGCCACCGCCGCCGGCCTGGCCGCTCACGGCGTCCGGCGCGGAGACAGCGTGGCGTTCCTCACCGGCGACCTGCCGGAGGCCGTCGTCGCACGCTATGCCGCGAACCTGCTCGGCGCCCGGGTGCTCTTCCTGGGCGCGGGCATGTCCGCGGCGGTGCAGGCGGAGATCGTCGCGAGCGCGGACGCCACCGTGCTGCTGGTCGACCCGGCCTGTCAGGCCGCGGCCGGGGCACTGCTCGCACGGGTGCGGGTCCCGACGGTGCTCACGCTCGGCACCCCACTGCCGGGCACGGCCGTGGCCCCCGGCGCTGCCCACGTCGTTGCCCCGGAAGCCGCCCCCGGCGCCGACGCCTCCGTGGACCGTGTGCGGCCCGAGGACGACTGGTGCCTTCGCTTCACCGGGGGCACCACCGGGATCCCGAAGGGCATCCCCCTGACGCACGGGCCCTACCGGCAGCTGCTCGACCGGCTCGCCGGACGACTCCGGGCCGACGCGCCGCCCCGCGCCCTGGCCTGCACCTCCCTCGCACACATGGCCGGCATCCTCGCCGACGCGGCGCTGCTCGCCGGGGGCACCGTGGTGCTGCGGCCCGGCTTCGAACCGGGCGACGTCCTCACCGCGCTGGAGCGGGAGCGCATCACCGACCTGTGGCTGCTGCCACCGATGCTGTACGAGCTGCTGGACCACCCGACCGCAGCCGGCACCGACCTCTCCTCGCTGCGGCGGCTCTTCTACGGGGGCACGGTCGCCTCCGCCGAACGGCTGCGGCAGGCCGCGGAGGCCTTCGGGCCGGTGCTGCACGGCTGGTACGGGCAGACCGAGGCCGGGAACATCGCCGAGGTCGGGCCGGACGAGCACACGGTGACCGGCCCGGGCGGGCGGATCACCGCGGGCCGGCCGGACCCCGGGGTCGAGATCGAGGTCCGGGACCCGGCCGGGGCCGTCCTGCCCGCCGGCGAGAACGGGGAGATCCACGTCCGCACCCCCATGGTGATGAGCGGCTACTGGCGCCGCCCGGACCTCACCGCGGAGGTGCTGCACGAGGGCTGGGTCCGCACCGGGGACGTCGGCCACCTCGACGGCGCGGGCTACCTCCACCTGGTCGACCGGCTGAAGGAGATGGTCATCGTCGTGGGCGGGCACGTCTACCCGGCAGAGGTGGAACAGGCGCTTCTCACCCACCCCGCCGTCGCCCAGTGCTCCGCCTTCGGTGTCCAACGGGCCGATGGGAGCGAGGAGTTGCACGTCGCCGTGGTCCCGTCGGCCGTCGGCCCGCACCCGGACCGGCCACTGGTCCGCGCCTGGGTCACCGACCGGCTGGGCGCGATGTACGCGCCGGCCGCCGTCCACGTCCTGGACCGCCTGCCGCTCACCGACGCGGGCAAGCCCGACCGCAAACTGCTCCGCACCACGCTCGGCGGCTCCGGCGACCGGTAGGCCGGGCAGCGGCGGCAGCGGCGGCGGCGACGACAACGGCGGCGGCGGCGGTCGCAACGGCAGCAGTCGCCATGACGACTGGCGCAACGACGGCGGTCGCCAGGACGGCGAGAGGTCTGTCGACATCAAGTATCTTGACGTCGAGATTCATCTCCGGCAGGCTGCTCCCCGAGCACCACAACGGGGAAACGGGGAGTGGCAGGCCATGGGACGGAACGAGGGCGGGCTACTGGCACAGCTGCGCCGACCACCCGGAGGACGGGACGGGCGGATCATGCTGCTCGCCCAGTTCCTGGACCGGGCCGGATCGGGGGTCTGGGCGGCGGCCTCGGTACTGTACTTCACCTTCGTGACACGGCTGGACGCCCAACAGGTCGGCATCCTGCTGGGCGTCGCCGCCGTGGCGGGCATCGCCGGGTCGCCGCTGGCGGGGCAGCTCGCCGGACGGTTCACGGTTCGGGGACTGCTGATCTGGAGTCACCTGGTGCGACTGGGCGCGATGGTGCTGCTGCTGCTCTGCGACAGCTACGCCGCCCTGCTGCCCGTCATCGCCCTCGTCTGCCTGGCCGAACGCGCCGCCAAGACGCTGGAGATGCTCTTCGCCACGCGGGCGACGGGCGAGCGGCGCTCGACCTACCAGGCGCTCACCCGCAGCGCCGCCAACGCCGGGGTGGCACTGGGGGCCGGGGTCGCGGCGATCGGTCTGGCCGTGGGGACGGAGAACGCCTACCGGGCGCTGGTCCTGGCCAACGCGCTCTCGTACGCGGTGACCGCGGCCCTGGTGTGGCGCACCCGGGAGCCGCACGGCGGCGGGCGGGTGGCGGCGCAGGCCGGCGCCGGGCGGATGGCGGCGCAGGCCGGTGCCGGACCGGACACGGCCGCCGGAACCGCCGTCGAAACCGCCGCGGAAGGGCCGGCGCCCAGCCCCTGGCGGGACGGCGGCTACCTGCGCTTCGTCCTGCTCGACATCCCGATGTGCCTGGACGACTCGCTGCTCAACGTCGGACTGCCGCTCTGGCTGGTGAACCACACCTCGGCGCCGCACGCCTTCGTCCCGGTCTTCCTGGTGGTCAACACCGCACTGGTCGTCCTGCTCCAACTGCGGGTGTCGGCGCGGGCCGAGGGGCCGCACCGGGCGGCGGCCGCGGTGGCCCTGTACGGAGTGGCGATGCTCGCGACCTGCGTCGTCCTGGCGTTCGGCACCGGGGGCGGGGCCTGGAGCGCGTCGATCGCCCTGCTGGTCACGGCGGTCCTGGTGACCGCCGCCGAGCTGGTGCGGTCGGTGACCTCCTGGGAGCTGGCCGTCTCGCTCGCGCCCGACCGGGCCCGGGCGTCCTACCTGGGCGTGGCCGGCATGGCCCAGTCCATCCAGAAGTCCGCCGGACCGCTGCTGCTGACCGGCGTGGTGATGACGGCCGGCCCCGTCGGCTGGCTCGGGCTCGGGGCGGCGGTCGCCGGGCTCTCCGTCGTCCAGCGCCGGACCTGCGAACGGCGACTGGCGACCATGCGGCCCACCCCGGCGACGACGACGTCCGCCCCTGCGGAGGCCGGCAGCTCGGCTCCCGCGCCGGCCGCCGAGGCACACCCGGTCCGGCCGGTGAGATGACGTCCGGTCCGACCGGTGGGGCGGTCGGCGAAGCGGCGGACGGCACGGCGGACGGAGCGACCCCGGGGCCGGCGGCCCGCTCCGCGTCGGGCCGCTGCTGAGCCGGCCACCCGGACGGTTCACCCGACCGGGTTGTCTCCATCACTCGTTCGCACCTCTCCGGTGGCAAAACGGCCAAATCCACACGTTCGCATGCCAACGTTTGCAGGGCGTCCCCACAGGACGCCTCTTTGCCCGCCCGGGTCGGCCGTCCGGCCGCAGGGCCGGCCGAAGAGCTGGGAACACCTGGAAGGCATGAGATGTCTGTTCGTGGAACGCTCTGCAAGTTCGCCGTCACCGCGGTCCTGGCGGCTGCGGCCGCGGTCGCCGTGCCCACCACGGCGGTGGCGCACAGCGAGGCCCCGCAGCCCTCTTCGGCCTCCGGCCTCGCCACGGGCGCGGCCTCGGTCGGCCTCTTCGGCCCGAAGCTCGCCTGGCTGGAGGCGTTCAGCCGGAGCAACGGCTGACCTGCCGTTCCAGCGCCACCCGGACGCCCCGACCGCACCGAGCGGCCGGGGCGTCCGGCGTTCCGCCCCGTACCGATGTCAGGGGAGCTTGCCGAGGGCCTTCGTCATCAGGGCCTCGACCTGCCCTGCGGGCGGGAAGGGCCGTGATTCCGTCGCGAAGAACTCGACGAGGTACCCGCCCTTGGCGGTGGTGACCTTGTCCACGACGGCGGGTGCGTAGGTGATGCCGTTCTCGGTACAGGTGTAGGTCTCACGACGGGCCACCACGTCGCCGCCGATCGCCGGGGCCGGCAGGGGCTTGACGGTCACCTCACAGCTCTGGGGGTCGCCGCTGAACTTGATCTTCGCGGTGAACGACGGGCACCCGCTCAACTGGTCCCGGACGGACTGCATCGTCCGGGCCACCTCGGCGGCGTCGGCCTCCTTGAGCTGCTCGTTGAACGAGTACCGCTCCGCCGCACCGGCGGCCGACTTGTAGAAGAACTCCGCGGTGTCGTCCTGCGTGTGCTTCCAGCGGGTTTCGCGGTTGCGCGCCTCGCAGGGCCAGGTGCCCCCGACGGGGCGCCCGTAGCCCATGTCCCCCGCGCCGGAGTTCTCGTAGTACCCGGACGGCATGTCGCTCTTGTGCAGCAGCTTCGCCCGGATGGTGCTGGTCTCGGAGAAGTAGGGCACGGCGAAGGCCACCCCCAGCGCGGCGGCCCCCGCGAGGAGCGACGCGGTGATCACCGGCCACGTCCGCCGCCGCGGCCGCCCCGCGGAGTCCGTCGTGTCCGCGGGGTCAGCGGGGTCCGACGGGTCAGCGGCGGACACCTCGGGCACAGTGACGTGCGGTGCGGGCACGGCAGCGGGCACTACGGCGGGCAGGGTCGGCCCGGCGGCAGGCGGTACCGGCAGGGTCGGCCCGGTGACGGACTGCGCCGGAACGGTGGGCCCGGCGTACGCGTCGATGACGCCCGGAGCCCCGGTACTGCCCGCCGCTGGTACGGGGGCCGGGGCCACCGGCCCGGTCACGAAGGCGGCGGGTCCGGGAGAAGGAGCCGGAGCAGGAGCGGCGGGTACGGGTACGGGTACGCCGGCCGCCGGGACCGCCGGGACCGCCGGATCCGCCGACCCGGGAACGGGCGCGGCGGCCGCCCGGCCCAGCAGCGCGGCGGCCTCGTGGAAAGAGAGCCTGCGCAGCGGGTCCTTCGTCATCAGGCCCTCGATCACGGGCGCGAGCGCCCCCGCCCGCCGCGCAGGCGGCGCCTCGTCCGAGACGACGGCCAGCAGCGAGGCGGTCGGGGTGGCGCGCTGGAACGGGGACAGGCCCTCGACCGCCTGGTACAGCGAGACGCCGAGCGAGAAGAGGTCCCCGGCCGGTCCGTCGTCCTGGCCATGGATCCGCTCCGGCGCCATGTACTCGATCGACCCGATGACGGCGCCGGTCGCGGTGAGCGCGGTGTCCTCGTGCCGCAGGGCGATGCCGAAGTCGGTGAGCAGCACCTGGCCGTCGTCGGCCAGCATGATGTTGGCCGGCTTCACGTCCCGGTGGACGATGCCCGCCGCGTGCGCCGCGCCCAGCGCCGACAGCACCGCGGCACCGATCCGGGCCACCGTCTCCGGCGCCAGCGGTCCGTCCGCCGCCAGCCGGTCCGCCAGCGAGCCCCCGGTGATCAGCTGCATCACCGTCCACGGCACGCCGTCCGCCACGAGCACGTCGTGCACCGCGACGACGTGCGGGTGGTCGCGCAGCCGGGCGGCGCTGCGGGCCTCCCGCTGCGCCCGGACCAGCCGCTCGTCGGCCTGGGCCGGACTCATCGAAGGGGCCAGCCAGACCTGCTTGACGGCGACGTCGACGTGCAGGGCGGTGTCGGTCGCCTGCCAGACCTGCCCGAACCCACCGGCCCCCAGACGCCGGACCAGCCGGTATCGCCCGGCGATGACCAGCCCCTCGTACGCCCCTTCGCCCGCCACCCCGTCGCCCACGGCTGCCACCGCATATCCCCTCGTCGACCGGCGTCATGATAGCGAGCGGCCGTCATTCCCCCGTCACGAAGGCCATTTCACAACGCCGGTGCCCGATCGAGCGGCGACATCGGTCAGTCGGCCGCAGCCACGGCCGGGTCGTCGCCCGCTCTGCCCTTCGGTGGGGCGTTCGGCGTCGTCCGAAAACCCCTTGCTCGCCGGTCCGCCCGCTTGGTGGGATGCAGGGGCTTCGACGGCGGGAGGGGACAGCTTGGCGGTGTTCGGGTGTGCGGGCTGCGGTGCGGTCCTGACGGCGGCGGTGTCGGAGGTGGCGTTGCCGATCCACCTGGCCGACACCCACTGGGAGACGCTGCACCCACCGCTGCTGGAGGCCGGGTCCTACGCCGTCGACCCCGCACCGTTCGGGCCGCCGTGGCGGCAGTGGGACGAGGCCGGGGCCCGCGAGGCGGCGGCGCGGGGGCGCTTCGAGCCGTTCGGCGTGCTGTCCGACGGGCCGTCGGACACCGTTCTCCTCGCGCCCGGCGACATGCGCAACACCGGGCTGATCCTCGAACGGGCCGATGGCTACTGCATGGGGATCGACGGGAGGGACGGGCCGAACCTCGCCTGCCTGGGCTGCGATCTGCCGGTGGGAACGAGGTTGGACGACTGCGGGTGCTGGCAGGTCGTCCGGCTCGTCCCGGAGGCGGTCGTGCGGCTGCCCGGCCCGCCGGAGCGGCCGATCATGGGTTGGGCGGAGCTGCTGGCCACCGGCGCGCTGTGGCACCGGCTGAGCGAGTACCGGGACATCCCGGCGGGCGTGGCTCTCGCCCAGGTGGTGGTGGCCGCCGGGGGCGCGCCGGTCGAAGTGGCACCCGGGCCGGTGGCGGAGCTCCTCGGCCGGGCACTCGGCGCGCTGCTTCCCGCAGGGGAGAGCGCGAAGAGGCTGGACCTGGCGGGACCGGGGCTCGGCGAGCCGGCCGCCGACCTGGTGCTGGTGCCGGTCCACCCGCAGACCGGAGACATGTGGCAGCCGCAGGCCGGGGCGGTGCCGGTACCCATGGATGCCGCGCTCTGGGCCGAGCTCGCCTTTCCTCCACACCGGACCCGGCTGCCGGTGGTCGGCGGGCTGCCGGCAGGCGTGGCGCGGGACGACCCGCTGCCGCCGCACCCGTGGTACCCGTTCCAGCCGTCCACGGAGGCGTTCCGGTACACGCTCGCGCGGATTCCCGCCGTCCGGGAACCGTGGCTGCGGGCGATCTACGACCGAGGATGCTGACGCGGCACGTTCTCCGGAAGGCCGGGCGGGACAGGATTGTCGGGGTCTCCGTGGGCTCGCCGCCGCTCCGTCATCTCCGCGAGTCCATCGGCGTAGACGTCATCCTCCGGCCACGGGTGCGGGGTACGGAGGAAACCGGTGGCGGATCGCTGAGGCCTGGGCACGCCGGGCCGGAACTCCGACGGCGCGGAGCTGGTCGAGCAGCGACGACCGGCCGCCACCCGCTCGCCGTCGAGGGCTCTCCGGATCCCCCTGCCGACATGTCCCCGGAGGGTCACCACCGGAGCCGTCCGCTCTGATCCGTACCGGACGCCGGTGACCCGTTTGGCGGAGACACCCGAATGCCTCATCTGGCAAGCGGTGGAGGGTATTTGGTCCTACGTTGCCGTTCGAGGGGGTTACCCGACCGAGAGGTGAAGGACCTGATGGCTGGAAAGTTCGAGCTGTACACCGACGAGACCGGCATGCACCGGTTCCGGCTCAAGGCGAGCAACGGCTCCGTCGTGGTCACCGGAGACCCGCAGGAGAGCCGGGACGACTGCATCAAGAGCATCGAGTCGATCCGCAAGCTCGCGCCCTACGCGGAGCTCAAGGAATCGGCGGCCGGTCCGGCCTGAGCGGTCGGGCTCCCGCCGCTGGCGGCGGGATGAGGGTGGAGCGCGGGTCGGCGGCACAAATCGCCGACCCGCGTTCGTTTGTACGACAGATCCCTTTGGCCGTGTGCACGCCGGACCCGGACACAACTCAGGCATGCGCGTCGCCATCGTCACCGAATCCTTCCCTCCCGAGGTCAACGGAGTCGCCCACAGCGTGCTGCGGACGGCCGAGCACCTGGTCCGCCGGGGCCACCAGCCACTCGTCATCACCCCGGCTCCCGCGCGAGGCGCCGACTGCCCTCCGCACACCTTCGGGGCCGGACCGGCCGCAGCCGAACTGCCGGTCGTCCGCGTCCCCTCCGTCCCGCTGCCCGGGTACCCGCAGGTGCGGATCGCCCTGCCCGGCCGGCAGCTCACCGCCGCCGTCGCCGGGCACCGGCCCGACCTGGTCCACCTGGCCAGCCCGTTCGTGCTCGGCGCGCGCGGCATGCAGGCCGCCGCACGGCTCGGCGTCCCCGCCGTCGCCGTCTACCAGACCGACCTCGCCGGCTACGCGCACGCCTACCGGGCCGGGCGCCGGCTCGGCGAGGCCGCGGCCTGGCACCGCATCCGCACCATCCACCGGGCCGCCGCCCGCACCCTCGCGCCGTCGACCCCGGCGGCGCAGGACCTCACCGCGCACGGCGTGCCCAGGGTCCAGCTCTGGCCGCGCGGGGTCGACTCGGTCCGCTTCCACCCGCGCCACCGCGACGAGGCGCTGCACCGGACGCTCGCCCCCGGCGGGGAGGTGCTGGTCGGGTACGTCGGCCGGCTCGCGCCCGAGAAGCGGGTCGACCTGCTGGCCGCCGCCTCGGCACTGCCCGGGGTACGGGTCGTCGTCATCGGGGACGGGCCGTCCGCCGCCGGGCTCAGGGCCGCGATGCCCGGCGCGGTCTTCCTCGGCCGCCGGACCGGCGACGACCTCGCCCGCTGCTTCGCCACCCTGGACGTGTTCGTGCACACCGGTCCGCTGGAGACCTTCTGCCAGACCATCCAGGAGGCGATGGCCAGCGGCGTCCCGGTGATCGGCCCGGCCGTCGGCGGGCCGCTCGACCTCGTCGCCCACCACCGGACCGGCCTGCTGGTCCCGCCCCGGGACGGCGCCGCCGTCGCCCGGGCGGTCGGGACCCTGGCCGCCGACGCCGCCCTGCGGGCCCGTTACGGGAACGCCGGGCGGGCGGAGGTGACCGCCCGTACCTGGGAGGCGGTCGGGGACCTGCTGCTGCGGCACTACGCGGAGGTGCTGGCGGAGCACCGGGGAGTCGCTCCGGCGGCGGCCGCCGAGGCCCCGCCGGCCGTGCCCGTGCCGACCGTACCGGCCGCACCGACCGCGGCGCCTGCCCCGGACGTACCTGCCGTTGCGGCCGCGCCGGCCTCCCCGGTGGTGGAGGAGCTGACGGCATGACCGGACACGGAGGCCCGCTGCGGATCGTCCGGGTGGCGAACTTCGTCACCCCCGTCTCCGGCGGACTGCGCACGGCGCTGCGCCACCTCGGGGCCGGCTACCGCGCCGCCGGGCACGTCCCGGTGCTCGTCGTGCCCGGCGCGCGGCGTACCGAGGAGGAGACCGAGCAGGGCCTGGTCGTCACCCTGCCCGGGCCCGTCCTGCCCGGCAGCGGCGGCTACCGGGTGCTCACCGACCGGCAGGCCGTCACCCACGAGCTCACCCGGCTCGCGCCCGACCGGCTGGAGGTGTCCGACCGCACCACCCTGCGCTGGACCGGCGGGTGGGCGCGGCGGCACGGCGTCCGCTCGGTCATGGTGTCGCACGAGAGCGCCGCCGGACTGCTCCGCACCTGGGGCCTGCCCGCCCCGCTCGCCGGGGCCGCCGCCGACCGGCTCAACGGTCTGACGGCGCGGGCGTACGACACGGTGGTCTGCACGACGGACTGGGCGGCGGCCGAGTTCCGCCGCCTGGGCGTGCGGAACCTGGCGCGCGCACCGCTCGGTGTGGACCTCACCGGGATGCGGCCCCCGACGGACGCGGAGCGGGCGGCGGAACGGGCCCGGTACGCGGAGCCGGGGCAGGTGCTCCTGGTGCTCTGCTCACGGCTCTCCACCGAGAAGCACCCCGAGCGGGCGGTCGACGCGCTCGCCGTGCTGCGTGCCCGCCGGGTCCCGGCCGTCCTCGTGGTGGCGGGCACCGGGCCGCTCCGCCCGCGGCTCGCCGCCCGGGCCGCCCGGCTCCGGCTGCCCGTGCACTTCCTCGGGCACGTCGGCGGCCGCGACGCGCTGGCCCGGCTGCTCGGCTGCGCCGACGTGGTGCTCGCCCCGGGACCGGTCGAGACCTTCGGGCTCGCCGCGATGGAGGCGCTCGCCTGCGGCACGCCGGTGGCGGTCAGCCGCTCCTCGGCGCTCCCCGGGCTGGTCGGGCCGGCAGGCGTGGCCGCCGCGGACACCGGCGCGGGCTTCGCGGAGGCCGTCGCCACGCTGCTCGCCCGCCCCGAGGCGGCCCGGCGCCGTACGGCGCGCGCCCAGGCGGAACAGTACGGCTGGCCCGCCGCCGTCACCGCCTTCCTGGCCGCCCACGGCGCGAGGCCACTCGGCGCGGGAACGGACGGCGCGGGGACCGACGGCGCGGGAACGGACGGCGCGAGGGCCTACGGCGCGGGAACGGAGCAGGCCGGGATGGATGGCGCCGGCGGGGACACCGCCTCGGCGTCCCGGGCAGGCGAGGCGGGCCGGTAGCGCATGGGAAGTCGGACGGGCCGACTTCCTGCTCCCGGTGCCCCCCGGGGGCCGCTGCCCGGAGAGGCGAGGCAGGACCGGAGTGGGACGTCGGACCCGCCGACTTCCCACTCCGGCGGTGAGGGACGCGGAGTCAGGAGGCAGGCAGTGAGCACGGTGACGGTCGGGGACGCGGTCGGGGGCGGGGGCGGTGCGGCGGTTCCGGGCGGAGCCCGGGGGCCGGGAGGGCGACGGGTGGCCGGGCCCGTCCGGTTCGTGGCGCTCGGGGACTCCCTCACGGAGGGGGTCGGCGACCCGGTGGCCGGCGGGTGGCGGGGCTGGGCCGCGTTGCTCGCACGGTCGCTGGCGCCGGCCGGGGCCGGCGTCGAGTTCACCAATCTGGCGCGCAGCGGCGCCCTCAGCACCGATCTGACGGCGGAGCAGCTGCCCGTCGCCCTGGCGCTGCGCCCGGCGGTGGCGGCCGTGGTCGTCGGAGGCAACGACACCCTGCGGGCCGGGTTCGACGTCGGCCGCACCGCGCGGGAGCTGGACACCACCTTCCGTGAGCTGGCCCGCACCGGCGCGCTGGTGCTCACCGCGTGCCTGCCCGACCCGGGCACGCTGCTGCGGCTTCCGCAGCCGCTCGCCCGTCCGCTGGCCCGCCGGATGCGCGCGGTCAACACGGTGGTGCACGCGCTCTCGGCCCGTCACCGGACCGTCCACCTGCACATCGCCGAGCTGCCGTGGACGGCGCGGCGGCAGCTGCTGAGCGTGGACCGGCTCCACCCGAGCGCCGAGGGGCACCACCTGATCGCCCGCGGCTTCCACGACCTGCTCACCGCCGCCGGCCGCCCGCTCGGACCGGCCCCCGCCACCGAACCCGCCGAGCCCCCGCCGGGCGCGCTGGCGGACCTGTGGTGGATGGCGACCCGGGGCACCCGCTGGGTCTCCGACCGCAGCACCGATCTGCTCCCCGGCCTGCTCGCACTGGCCGCCGTCGAGGGTTTCACCCGGCTCCGCGGGGCCACCGGCCGCCAGGACGAGCAGATGGTTCGCGCGGCGGCCGCGGCGCTCGCCTCGCTCGGCCGGGCCGGGGCGGGGGATCCGTCGGCCGGCTGCCTGAAGCTACCCTCCTGACGGGCACGGTCACGATCAGAGGCGCTGCGATCAGCGCCACGTACGGAGGGGGCCGCCGAATGAGCGGATCGGTCACGGCAGTCAGCAGCAACGGCGAGTACTCGTTCACCAAGCCCAACCGGGCCGCCATCACCCTGCTCGCCGGGCTCGGTGTGGAGGGGGACGTCCAGGCCGGGGTCACGGTCAGGCACCGCTCGCGGGTCGCGCAGGACCCGACCCAGCCCAACCTGCGGCAGGTCCACCTCGTCCACGAGGAGCTCTTCGCCGAGGTGGGCGCGGCCGGCTTCGCCGTACGGCCGGGCGATCTCGGCGAGAACGTCACCACCCGGGGCGTCGACCTGCTCGGCCTGCCCGTCGGAGCGCTGCTGCGGATCGGCGGCGAGGCGGTCGTCGAGGTCACCGGCCTGCGCAATCCGTGCGCCCAGATCGACAACTTCCAGGACGGGCTGCTGAAGCAGGTCGTCGGCCGGGACGAGGCCGGGAACGTCGTCCGCAGGGCCGGCATCATGGGCGTCGTCCGGACCGGCGGCGTGGTCCGGCCCGGCGACGCTATCGCCGTGGAGCTGCCGGAAGGGCCGCACCGGCCCCTCGAACGGGTCTGACGGCGGGTTCGGCCCGCGGGTCGGCGGGGAACCGTCGGGGTGGGCGGGGCTGTCCTGCCAGGCGGGCGGGCGGGGGTCGTCCACCCGGTTCGACGGAGGGACTTGCCGTGGTGACGTCGGAGTCTGCGGGCGGCCTGGACGGTCGTGCGGGACGCGAGTTGCTGGCCGCCGCCGGAGTGCTGTTCCCGGACGCGCAGGGCCGGGTGCTGGTCGTCCGGCTGCCGTACGACCGGAAGCATCCGCTGGCGGTCTCCGGCGGCGGATGGGAGCCGCGGGACCTCTCCCCGCGCCGGACGGCCGTGCGGGAGATCGAGGAGGAGCTGGGGTTCACCCCCAGGCTCGGGCCGTTGGCCTGCATCGACTGGACGCTCGACGACTATCGGCCGCCGGTCGCCGCACACCTCTACTGGGGTGACCCGCTCACCCCCCAGGAGCTGGCCGCGTTCACGCCGGACCCGGCGGAGGTCGGCGGCTGGGCGTGGCTGACACCGGAGCAGGCGGGCCACGCCCTGCCGCCGCGGCTCTCCCGCCGGGTGAGCGCCTGCCTGCGGGCGCCGCGGGACGCCGGGCCGCTCGAACTCGAGGACGGCATGCCCGCCGGGCACACCCTCGACCACCTGGCGGCCGGGCCGCCGCCCGCGTACACCCGGCTGGCCGGGGTCACGCTCACCGGCACGCCCGACCTGCCCCCGGCGGAGCCCGCCGCTCCCCCGCTGGACCGGGAGACGTTCATCGCCACCCGCCCACGGATCCGGGCCAAGGCGCGGACGCTGTTCACCGACGCGGACGGGCGGGTGCTGCTGGTGCGGCTGCGCCCGTGGCCGGGCCCGGGCGGCGAGGAGCCGTACTGGGTGCTGCCCGGCGGCGGCATCGAGGCGGACCGCGAGCTGCCCCGGGCCGCGGCCCGGCGCGAGGTCCGCGAGGAGCTGGGCTGGGAGTGCGAACCGGGCCGGCTGCTGGCCCTCGACTGGCTGCCCGGACGGGACGCGGACCGGGCGAGCGGCCGGGACACCGCCGTCCTGGTGTACGTCTTCGACGGCGGGACGGTGACGGAGGAACAGCTCGCCTCGATCGCCCTGGCCGAGGACGAGCTGGTCGAGTGGCAGCTCTGCGACCCGGCCCGGGCCCGGGCGCTGCTGTCCGGCTCCTCCTGGGCCCGGACGGCGGCCGCCCTCGCCACCCGCGCCCGCGCGGGCGGCCCGGCCGAACTGGTCGGCGGGCGGCCTGCGGACTGACGGCGGGCTGACGGAGGGCTGGCGGAAGGCGGCTACCGGCGGGCGGCTGACGCGGGCTGATGGAGGGCGGCGGCCTGCGGACGGCCGGCCCGCGGTCAGCCGTCGCATGCGCCTGGAGGCGGACGGGCCTGCGGGCGCACGCGACGGCTGACCGGCGCGCGCAGCGCCGCGCGCTCCGACGGCGGGCGGACGGGCGCGCCGACGGCGGGCGGACGGAGGCGGGCGGGCGGAGGCGGACCGCCGGACCGCCGGAGTACCGGACCGCTGGACCGCTGGACCGCTGGACCGCCGGACCAGAACGGTGTTCCTGGTCCACACTGGGCCCATGCAGAACGCGATCGGGAGGGTACTGGCCGGCCGCCGGGTGGCGGCGGTCGGCGGCGGCGGCTGGCTCGACATCACGCTCGACGGGCCGGTGACCGTCCGGGTGGCGCACGAGTTCGTGTTCGCGACGCCCACCGAGGTGGACCACTTCTTCCCCGCCCTGACCCTCCGCCCGTCCGGCGCGCTGCTCGGCCTGGTGGGCCGGACGCTCGGCGCCGCCCGGGTGACCATGGCGGGCGGGCTGGAGCTGGCCTTCGACGGTGACGCCGTGCTGTCCGTGCCGCCGCACGCGCAGGTCGCGCCCTGGAGCGTCGTCACGCCCGAGGGCACCGTCTGCGCGGGGCTGGCGGGCGGCGAGGTGGCGTGGGCGGGCGACCAGGCGACGCCCAGCGGGTGAGCCCGGAAGTCCCGGGTCGGCCCGGGCGTCCCGGGTCGGCCCGGGCGTCCCGGGTCGGCCCGATGCAGCCCTGGCAGGCCCCGGTCAGCCCGGGCCGGACCGGCCGACGCCACCGGCCGTCCGGCCCACGCCACCGGCCGACGCCACCGACCGGCCGGTCCCCGCGCCGCGCGACGCGGGGGCCGGCCGCCGGGACGGGCGGCCGGGTCGGCAGCACCGCCCGACGCGTCAGACCTCCAGTTCGTTCTCGATCTTCGTCAGCTGGTGCCGGGCCATCGCCAGGTTGGCGCGACCCTTGTCCAGCGCGAGGTAGAGGAACAGGCCCTTGCCCCCGCGGCCGGTGAGCGGGCGGATCAGGTGGTACTGGCTGCTGAGGGTGATGAGGATGTCCTCGATACCGTCCTGCAGCCCGAGCATGTCCATCGTGCGCATCTTGGCCCGGACCACGTCGGTGTTCCCGGCCGCGGCGACGTTGAGGTCGAACCCTCCGGGGCCGTCGAGGGTGGCGAGGGCCATGCCGCTGTTGTAGTCGACGAGGGCTGCGCCGAGGGCGCCCTCGATCGCGGTCATGGTCTGCTTGAGCGCGCCGGCTGCGTCCGTCATGTCGGTTTCTCCAGTTCGTTCGGAAGATCGGAAGGGTGGGGAAGGTCGGAAGGTTCGGTCGGGTCGGATGGGGCCGAAAGGTGCGGGATGCGCCTACGGAGGGTCCTTGGGGGTCAGCGAGTCGTTGATCAGGGTTGCGATGCGCCGGGCGGAGCGGCGGGCCTCCAGGTGCAGCCGGCCGACGTTCACGTCCGGGTGCGCCAGCAGGGTGAGCACACAGCTGCCGCCCGCCGCGTAGGTGCCGATGTACCCGTACTCGCCGCGCACCAGCGACTCCCGGAACTCGCCCTGCCCGGTGGTGTCCGCGAGCCGCTGGGCCAGGCTCAGCGAGGCGGCGGTCATCGCGGCCAGACCGGAGGGCTCGGCCCCGTGGGTGTCGTGCGCGACCAACAGGCCGTCCACGCTGGCCACCAGACCGCCCGCGAGGTGCGGGACCCGGTGCCTGAGGGCCCGCAGTTCGGCCAGCAGCTCGGTCTCCAAGGCGATCAGTTGTCTCCTTCCGACACGCTGCTTGAGCGCCCGCCTCATGACCGTGAGAGCGGGGTCGCGGGCGGAGAGTTGTTCAAAGTCGGGCCTCCAGAAGGGTTCGGACCCGGATCAGCAGCGCGATGTCCGGGTCGGGGACGGTCGGCGGGCGGGCCGCCGCCGGGGCCGGCGGGTGGACCGGGGCCGGCGGATGGCCCGCGAGCGGGCGGTGGCGGGCGGAGTGGATGGCGCTCACCGGGAGCAACCCCGCCAGGGCCGCGCCGGGGACGCGGCGGAGCAGCCCGGGCGGCGGCGCCGGCTGAGTTCCGGGCGGCGGCACGGGCGGCGGTCCGGGCGGCGGTCCGGCCTGAGTCCCGGGCGGTGCTTCGGTCCGCGCCCCGGGCGCCGGTCCGGCGTGTGCCGAGGACCGCGCCCCGGCGGCGTGCCGCGGGACGTCACGGCCCGGCGTGGCCAGCAGCCCGGCCGCGGCGAGGCGGCGGACGTCGGCCGTGGTGGCGAACCCCGAGCGGCCGAGCAGCCGCGCCAGCTCCGCCGGGGTTCTTCGGCCGTCGGCATGGTCGAGCAGTTCGCGCTGACGCCGACTGGGCGGGCACGGCCGGCCCGGCCGCTTGCCCGGGGCCGCGCACCGCTCCTGGGCTCCGCCCGGGCGGACGGAACCGGCCGCACCGGCCTGACGGACCGGACGCGGCGGGCCGTCCTCACCGATCCGGCCAGCCTCGGCGATCAAACCCGCCTCCTCGATCCGGCCGACGTCCCCGGTCCGGCCCGCCTCGGCGGTCCGGCCGACCCGGCCGAGCGGGCGGACCGGTGCGGTGTCGAGCTGCGGCCAGGGCCAGATCCGGTCGAGCAGCCGGTGCCGGCGCTCCACCTCCCGGCGCAGCCGCGGGGCGCTGACCGCCGCGACCGGTCCGAGCCAGTGCCGTGCGCCCGGCTCGAAGGACCACGGGCCCGCCGAGGCCCCGGCGCCGTCGAGAACGAAGAACGCGGCGTCGTAGAGGGCGCCGAGCTGGCAGAGCTCCAACTCCCCACGGGTGAAGAGTCGTTGTTCGACCAGGGCGCCGCCGACCCGGCCGTGCGGGCCGTGGGTGCGGACGGCCTCCTGCCAGGCCTGCCGGGTGATCCGGCCACAGCCGGTGAGCAGCGCGGCGAGGTCGGGCGCGCGGTCGGACTCGGCGTGCACCACCAGGCCGTCGACGAGGTGCAGCGTGCCCGTGGGACCGTGCAGGGCGCCGGTCGCGCGCTCGTCGGCCAGTCGTTCGACGGCGCCGAAGGCCTCATCGGTGCTGAGTGGCGCGCCGGTGGCGAGGGCGTGGCCGGGGGCCATGACGTGACCGGGCACGATGGCGTCGACGTCGTTCATGCGGGCCGCCCGCTGACCGCCGGGGCGCCGGCGGCCCGGCCCGCTGGCCGAAACACGGCGCCCCGGGCCGGGGGCGCGCCGCGCCGACCCGCCATCGCGTTCGCCGTCCGAACGCCGGTCATCCGAGCACCAGTTCCTCGGCGAGGGCCTGCAGGCGGTAGCGGGCCGAGGCGAGGTTGCCCTCGGTCCGGTCGAGCCACAGATGCAGGACGAGTGGACTGTCGAAGACGGTGTCAATGAAGCAGATCAGGTGGTAACTGCGGCCCGCAGTGAGGATGATGTCCTGCAGAGGCGCCCGACTGTCCTCCGCCACGGTGAAGGTTTCACTCTCAAAAGCCGTACGTACCAAGTCGGTTGCCTCCGCGGCCGTGGTCTCATGGTCGCCGGTGGGGCTGACGCCGGCGCTGCCGAGGGCGAGTCCGCTGCTCCAGTCGATGAGGCTGGCCGCGCGGGCACCGGCGATCGCCATGGCCGCGGACAGGCATTCGTCGATACCCGGCACTCAGGCTCCTTCGGACGGGTTGGGGCAGCCGGGCACGCTGGGCCGGCGCCGACCGGACCGCCACGAGCAGTGGCGGGTTCGACACGGAAGGCTACTGGCGGATTCCGTATGACGAACATTCCAATGGCATATTCACACCACAAGGGTCTGATTTCAGCCAAGCTATGACGCCGCATCAGATCGAGGCGACGGTCGAACGTGCTGGCCGGAGCCGACGCGGCGGGCCGCCGGGATCCGGCCCACCGGCCCACCTGGACCGGGACCTTGGCCGGTTGTCGGCCACGCCGGAGGGTTTCGGCCACGGACTGCGATAGGAGCGATCCGCGTACCGCGCCCGGCCGTTGCGGCTAGGGTGAGCGGCGCAGCCGGTCCGCACCCGTCCGCCAGGCGAGGTGCGTCGCAAGAGGGAATCCGGTGCGAATCCGGAACTGCCCCGCAGCGGTGCGTGGGAACGAAAGCCGTCACCCAGCACTGGACGCCGAGCGCCCGGGAAGCGAGGGCATGCTCACCGGGCCCGTCACCATGCCGGCCTGGTCGTTCGTCCGCGACGACCAGCCGCTCGCCGACACCGCCCGGCACGTTGCACTGGCGCTGCGCGACGAGGTCGCCGACCTGGAGGCAACCGGGGCGGCCGTGGTCCAGGTGCACGAGCCGACCCTGCGGGCGTCTACGACATCCATGCGCCCCGTGTGCCAGGCACCGCCGAGACGGTCGCGCTGCTGCGGACGGGCGCTACGTCACCTGCCCGCCGAGCGGCTCCGGGTGAGCCCGGACCGCGGCCTCAAGACCCGCGCCTGGGCGGAGGTCCGGCCGCGCCTCGAACACCTGGTGGCGGCGGCCCGGAGGTCCGCGCGACGCTCCAGGAAACGCCGAAGGGGCCGTTCCCAGTGCGAACGGCCCCTTCGGGGTGGAGCGCCAGGCCCGGGTCGAACGGACTCTTCCTACTGAAAGTAGGACGTGCTCCAGTAGCACCTCTGACGCCTGTCCGAGAGGACGTTCCCTCTCGACGGGATGAACAGTAGCAGGACATCACGCCTGCTCAGAAATCGGATGGACGACGACGGGCGAGGTCAGGGCGGCCGCGCCCGACGGCCTCGACCCGCTCGACGCGGCCCCGCTCCCGTGCGGCCGGCGTCACCACCTGCAAGGCCCTCGAGGTCTCCGGCGCCCGCCCGGGCACCCGGGTGCCGATCCTGCCGGCCGGGCAGGTGGAGAGCCTGCTCGGAAAGCCGTCGAACACCACCGGGCACGGCCGTAGGCTCGCCGGGTGGCCCATACCAAGAGCTCCTTCGTCTGCCTGCTCTGCCGTGCCTCGTACAAGCAGCAGTACGGCGACGTCCACGCCGGCGCCCGCGAACGTCCCTGCCCGAGCTGCACGCGGCCGCTGGTCCACGCGGGCTCCGCCTTCGCCGCGCCGCGCCGCCGCGACACCGCCGCGTGGCGGACCCTCTCCGTGCTGCTGCACGCCGGCGTCCGCTTCCACAAGTGCCGCTGCGGCGGCCCGCACTTCCGCCCCCGCACCCCCGGCGAGGTCCGGGCGCGGATGGCCCACGCCCGCCGGACGGGCGAGTCCTTCGCCGCGTCCCTCGTCCGCCGCGAGCTCCCGTAGGGCCGGGCCGGGATTGGGAACCCCACGGCCTTCGCCAACACGGAGTCCTGCCGTCGCAGCCTGGCCGGCAACGGCGTCGACGCACCGGTCGAGGAGATCGCCGGCGCCGACCACGTCGGCTCCGCGCTCGCCGCGTACCCGCGGATCGTCCGCTGGTTCCGCGAGCTCGCCACCCGCCCGTGACCGGCCCCGCACCCCGGGGTGAGGGGTGCGGGCCCGCCCGGCCGTCAGCTCCGCGGGGCGGGCGTGAGCGGGGATCCGGAGGGGTTCCCCTGCTCGCCCCCCACGGCGGCCCGATCGGCGGCCCGCCCCGCGGCCCGATCGACGGCCTGATCCGCGGCCTGGCCCGCGGCCTGCCTGGCGGCCTGCTCGACGCGGTCGTGGTGGGTCTGCCACCAGGCCGCGTCGCCGGGGGCGGTGTTCTCGCCGTCGGGGCGCTGGCCGGTGGTGCCGTCGATGAGTTCGCGGACGATGTCGGCGTGGCCGGCGTGGCGCTGGGTCTCGGCGATCATGTGAACGAGGGAGCCGTGCAGGGTCACCTCGCTGCGCCCGCCCCAGGGGACACGGCCGACGGCGTCGAGGGGCAGGGAGGCGATGGTCTCGTCGGCGTGGGCACACGCCTCGCGGTACCGGCCGACGATCTGCTCGCGACTCTCCTCCGGGGTGGCCCAGAGGTCCGCGTTCGGCTCGGCGTCGCCGGTGATCCAGAGCGCCGGGCCGGTGAAGGGGCGGCCGTAGGTCTCGCCGAAGTAGACGGCCTCGGCACCGGTGAGGTGCTTGACCAGGCCGAGCAGGTTGGTGCCGGTCGGTGTCAGGGGGCGGCGGACGTCGTACTCCGGGAGCCCTTCGAGTTTCCACAGGAGGGCGTCGCGGGCGTCCTGGAGGTAGACCAGGAGGTCCTTCTTGGGATCTTTTCCGGCGGTCATGGCGACCAGTCTGCCGATCGCAGGACCGTTGTCCACCGACTTGATCCGGCCGTCCGACGAGCACCGCGCCGGCCCGGGTTGCCGGGGCCGGGTTGCCGTGCACCGCCCCGGGTCCGGTTGCCGGGGCCCCGGCGGCGACGGAGGCTGGCGGGAAGGACCGAGGAGGACCGCATGCCGAAGGCGGGCAGGTACCGGGAGGGCGTCCCGTGCTGGGTCGAGCTGGCGGCCGGACCGGACGCGGGCCCGGCGCGGAGCTTCTACGGCGCGCTGTTCGGCTGGGAGTTCGTCGACCTGGCCGGACACCCCGGCCACACCGTGGCGACGCTGCGCGGGGCGCAGGTCGCGGGGATCGCCCGGGGGCCCGGGGGCGACGGCTCCGCCTGGCTGACCTACCTCGCGGTGGACGACGCCGACCGGGCCGCCGAGTCGGTCCGGCAGGCCGGCGGCCGGATCGTTCGGGAGCCCGGCGAGCTGGCCGAGCTGGGGCGCAGCGCGCTCGCCGTGGATCCGCTCGGCGCGCCCTTCGGCCTCTGGCAGGGCCGGCTGAACCCGGGGGCGGCCCTGGTCAACGAGCCGGGCACGTTCACCTGGAACGAGCACCTCTCCCCCGACCCGGACGGGGCCAGGGCGTTCTACCGGCAGGTCCTCGGGTACGAGTACGCGCGCCCGGCGGGCGACTACACGGTGTTCCGGGCCGGCGGGCTGCCGGCGGGCGGGATCGGCCCGAATCCCTGGGCCGGGCCGGAGAGTCCGGCGGCGCTGTGGGCGGTGTACTTCGGCACGGCGGACACCGACTCGACGGTGGAGCGGGCGGTCCGGCTCGGCGGGAGCGTGCTGGACGGGCCCGAGCCGACGCCGTTCGGGCGGGTGGCGGTGGTGCGGGACGACGGCGGGGCGGCGTTCACCCTGATCGCCGTCCGGGCGGGCGGGACGGCGGCCCAGGAGGAGGAGGTCTGAGTTGACCGGACCGGACGAGCAGCGGTTCGCCGCGCTGGCACGGGAGTTGGCGGAGCTGGACGGCGTCACCACCCCCTCGGCGGAGGGCCGGCGGCGCTTCGGCTCGGACGCGCTGAAGTCCGACGGGCACATCTTCGCGATGCTGTCGGCCGGCCGCCTGGTGGTGAAGCTGCCGCGGACCCGGGTCGACGAACTGGTGGCGTCCGGCGACGGCGAGCGGTTCGACGCGGGGCGCGGGCGTCCGATGCGCGAGTGGCTCGCGCTGGACCCGGGCTCGCCCCTGCCGTGGTCCCGACTGGCCCGGGAGGCCTACGCCTTCGTCCACGGGTAGCGGCAACGGTGGCGGCAGCAACGGTGGCAGCACCGGCGGTGGCGGCAGCAGCAGCGGCTCAGCCGAGCGCCTCCCGCAGCCGGGCGATGTCCTCGGCGTCCTTGTGACGGCGCGGGCGGCGGGTGTCCCAGACCGGCATCATCTGCTTGATCTCGATCTGCGCCTCGGGGCTGACGATCGGGCACTCGACGCCGCCGAGCCGCCCGGGTTCGGCGGCCAGCAGTCCGGCCGGCCAGGGGGTGCCCGCCCAGGGGCCGCCGGCGACCAGCGCCCGCCCGTCGGCGGCGAAGTCCAGCAGGGTGAAGCTGGACTCCAGGCCGTCCTTCACGAAGTCGAGCTGTTGCTCGGGCGGGACGCCGTCGAGCGGACGGTAGCCGAGCTCGTGCAGGCCCGCGGCGAGGGCGGGCGCGTCGGCGGCCGGGGCGAACCAGTCGATGTCCTCGTGGTCCCGGGTGAGCCTGCCGAGGAAGAAGTCCATCGCCCAGCCGCCGCGCAACCAGACGTCGATGCCGAGACGGCGGGCGAGGCCCACCGTCCCGGCGATCTGGGCGAGTTGCCCGTCGGCACGTTCCCGGTTCACCGATCCCACATCCATGATCCGGGACGCTAGCAGCCGACACCCTGCCTCACCAGGGATTTCCGGGGCCACCGGACGGGCCCCGGGGCACGGCCGACGGTTCCCGCCGGGACGCCCGCCAAGAACCGCCGGGGACCGTCGGGCGCCCGCAGGGAACCGTCGGACACGCGTCAGTCCTTCACCGCACCCGCCAGACCGGAGACCAGCCTGCGCTGCACCGCGATGAAGAAGACCAGCACCGGCACCGTCATCAGCGTGGACGCCGCCATGATCCCGCCCCAGTCGTTCTCGTCCGGCTTGAAGAAGACCAGCAGCGCCGAGGGGAGGGTCTGGTTCTCGGTGGCACTGATGATGAAGGTCTTGGCGAAGACGAAGTCGTTCCACGCCGCGATGAAGGAGAAGACGCTGGTCGCGGCCAGGCCCGGGGCCACCAGCGGGAGCAGGATCCGCCACAGGATGCGGGTGCGGCTCGCGCCGTCGATCTGGGCGGCCTCCTCGATGGAGACCGGGACGGCGGCGACGAAGCCGCGCATCATCCAGATGCCGAACGGCAGCGAGAAGGCCAGCTGGACCAGGACCAGCGAGGCCAGCGTGTTGAGGCCGATGCCCGGCGCGACCCGGCCGACGTCGCGGAACATGAAGAACAGCGGGATGGTCAGCGCCTCGACCGGGATCATCTGGGCGATCAGGAACATCACCATGACGGTGGTGCGGAACCTGAACCGGAAGCGGGTCACCGCCACCGCCGCCAGGAAGACCACCAGCGCCGACAGCACCACCACCGACACCGCGATGACCAGGCTGTTCGTGAAGTACCGGCCGAAGCCGTCGACGCTCAGCACCTGCCGGAAGCTGTCCAGCGTGGGGTGGGTGGTCCACGGCTTCGGGTCCAGCGACTGCACCTCGCCCTTGGGCTTGAAGGCCGAGAGCACCATCCAGAAGATCGGGAAGGCGGTGACGACGCCCACCACGACGGCGGTGGTGTCGGCGGCGAGCCGTCGGCGGCTGCGGGTGTTCACAGGTCGTTCCCCGTCCGTCGCAGGGTGCGGATGTAGAGGATGGTCGGGATCACCAGGACGAGCAGCATGATCACGCCGATGGCGGCACCGAGTCCGTACTGGGAGGAGGCGAACGCCTTCTGGTAGGCGTACACGTTGAGGACGAGGTTCTGGCCGGCGATCCCGCCGCCCTCGGTCATCACGTAGATCTGGGTGAAGACCTTGAAGTCCCAGATGACCGACTGGATCACCACGATGGTCAGGATCGGCCGCAGCATCGGGGCGGTGATCCGGCGGAAGGAGGTCCAGGTGCCGGCACCGTCCAGGGCGGCGGCCTCCAGGATCTCCTCGGGGATCGCCCGGATGCCCGCGTAGAGCGTCACCATGACGAACGGGAAGGAGTGCCAGACCACCACGGCGCCGACGATCAGGAACGCCGTCCACTTGTCGTAGAACCAGTTGAACTCGTGGAAGCCGCTCAGCCCGAGGTCGACCAGGGTCTTGTTGACCAGGCCCAGGTTGGTGTCGAAGAGGAAGCTCCACACCGTCGAACCGGTCATCGCCGGCGCCGCCCAGGCCGCCATCGCGGCGGTGGTCAGGAAGAGGCGGGCCGCCCGGCCGACCCTGGTCAGGAGGACGGCGAGGGTGGCTCCGACGGCGAGGGTGGCGACCACGCAGAAGGCGGCGAAGCCGATCGTCTGCAGCAGCACCGACCAGAACTGGCCGTCGCTCAGGATCCGCCGGTAGTTGCCGAGCCCGACGAAGCTGGTCGGCACGCCCCCGGACGCCTGGGCCTGGCCGAAGTCCAGTACCGACAACAGGCCGAGCTGGTAGATCGGGTAGGCCACCAGCGGGATCATGATGATCGCGGCCGGCAGCAGGAGCAGCAGCGGGGTTCGCCGGCGCCGGCCGCTCGGGGGCGCGGCCGGGCCGGTGCCCCGGCGACGCCCGCTCGGGGCGGCCGGCGCCGGCGGGGCGGTCGTGGTGGATGCGGACACGTACGGGACCTGCTCTCTGGATGCGCCTGGCTGCTTCCGCCTGGGCCCCGTTCGCGCGGGGCCGGTCCGGACCCGCGTGCCGGGGCCGTTGATCAGTGGGCCGCGAAGGCCGAGGTGATCTGCGTGGCGGCGTCGCCCGACGCCTTGGCCACGTCCGCCTTGCCGGTGACGACCTGCTGGAGCATCGTCGGGACGACGGCCTGCGCGTCGATCTGCGCCCACGCCTGGTCCAGCGGCACGAACCGGGTGCCCGCGGCGATGGTGTCGGTGAACGGCTTCAGGAAGGCGTCCTTGGCCGCGACCTTGTCGTTGACGGACTTGAGCGTCGGCAGGTTGCCCATCGCGTCGTACATCTGCTCCTGGTAGCCGGGGCCCGCCAGCAGCTCGGCGAACTCGACCGCGAGGGTACGGTGCCTGGCCGCCTTCATCACGCCCAGGTTGTTGCCGCCGCCGAACGCCGGGGCGATCGAGCCGGCCTTCTCGCCGGGCAGCGGGACGACGCCGTACCGGCCCTTGACCGCTCCCGCGTCGACCTTGCTGCGGCTGGAGTTGGGCAGGATCGCCATCGCGGACTTGCCGGCCGCGAAGAGGTCGACCGTCTTGCCGCCGGTCAGGTCGGCGCACTGCTGGGCCGGGCAGCCGTTCTCGCCGAACAGGTCGGTGTAACGCTTGATCCCGGCCTGGGAGGCGGGCGAGTTGATGGCGGCCTTGAACGTGCCGCCGTCCTTGGTCGCGATGTCGCCGCCCGCGTCCCAGACGAACGGCAGCGCGCCGAAGGTGTACTTGCCGCCGACCGCGATGCCGAAGGTGTCCGGGTGGGCGGCGTGGATCTTCTGGTTGGCGGCGACCAGTTCGTCGTACGACTTCGGCGGGGTCAGCCCGGCCTCGGTGAACAGGTCGGTGCGGAAGTACAGCGCGCGCACGCCGACCCACCAGGGCAGGCCGTACGTCTTGCCGTCCAGCACCGCGGTCCCGGCGATCGCCGGGTCGAGGTCGCCCTTGTCCTTCCACCTGTCGAGGTCGGCGCCGATGTCGGCGAGGCCGCCGGCCGCGACGTAGCCGGGGAGGTCGGTGTTGCCGAACTCGACCAGGTCCGGGGCGCTGTTCGGGTCGTTGAACGCGCCCTTCATCTTGGCGGCGCGGGCCGAGGCGTCGGTGTCGATGTAGCTGACGTTCACCGTCACGCCCTGGTGGGAGGCCTGGAACTCGGCGACCGCCTTGCCGATCACCGCTTCCTTCGCCGCGTTGCCGGCCTCGTTGTACAGCCAGACCTGGAGCGTTCCCGTCCGGTCGTCCCCCGCCTTGTCGCCGGCCGGCAGCGCGGTACCGGGCGAACAGGCGGCCGCCGCGATACAGGTGACGGTGAGAACGGCGGCCGCAGCGGTCCGTCTGATGAGTCGCATGGGTGGAGACCTCCCCTCCCGACAGTTGCCGCCGAGACGTGCGCCGCTGGGGACGGGTACGTCGAAGCGGGCCCTGACCGGGGCCGATGGTGGGTGCGCGAACGCGTTGATGTGGGGGTGCGGCAGAGCGACCGCTCGGGTGGGGCCGCGGCGCCTGCTCGATGCCAGGACGTTAGGCGGCGGCTCTCGGGGCCAACAAGAGGTCGTTCGGGAAGTTTTGCAGTGCACAACGCTGTATCGAGGAATCGTCGAGCGGGGTCCGAAGGGGTACCTTCTGACCACCGCCGCAGCCCGGCGGCGGAACGAGAGGGGAACGGACCCATGACGGAGACGGGCACCGGGACGGCGACAGGGACCGGGGCGGAGACGGGCACCGGGGCCGAGACGGGCACCGGGGCCGAGGCCGACGCCGGGAACGCTCCCGCGCCCGCCAAGCCCGCGAAGAAGGCGGCGGCCTCCGACCGCAACCAGTCGTCCTCGCTGCGCCGCGCGCTGTCCGTCCTCGGCCACGTGCGCGACCACGGCAACGGCCGCGGCGTACCGCTCGCCCAGCTCTCCGAGGCGCTCGGCCTCAACAAGAGCACCGTGCTGCGCCTGGCCGGTCCGCTGCTCGACGAGCACCTGCTCGACCGCGACCGGGAGACCGGCTGGTTCCGGCTCGGACACGGCTCGCTCCGGCTCGGCCAGGCCTACCTCTCCACCCTCGACCTGCGCAGCGTCGCCGCCGAACACCTGAGACGGCTGCAGCGCGAGGCCGGCGAGACCGTCCACCTGACCGTCTGGCAGGCCCCCGGCATCGTCTACCTGGACAAGGTCGAGGACGAGACCAACGTCCGGATGGCGTCGCGGGTCGGCAGCCGCGCACCCGCGTACTGCACCGCGACCGGAAAGGCGATCCTGGCCTGGCTGCCCGAGGAGGCCGTCGCCGAGGTGGTCGCCGCCGGCCTGCGGCCGGTCACCGCCTGGACCATCTCCGACGAGCCCCGTCTGCGCGCCGACCTCGCCCGGATCCGCGCCCGCGGCTACTCGATCGACGACCGGGAGAACGAGCCCGAGGTCCGCTGCGTCGCCGCCCCGATCTTCGACCACACCGGCGAGGTGACGGCCGCCCTCTCGGTCTCCGGGCTCACCTCACGGATGACCGCCGCCCGCGTCCGCTCGCTCGGCCCGGTGGTCGCCCAGGTCGGCCTGCGGATCTCCCGCGAACTCGGCTCCGACCGCCAGCCAGGCTGAGCGTCCCCGGCGGGAACCGGCACACACGCGAACGAGGCCCGGCACCGGAAACGGCACCGGACCTCGTCCGACAATGGAGCGCCAGGCCCGGATCGCACGGACTCTCCCTACTGAAAGTAGGGCGTGCTCTGGTAGCACCGCTGACGCCTGACGAGAGATCATCTCCCTCGCGACGAAGAGAAGACTAGCAGGTCAGAGGCCCTGCCCTCCAACCCACCGCCCACCCAGGACGACCCGGCAGGACCACACACGCAAACGAGGCCCGGCACCGGAAACGGCACCGGACCTCGTCCGACAGTAGAGCGCCAGGCCCGGATCGCACGGACTCTCCCTACTGAAAGTAGGGCGTGCTCTGGTAGCACCGCTGACGCCTGACGAGAGATCATCTCCCTCGCGACGAAGAGAATACTAACAGCTCAGCGCACCTGTCCTGATCCGAGGAGAACACCGCATGACCATGAACCCCGCCCCGCCCGAGGTCGTCGAGTACGCCCCGGGGCGGCTGATGGACGTCCACCGCCCCGCCTGCGGAGTCGGGCCCTGGCCCGTCGTGCTGCTCTGGCACGGACGGGGCGCCGACGAGCGGGACGTCCTGCGCCCGCTGGCGAACGAGGCGGCCGGGCTCGGCCTGCTGGTGCTGGTGCCGGACTGGCGGTCGGACGAGGAGGACGGCGGCCGGGCCCACCTGCTCGCGTCGTTCGGGCACGCCCGGCACCACGCGGCCGGGTACGGCGGCGATCCCACACGGTTCGTGCTGGCCGGCTGGTCGCTGGGCGGTCGCGAGGCCGTCGCCCTGGCCACCCACCCGTCCACCCCCGCGGAGGACCGCCCGACCGCCGCCGTGGGCATAGCCTCCAGCTACGTCCGCCCCGCCGTCACCACCGGCGAGCCGCCGCTGCCCCTGCTGGCCGGCCGGCCCTCCCCCGTGCCGCTCTGGCTGGTCCACGGCACGCGGGACGACCTGGTGCCGGCCGAACTCACACGGGAGCTGAGCGAGGCCGTCGGCAACCCGGCGTCACGCCTCCTGGAGCCGGACACCGACCACGCCGGCGTCGTCCTCACCGAGTTCGACCCGGCGATCAGCCGATGCGTACCCGCCCGGGCCGCGCACGCGGTGGACGCCGGACGGGCAACCGCCCGGGTGCTGTCCGAGGCGGCCCGGGCGTCCGCCGGCTGAGGGCTCAGGCGGCGGGCCGCCACGCGTCCCGGCCCGTGCGGGCGGCGGAGCGCACCGGGCGTGGGAGGGCGGCGAGGGCGGACAGCAGGAGGGCGGCCGCCGTGAAGAGGAGGAGGTGGCCGGCCTCCGGGGCGGGGCCGGCCCAACCGAGGGCGCCGTGGCGGTGCTCCACGAACCCGTTGTGGAAGAGCCAGGCGGCCAGGCCGACCAGCGGGGCTGCGGCCGGGCGGGAGTGGCGGCCGACGGCGGCCGCCAGGAGCGCGTAGGCGGCGAGGGCGACCCAGGTCGGGCGCAGCTCGCCGAGGACGGCGAGGGCCGGCAGCAGGGCGGCGGAGGCGAGCAGGGCCACCGCGCCGGACATGGCGGCGGTGAGGCGGAGGGGGCTGGTCACGACGTCACCTCCCGACGGCGAGCGGCCGGAGCGGTCGCAGCAGCGGGCGGTGGCGTTCGAGCGCTTCGAGCTCGCGTTGCAGCGGCGGCTTGGGCACGGCGAGGACCGGGCAGGTCGCGTGCCGGACGCAGTACGCCGTGACGGACGGGCGCAGCGCGCGGGCGAGCACGCCGCGGACGCCGGCTCCCAGGACGAGCACGTCCCCGGGGCGGTCGGCGGAGCGGACCAGCGCCTGACCGGTCTCGCCGCGGACGGTCTGACTGCACAGCCGGACGCCCGCGTGCCCGCCGCCGAACGCCTCGTCGAGCGCCTGGCGCAGCCGGACGGCGGCCGCGTCGCGGCAGGCGGTGAGCAGCGGTGGGCACGGGGAGCGGCGGTAGCCGAACTCGCCGCCGGGTGGGGTCCAGCAGTGCACGGCGAGCACCTCGGCATCGACGCGGCGCGCCTCGGCAACGGCGTGGTGCAGGGCGGCGAGGCTGCCGAGCGACCCGCTGACCCCGACCACGATCCGGCGGTGGCCCTCGTCTGCGTCGTACGTGTCGAACGCTTCGCTGCCCGTCCCGGCGCCGTTGTCCGCCATGGCCCTGCCCGTCCTTCCGGCTGCTGCTGAGGTGCTGTCGGTTCCAGCAAAGCCGGGCGGTGCGCGGCCGGGCCGTTCGTTGACGGAGCTCTGACGCGCGCGGGGCCGTTCCGTACGCGGTCCTGACGTCTGGAGGGCGCTGACGTCAGCCCGGGGCTGAGGCGGGCCGACACCGGCCGGACGCCGGGCCGGGCCTCCTCCCGCGACGCCCGCAGGCCGGGCCCCGGACGCGTTTCCGCGTCCGGGGCCCGGCCGACCGTCACCGACCCTTCGCCAGTACGTCGTCAGTAGGGTCTGGAGGCCGCCAGTGGGCCGTCAGCCCGCCGCGCGGGGCCGCAGCCAGACCACCCAGGTGAGCGCCGAGCAGAACAGGTACGCCGCCAGGAAGCCCAGGTAGGCGGCGTCGCCGTTGTGGCTGGCGAGGAAGGACTGCCGGAAGGCCAGGTTGACCAGGACCCCTCCGAACGCGCCCACCGCACCGGCCAGTCCGATCAGCGCGGCCGAACGGCGGCGGGAGTCGGACTCCGCGGCCTCCGGGTCGGCTCCGGCCGCCACGGCGGCCCTGGCCCGGGCCTGGTAGTGGGCCGGGATCATCTTGTACGTCGAGCCGTTGCCGATGCCGCTGAGCACGAACAGCGCGATGAAGCCGGAGAGGAAGAGCGGCAGCGAGTGCGCCCGTGAGGCGGCCAGGACGACCGCGGTCCCGGCGCCCATCGCGACGAAGGTGGACAGGGTGACCACGGCGCCGCCCCAGCGGTCGGCCAGCCGGCCGCCCACCGGGCGCAGCAGCGAGCCCAGCAGCGGGCCGAGGAAGGTCAGCGCGGCCGCCTTGACCGGGGTGTCGAAGCGGTCGTGGAACTGCACCTGGAGCACCTGGCCGAAGGCGAAGCCGAAGCCGATGAACGAACCGAAGGTGCCGATGTACAGGGTGGAGACCGCCCAGCCGTAAGGGTCCCGGGCCACCTCGCCCAGCGCCCGGCCCTGGCCCCGCGGCGGGGCGGCCAGGTTGTCCATCCGGGCCCAGGCGCCGGTCGCGGCGAGCACGATCAGCGGCAGGTAGAGCAGCGGCAGCAGCCGGGGATGGGCCGCACCCGCGGTGGCCAGGACGAACAGGCCGAGCAGCTGGACGGCCGGGACGCCCAGGTTGCCGCCGCCCGCGTTGACGCCGAGCGCCCAGCCCTTGAGGCGGTGCGGGTAGAAGGCGTTGATGTTGGCCATCGAGGAGGCGAAGTTGCCGCCGCCGACACCGGCGACGCAGGCCACCGCGAGCAGGGTGCCGTAGGAGACGCCGGGGGTGAGCACCAGGGCCGCCAGCGCGGTGGGGACGAGCAGCAGCAGGGCGCTGACCACCGTCCAGTTCCGGCCGCCGAACCGGGCCACCGCGAAGGTGTACGGCAGGCGCAGCAGGGCGCCGAGGGCGGTGGGCAGGGCGGTGAGGGTGAACTTGCCGGCGGTGTCGATGTGGTACTCGGGGCCGAGGAAGAGCACCAGGACGGACCAGAGGCTCCAGACGGAGAAGCCGATGTGCTCGGAGAGCACGGAGTAGACCAGGTTGCGGCGGGCGATCCGGGCGCCGGTCCGCTCCCAGAAGGCGACGTCCTCCGGGTCCCAGTGGGTGAGCGGGCCGGTGCCGGCTCTGCCGCCGGCGGGCTGCGTCTCGACGACGGCACTCATGCGGCACTCTCCTTCGCTGCGCGGGCGGTCGGGTCTGCGGTCCGGACCGGCCAGAGCCTGAGCACGGCGGGGCTCCCGTCGGGGGCGGTGTCCTCGTCCAGGCAACGGCCGTCGGTGAGGTCGAAGACCTGCTTGTACATCGGCGACGCCAGGGTGGGCCGGTCGCCGCGGCTGCCGAGCAGTCCGCGCGAGAGGACGTGGGCGCCGCTGAACGGGTCGAGGTTGTCGACGGCGTGCAGGCCGCCGCTCCGGTCGCGGAAGACGGCCACCTGGGCGCCGTCGAGCAGCACGGCCACGCCGCGGCCGGGTTGCAGGTCGTCGAGGGTGCAGACGGGCTGCCAGCGGGTTCCGTCGTGGATCTCCACGGTCACGGGGTGAGCACCTCCAGTCGGGGACCGGCCACCAGGACCGGGGTGGGGGTGGTGAGGATGCGCCCGTCCTCGTCGGGGCGGGCGGGGCGGATCTGGCCGCGTTCGGGGACGAAGGTGACGGCCGGGTCGGGGGTGCCGGGGGCGTTGACGAAGGAGGCGAAGCGGCGCAGCCGTTCGGGGTCGGCCAGGGTGGCGGCCCATTCGTCCTGGTAGCCGTCGATGTGACGCGCCATTAGTTCGTCGAGCTCGGCGGCGATACCGAGCGAGTCGTCGATCACCACGGCGCGCAGGTGGTCCAGGCCGCCCTCCAGCCGGTCCAGCCAGACCGAGGTGCGTTCCAGGCGGTCGGCGGTGCGGATGTAGAACATCAGGTAGCGGTCGATGGTGCGGATCAGCGTCTCGCGGTCCAGGTCGGCGGCCAGCAGGTCGGCATGACGGGGCGTCATGCCGCCGTTGCCGCCGACGTAGAGGTTCCAGCCGGCCGAGGTGGCGATGATGCCGAAGTCCTTGCTCTGCGCCTCCGCGCACTCGCGGGCGCAGCCGGAGACCGCGGACTTGAGCTTGTGCGGGGAGCGCAGCCCCCGGTAGCGCAGCTCCAGTTCGATCGCGAGGGCGACGGAGTCCTGCACGCCGTAGCGGCACCAGGTCTCGCCGACGCACGACTTCACGGTGCGCAGCGCCTTGCCGTAGGCGTGGCCGGATTCGAAGCCGGCGTCGACCAGCCGGCCCCAGATGCCGGGGAGCTGGTCCACGCTGGCGCCGAAGAGGTCGATCCGCTGGCCTCCGGTGATCTTGGTGTAGAGGCCGTAGTCGCGGGCGATCTCGCCGATGGTGATCAGGCCCTCGGGGGTGATCTCCCCACCGGGGACCCGCGGCACCACCGAGTAGGAGCCGTTGCGCTGGAGGTTGGCGAGGAAGTGGTCGTTGGAGTCCTGGAGCGCGGCCTGCTCGCCGTCCAGGATGTGACCGCCGCCGAGGCTGGCCAGGATGGAGGCGACGGTCGGCTTGCAGACCTCGCAGCCCTCGCCGCGGCCGTGGCGGTCGAGGAGTTCGGAGAATCCGGAGATGCCGGTGACCCGGACGATCTCGTACAGCTCGGCGCGGGTCTGCGGGAAGTGCTCGCAGAGGCCGGTCTGGGTGGCGACGCCGTTGGCCGCCAGCTCCTCGGTGACGACGGTGGTCAGCTGCTTGATGCAGCTGCCGCAGCCGGTGCCGGCCCGGGTGCACTTCTTGACGGCGGCGACGGACTCGCAGCCCTGCTCGTGGACGGCGGCCCGGACGGCGCCCTGGGTGACGTTGTGGCAGGAGCAGAGCACCGCGTCGTCGGGGAGCGCGACGGGGCCGGCGGCGGCGAACCCAGCGGGCAGCACCAGCTGTTCGGGCGCCGTGGTGAGCGGCTTGCCGCCCATGGCCAGCGGCCGCAGGGTGCCGTAGGCCTCGGTGTCGCCGACCAGGACACCGCCGAGCAGCGCCCCGTCGGCGCCGATCACGAGCTTGCGGTAGACGCCGAGCCGGCTGTCGCTGTACAGCACGTCGAGGGCGCCCTCGGCGGTGCCGTGCGGGTCGCCGAAGCTGGCCACGTCGACGCCGAGCAGCTTGAGCTTGGTGGAGGTGTCGGCGCCGGTGAAGCCGGTGCCGGGGCTGCCGGCCAGCGCGCGGGCGGCGGTCTCGGCCATCTGGTAGCCGGGCGCCACCAGGCCGTAGACCCGGCCGTCCACGGTCTGGGCGCACTCGCCGATGGCCAGCACGGCCGGGTCGGCGGTGCGGCAGTGCTCGTCCACCACGATGCCGCCGCGCGCGCCGACCGGAAGCTCGCAGTCGCGGGCCAGCTGGTCGCGGGGGCGGACGCCGGCCGAGAACACCACCAGGTCGGCGGCGAGTTCGCGGCCGTCGGAGAGGGCGAGCGCGCGGGCCCGGCCGTCGGCGGCGGTCTCCACCCCGCTGGCGCCGGCGCCGGTGTGGACGGTGACGCCGAGGTCCTCGATCTTGCGCCGGAGCAGTTCGCCGCCGCCCTCGTCGACCTGGACGGCCATCAGCCGGGGCGCGAACTCGACCACGTGGGTGGCCACGCCCATCGCCCGCAGGGCGCCCGCGGCCTCCAGGCCGAGCAGGCCCCCGCCGACCACCACGCCGGTCTTGGCGTGCTCGGCGTCCGCGCGGATGGCGTCCAGGTCCTCGATCGTGCGGTAGACGTGGCAACCGGCCGCGTCCCGGCCGGGGACGGGCGGCACGAACGGGACCGAACCGGTGGCCAGCACCAGGGCGTCGTAGCGAAGTTGGTGGCCGGCCCGGGTGGTCACGGTGCGGGCGGCGCGGTCCACGGCGGTGACCGGGTCGCCGAGGCGCAGGTCGATGCCGTGCTCGGCGAGGAAGCCGGGCGGGCAGAGCGTGAGGTCCTCGGCGGTACGGCCGTCGAACAGCGAGCTGAGGTGGACGCGGTCGTACGCGGGGCGCGGTTCCTCGGCGAGCACGGTGATCCGCCAGCTCCCGGCGCCGGGCTGCTCGGCGAAGGCCTCCAGGAAGCGCTGGCCTACCATGCCGTGGCCGACGAGGACGAGGTCCCTTGGTCGGTCGGGCGTGTGCGCTGTCATCGCGATGCTCCTCGGGGTCGTGCGGGGGGTGCGGGTGGGAGTTGTGGCGTCAAGGGGGGTGCGGCGTCGGAGGGGACTGGGGCTTCAGGGGGACCGGGGTGTCGGGGGCAGGGCGTCCGGGGCCGGGGCGGCCAGGAGTTCAGGTGAGCAGGTGGAGGGGGTGGCCGGTGAGCGGGTCGTCGCGCTGCCAGGCCTCGGCCAGGGTGTCGACGCCGGCGAGGTCGCCGAGCAGGATGGCGCCGACCAGCCGGTCACCGCGCAGGACGAGCTTCTTGTAGCTGCCGCGGGTCGCGTCGGTGAGCCGGAGCACGTCGAGGCCGGGGTCGAGGGTCTCGTCCACGGCGCCGAAGGCCGCGTACTCCAGGCCGCCGGTGCTGAGCCGGGCCGGGGGCCGGGAGCCGGTGTAGCGGGCGTCCGGATCGGCGCCGGACAGGCGCAGCGCCAGAACGTCGGCCTGGTCCCAGGCGGGCAGCGCCAGGCCGTGGACGGTGGACCGGTGCTCGGCGCAGTCGCCGATCGCGTGCACCCCGGGTACGGCGGTGGCGAGCGCGTCGTCGACCAGCACCCCGGTGGCGACCGGCAGGCCCGCGGCGTGCGCGAGGGCGGTCCGCGGGCGGGTGCCGCAGGCCAGCACCACCAGGTCGCATTCCAGGACGTAGCCGCTCGCCAACTCGACTCCGGTGACGCGCTCTTCGCCGCGCAGTGCGCGGGCCCGGTTGCCGGGGTAGGTCTCGACCCCGAGGGCCCGCAGCCGGGACCGCAGTACCTCGCCTGCCTCCGCGTCGAGTTGACGCTCGATCAGATAGGGCCCCTGGTGGACGACTTCGACCGGAACGCCGAGCGTCGCCAGTGCCCGGGCGGCACTCACCCCGAGCACCCCGCCGCCGATCACGACCGCCCGGCGGGCGCCGACGGCGTCCTCCGCCAGCCGGGCGGAGTCGTCCAGCGTGCGCAGGGTGTGGACGCCCTCGGTCAGACCGCTGCCGTCCGCGCGGCGCAGGCCGCGGATGGGCGGCAGCACCGGGTTGGAGCCGGTGGCGAGCACCAGCTCGTCCCACGGCTCCACGGTGCCGTCGGCGAGGCCGAGCGTACGGCCGGCGGTGTCGAGCGCCACCACCTCGCAGCCGGGCCTCGGCTCGGCCCCGCCCAGCGGCAGTGCGATCGCCTCGGTGTCGTACCGGCCGGTGAGCACGTCGGCGAGCAGCACCCGGTTGTACGGGGCGCGGGCCTCGGCGCCGTAGACGGTGACCCGGCCGGCACCGCCCAGCGCGGTGTAGCGCTCGGCGAACCTGGCCGCGGCCATGCCGCCGCCGACCACCGCGATCCTGCGGTCCTCCGCGGTCCTCATGACGCCTCCCCTTCGGCCCGCTCGACGCGAACGGCACAGAGCTTGAACTCCGGCATCCGGGACACCGGGTCGAGCGCCGGGTTGGTGAGCGTGTTGGCCCGGCCGGCGCCCGGCCAGTGGAACGGCATGAAGACGGTGTCCGGCCGGATCGTGTCGGTGACCCGGGCCGGCGCCACCGCCCGGCCGCGCCTGCTGGTCACCGACACCAACTCGCCCTCGCCGACCGCGAGACGGGCGGCCAACCGCGGGTGCAGCTCCACGAACGGTCCCGGCGCGGCGGCGTTCAGCTCCGGCACCCGCCGGGTCTGCGCGCCGCTCTGGTACTGGGCGAGCACCCGGCCGGTGGTCAGGTACAGCGGGTAGTCGCGGTCCGGCTCCTCGGCCGCCGGGCGGTGGGTGACTCCGGCGAACCGGGCGCGGCCGTCGGGGGTGGCGAACCGGTCCAGGAAGAGCCGGGGCGTGCCCGGGTGCGCCGTGTCCGGGCAGGGCCAGAAGACGCCGTCCTCCGCCGCGATCCGCCGGTAGCTGATGCCCGCGTAGTCCGCGTCACCGCCGGCCGAGGCGCGGCGCAGCTCGTCGAAGACCGGCTCGGCCTCGGCCGGGAAACCGTCCACCACGCCCAGCCGGGCGGCGAGTTCGCGCAGCACCCAGAGCTCGCTGCGCACCCCCTCGGGCGGGTCCAGCGCGCGACGGCGGAGGATGACGCGGCCCTCCAGGTTGGTGGTGGTGCCGTCCTCCTCCGCCCACTGGGTGGCCGGGAGCACGACGTCCGCCAGCCGGGCGGTCTCGGAGAGCACCGGGTCGGCGACGACCAGCAGGTCCAGCGCCCGCAGCCGGCCGGCGACATGGCCCGCGTTCGGCGCGGAGACCACCGGGTTGGAGCCCGCCAGCAGCAGCGCCCGCACACCGCCGGGCTGCCCGAGCCCGTCCAGCAGCTCGTAGGCGGAGCGGCCCGCGCCGGGCAGCGTCTCCGGGTCGACGCCCCAGACGCCGGCCACGTGCGCCCGGGCCGCCGGGTCCTCGATCGAGCGGTAGCCGGGGAGCTGGTCGGCCTTCTGGCCGTGCTCGCGGCCGCCCTGGCCGTTTCCCTGGCCGGTCAGGCAGCCGTAGCCGGAGCGGGGCCGGCCGGCCTTGCCGGTGGCCAGGCAGAGGTCGATCCAGGCGCCGACGGTGTCCGTCCCCTTGCTCTGCTGCTCCGGGCCGCGTGCGGTCAGCACCATGCCGGTCGCCGCACGGCCGAACAGCGCGGCGGCCTCCCGCAGCCGGGCCGCCGGGACGCCGGTGAGCCGTTCCACCCGGTCGGGCCAGTGCGCCATCGCGGCGGCGTGGGCCCGGTCGAAGCCGGTGGTCCGGGCGGCGACGAACTCCTCGTCCACCAGGCCGTCGGCGATGACCAGGTGGAGCAGGCCGAGCGCCAGCGCGAGGTCGCCGCCGGGCCGGGGCTGGAGGTGCAGGTCGGCCTCGGCCGCCGTCCGGGTGCGGCGCGGGTCGACCACGATCAACGTGCCGCCGTTCTCGCGGAGTTCGCGGAAGTAGCGGAGCGCGGGCGGCATCGTCTCGGCCGGGTTCGCGCCGACCAGGATCAGGCAGTCGGTGTGCGGGATGTCCTCCAGCGGGAACGGCAGCCCGCGGTCCAGCCCGAACGCCCTGCGGTGCGCGGCCGCCGCCGACGACATGCAGAACCGGCCGTTGTAGTCGATGTTGGCGGTGCGCAGCACGACCCGGGCGAACTTGCCGAGCTGGTAGGCCTTCTCGTTGGTCAGCCCGCCCCCGCCGAACACCCCGACGGCGTCCGCGCCGTGGCGCTCGCGGACCCCGGCCAGGCCCTCGGCCACCCGGTCCAGCGCCTCCGGCCAGCCCGCCGACCGCAGCGGCCCGCCCGGCCGGTCACGCAGCAGCGGCCCGGTCAGCCGGACGTCCCGCGCCAGCAGCGCGGGCGCCGAACGGCCCTTGCCGCAGAGCGCGCCGCGGTTGACGGGGAAGCCGGGCCGCTCCAGCACCTCGGCCCCGGCCGCACCCACCTCGGGTCCGGTGCGCAGCCGCATGCCGCACTGCAACGAGCAGTACGGGCAGTGGGTGTCGGTGGTCGTCGTCATGCCGATGAATCTGACCGCTGATCGTTTCGCCACCGGGTCCCCCGTGTTGCGCGCGCGGTACGCGTCGCTCACGCCGCCGCGGGGGCGGGGTGCGCGGCAGGACATCAGCCGTAACCGGGCGGGCGGATTCGCTAACGCGCAGGTGACGGGCGGGCAATCCCCACGTAACGCGGCCGTCGCACCCTTGCGGCCATGGCACCCTCCCCCACCCCCACCGGCCCGCGTCCCAGCGGGCAGCCCGGGCCCCTCACCGGCTTCACCATCGGGGTCACCGCCGCGCGCCGCCGCGACGAGCTGGTCGCCCTGCTCACCCGGCGCGGCGCCCAGGTGGTCGAGGCTCCGGTGCTGCGCATCACCCCGCTCGCCGACGACCTGGCCCTGCGCCAGGCCACCGAACGCTGCCTGGCCGCACCGCTCGACTACGTGGTCGCCACCACCGGCGTCGGCTGGCGCGGCTGGATGAGCGCCGCCGAGGGCTGGGGCCGCGGCGCCGCCCTCGCCGACGCCTGCCGGGACGCGGTGGTGCTCAGCCGCGGCCCCAAGGCCACCGGCGCGGTCCGGGCCAGCGGTCTCGGCGAGGGTTTCTCCCCCGACACCGAGGCCACCGACGAGCTGCTCACCTGGCTGCTGGCCCGCCCGCTGGCCGGCCGCCGGATCGCCGTCCAGGAGCACGGCATCCGGCTGGACGCCTTCGCGGCCGCGCTGCGCGAACGCGGCGCCGAGGTGATCTCCGTCCCCGTCTACCGCTGGGAGCCGCCGGACGACCCGGCGCCGGTGCGGCGGCTGGTCGAGCAGACCGTCCGGCGCCAGGTCCACGCGCTCACCTTCACCAGCGCCCCCGCGGTCACCGCTTTCGTGGAGACGGCCACCGCCGAGGGCCTGCGCGAGCCCCTGCTGGAGGCGCTGCGGGGCGACGTCCTTCCCGTCTGCGTCGGTGTGCTCTGTGCCCGGCCGTTCGCCGAGCTCGGCCTGCCCGTGGTCTTCCCCGAGCGCGGCCGGCTCGGTTCGTTGGTCCGTCTCCTCGCCGAGACCCTGCCCGGCCGCGGCCGCCAGGACGTCACCGTCGCCGGGCGGACGCTCACCCTCCAGGGCAACGCCGTGATGGTCGACGGCCGGAGCCACTGGCTCAGCCCGCGCGGGGCGGCCGTCCTGCGGGCCCTCGCCGAACGGCCGGGCCGGGTGCTCAGCCGCGCCGAACTGCTCCGCACCGCCTGGGCCGACGCGACGGCGGACGAGCACGCCGTCGAGGCGGCGGTCGGGCGGCTGCGGGCGGCGTTGGGCCCGCACGGCGGGCTGATCCGGACGGTGCCCAAGCGCGGCTACCGCCTGGCGGCGGGCTGATGGGCGGGTTCGCGCGTACCGCCGACCGTCCGGTGCTGCTCGCCGTCGCGCACGGCAGCCGGAACCCGGCCGGGGTCGCCGCGACGCGCGAGCTGCTGGAGCGGGTGCGCGTGCTCCGCCCCGAACTGGACGTCCGCTGCTGCTTCCTGGACCTCGCCGCACCGTCCCTGCCCGAGGCGCTGGCCCGGCTGTCCGAGGGCGAACCGGCCGTCCTCGTGCCGCTGCTCCTCGGCACCGGCTACCACCTCCGGGTGGACATCCCCGGTGCACTGGCCGCCGCCCGGCTGCCGCACGTCCGACTCGCGCCCTCGCTCGGCCCCGACCCGCTGCTGGCCGCCGTCCTCGCCGACCGGCTCGCCGGGAGCGGCCGTCCTCCCGGCGCCGGCCCGGTGGTGCTCGCCGCGGCCGGCTCCTCCGACCCGGCGGCCGCCGCCGACACCCGCCGCACGGCCCGCCTGCTCGCCGCACGCCTGGGCGACGGGCGCCCCGTCGTCCCCGCCTACCTGTCCGCGGCCCGCCCGACCCCGCACGAGGCGGTCGAGGCCCTGCACGCCGCCGGACACCGCCGGGTCGCCGTCGCCACCTACCTCCTCGGCCCGGGCTTCTTCGCCGACCGGGCCGCCGCCACGCCCGCCCGCTGGACCAGCGACCCGCTCGGCACCCACGACGCCCTCGCCCGCCTGGTCGCCGAACGCTACGACCGGGCGTGCGGCGTCCCGGTGCGGGAGGTGCAGGAGGTGCAGGGGTGCGGCGTCCCGGTGTACGACGAGCGGGCGCACGGCGTCCGGGCGCACGGCGTCCGGGCGGACGGCGTCCGGGCGGACGGCCGGCTGGCGGAGGACGAGCGCCTCCCGGACGAGCGGGTGTTCCCGGTCCACGCGGGCCCTCATGCCGGTCCGGCGGCGCCCCGCCGGTCCTCGACGTGGACGACCCGCAGGCCGGTACCGTCCTGGTGACGCCTGCCCCGCCCGTACACGCCGACCGCGAGCACCGAGCCGTCCCCCGGCTCGGCCGGCCCGACGTAGGTGAGGACGTCCGGGTGGTCGCCGGTGACGACCCAGCCACCGGCCTCCCCGAGGTCGATCACGCCGAAGTCCCCCGCGGGGGAGCCCGGATGGACCGGTCCCGCCTCGGCGAGCAGCGCCGTCGCCCGCGCCGCGAGGTCCTCGGAGTCGGCCGCCCCGGTCAGCACCACGCAGGTGCCGTACTCGAACAGCACCAGTGACTTGGCAGGGTGGTCGATGAGGCGGGTCCAGGCCTCGATGAGCGTCGCGGTGTCCACGGCCGCCATCATGCCGAAGGCCCGCCCCGGCGGCGACGGGGTTTTCCCGGCTCCCCCGAGGCTGTCGGCCTGCTCACATCCGCACGTCGGACCGGGACGGGCCCGCCATCGCTGCGTAGGGTGGATCTTGACGGTGCGGGCGGCTCGGGTGACGGGGTGGGACCTTGGGTACGGGAACTTCTCTGACGGCACGCCAACTGCTCGGACTGCTCGTCGATCCCGGCACCTTCACGAGCTGGGACGAGCCGCTCGGCCCGGAGCCCGCCGAGGCCGGCTACCGGGCGGCGCTGGCCCGGGCGCGCGAGCGGACCGGAACGGACGAGGCGGTGGTCACCGGGACCGGACGGATCGGCGGCCGGGCGGTGGCGCTGGTGGCCTCCGAGTTCGGCTTCCTCGGCGGGTCGATCGGCGTGGCCACGGCCGAACGGATCACCCGGGCCGTGGAGCGGGCGACCGCCGGACGACTGCCGCTGGTCGCCCTGCCGGTGTCGGGCGGGACGCGGATGCAGGAGGGCTCGGCGGCCTTCCTCTGCATGCTCCGGATCACCGCCGCCGTCCAAGCCCACCGCGCGGCCGGACTGCCCTACCTCACCTACCTGCGCAATCCCACCATGGGCGGGGTGTTCGCCTCCTGGGGCACGCTCGGGCAGCTGGTCTTCGCCGAGCCGGGCGCCCGGCTCGGGTTCCTGGGCCCGCGGGTGTACGAGGAACTGCGCGGCGTGGAACTGCCCGCGGACGTGCAGCGCGCCGAGACGCTGGCCGCGCGCGGCCTGGTGGACGCGGTGGTCCCACCGGAGGAGCTGCGCGAGGTGCTGCGGCGCGCGCTGGCCGTGCTGGCCCTCGGCGCGACGACCGCGGAGCCCCGGGCGGACGGCCTTGACCTTGGCCTTGACCTTGACCTTGGCCCGGAGCCGACAACGGCCTCGGGCGCCGGCACGGGCTCCGACTCCAGGTCCGGCTCGGAACCGACCGCGGCCGAGCCGCCGCCGGCCGGGCCCGGGACCCGTCCCGACGCGTGGGAGGCCGTCCGCAGCACCCGCCGCCCCGACCGGCCGGGGACCCGCGAGCTGCTGCGCCGCACCGCCGAGGAACTGGTCCTGCTGGACTCCCCCGGCGGCCGGGACGGCGCGCTGGTGCGGGCGCTCGCCGTGCTGCACGGCCGGCCGGCGCTGGTGATCGGCCAGCAGCGGCAGGAGCCGGACCGGGAGCGCCCGTTCACCGCCGGCGACCTGCGGGCCGTCCGGCGCAGCGCCCGGCTCGCCGAACAGCTCGGGCTGCCACTGGTCACGGTGGTCGACACGGCCGGTGCCGAACTCTCCGCGCAGGCCGAGCTGGACGGCATCGCCGTCGAGATCGCGCACTGCCTCACCACGCTGCTCGCCCTGCGCACACCCGTCCTTGCGGTCCTGCTCGGCCAGGGATCCGGCGGCGGCGCGCTCGCCCTGCTTCCCGCCGACCGGGTGCTCGCCGCCGAACGCGCCTGGCTCGCACCGCTGCCGCCCGAGGGCGCCTCCGCGATCGTCCACCGCGACGGCGCGCACGCCGCGGAGCTGGCCCGCTCCCAGGGCATCGGTGCGTACGACCTGGCAGACGTCGGCCTGGTCGACGTCGTCGTGCCCGAACTGCCGGACGCGGCCGAGGAGTCGGCCGCCTTCTGCGAGCGGCTGGGGCGGGCGGTCGGCACGGCGCTCGGCGCCCTCACCGCCCTTCCCGAGGCGGAGCGGCTCGCCGCCCGGGCCGGCCGCCACCGGCGCCTGGGCGACGCGCTGGCCGGCCGGACGCCCCTGGCGTGACCCCCGCGGCCGACCGGCGGGCGGCGCGGCTCCTGGCAGTTCGCCTGGTGCGCAGGCGGCCGGCCCGGGTCGGCCGCGGCCGGTCGGCACCGACCGGAGGGCACCGGCCGAGCTGCTTTGGCCAGGTTGCGTTGGCCAGGTTGCGTTGGCCAGGTTCGTTGGCCGAGCTGCGTCGACCGGTCGAAACCCACCGGTCGGCACCCGCCGGCGGATGCCACGCGCGGTGGATCCGCCACCGTGACCGCGCGTACCCGTCAGCCGGCCTCGGCGGCGGCGAGGGCCTTCGCCCGGCGACGTGTCAGCCGCCAGATCTGTTCCTCGCCGGTCTCGGCGGGGGCCACGCGCTCACGGGGTCTGCGGAGGTGCTCGGTGAAGCCGAGGCGGGCCGGGACGGCACCGCTGGCGAGGTTGGCCGGGTCGTGCACGACCTCGACGAACTCGACGCCGGGCAGGCGGAAGGCCTGGTCGACGAGCTCGCGGACCGCCCGCGTGACCAGGCCCCGGCCGGTGGCGGCGGGGTGCAGCCAGTAGCCGATCTCGCGGCCGCCGTCCGCGTCGTCGGCGCTGCGGAACAGCCCGCAGACGCCGACGATCTCCCCGTCCGACACGATCGCGTAGCTGTAGTCCTGACCACGCGCCCACCGCTCGGCGCGGTTCACCAGGAAGGCGCGGGTGTTCGCCGCGCTGTGCTCCGCCACCCAGCCCATCCACGGGCGCAGGTGCTCCAGCGACTCCTCGACGACCCGGAGGAACTCCGGAAGGTCCGCCTCGCCGTTGAACGCGCGCAGCGTGAAGCCGTCCAGTTCGATCACCTGCTGGGGATGTTCCATGCCGGAAGCGTCGTCCACGGCTGCCCTTGCAAGCAACAGGATTCCGCATCCCCGAGAGCGTTGCGGGGACGTCCCCGTCGTCAACCGGGCGGCGGCCGGCCCCCCTGCCTCCCGTCCCGGCCGGTCGGGTCAGTCCCGCCGACCGGCCGGGACCCGGGGCGCATCCGGAGCGCCGGGCACGGCCGGGACGCCGGAAACGGCCGGGACGCCGGGAACGGGGACGAGCGTCGCGGCCAGCCGGTCCAGGGCGGCGGCCTCCGGGGTGCCCTCCCCGGCGCTGAAGACGTGCACCACCAGCCCCGTCTCACCGGGCTCGGCCGGCACGTGCAGCGTTTCGAAGTCCAGGGTCAGCGGTCCGGTCACCGGGTGCCGCAGGCGCTTGCGCCCCGCCGAGCACATCACGATCTCGCCGGTGGCCCAGATCCGCCGGAAGTCGGCGCTGCGGTCGGACAGTCCGGTGATCAGTGCGGCCAGCGCGGGGTCGTCCGGGTAGCGGCCCGCGGCGACCCGCAGCTGGCCGACGGCCTCGCTCGCCCGGTCCTCCCAGTCGGGGTGGACATCGCGGGAGGCCTGGTCCAGAAAGAGGAAGGCGGCGTTGTTGCGGTCGCGACGGGCCGGGTCGGCGAGGCCGCCGAGCAGCTCCGCACCGAGCGCGTTCCACGCGACCACGTCGAGGCGGTGGTCGGTCGCGAAGGCGGGGAAAGGGGCCATCGTGTCCAACAGCCGCTGGAGCAACGGGCTGGCCGTCACCCGGGGCGCGCTCCCCTGTCTGGCGCAGGCCAGGGTGATGAGGTGCCCGCGTTCCGCCGCGTCGAGGCCGAGCGCCCGGGCGAGCGCGTCGACCACCTCGGGGGAGGGCTGGGTGGCCCGGCCCTGTTCGAGGCGCACGTAGTAGTCGACGCTGATCCCGGCGAGCTGGGCCAGCTCCTCGCGGCGCAGCCCGCGGACCCGCCGGTGCCGGCCGCCGACGAGCCCGACATGCTCCGGCGCGACACGGCCGCGGCGGGCGCGCAGGAAGCCTCCGAGCGCCCGCCGGGTGTCTCCGACCCCGTCGATTCCGCCGGTCCTACCGGTCCCACCGGTCCCGGCAGTCGTTCCGGTCCCGGCAGTCCTACCGGTACCTCCGGTCGTGCCGGTTCCCCCGGTCCCGTTCGTCCTGTCCGTGCCTGCTGCGCGCCCGATGCCGTCCACCCCGTTCATGCGATCAAGTATGGGGTGGCCCTCGCAGGAGAGGTGTGGGTGGCCCTCGCAGTACCAGGACCACCGGTCCGACGGCCGAACAGGGTCCTGGCTGCCCGGCGGCGCCCGGGAGAGTGTGGTCGGCATGACCGATGCCACGCCGCAGCCGCGGAAGAAGATCCTGATCGTCAGCGCCCACCCGGACCCCCGTTCGCTGAACACCTCCCTCACCGCCTTCGCCGCGGAGCACCTGCGCGCGGCCGGGCACGAGGTGCAGGTGTCCGACCTCTACGCGATGAAGTGGAAGGCGACGGTGGACGCCGACGACTTCCCGGAGCACCCCGCGGACGAGCGGCTCGCGGTGATGGCCGCCTCGGAGCGGGCCACGCTGGCGGGCCGGTTGGCGCCGGAGATCGCGGCGGAGCAGGAGAAGGTGCTCTGGTCGGACGCGGTGATCCTGCAGTTCCCGATGTGGTGGTTCTCGGTCCCCGCGATCATGAAGGGCTGGATCGACCGGGTGTTCACCTCGGGCTTCGGCTACGGCCCGGCCCTCCCGCCGCCCTACAGCGAGGGCGCGCTGGCGGGTCGGCGGGCCCTGGTGTCGGCCACGATGGGCGCCCGCCCGACCGCCTTCTCCGACCGGGGGATCCACGGACCGCTGGCGGACGTCCTCCACCCGCTCCAGCACGGCCTGTTCTGGTTCGCCGGGATGGCGCCGCTGGAACCGTTCGGGCTGTACGACGCGAACGAGCTGCCCGAGGAGCGGTTCGCGGCGGCGCGGCGCGCGTACGCACGACGGCTCGACGGCCTCTTCACAGACGAGCCCGTCCCGTTCCGCCCGCTCGTCGGGGGCGACTACGACCACGACATGCGGCTGCTGCCGGGTGTGGAGGCGGCGGGGGTGCGCGGGCTGGATCTGCACGTCCGCCCGGACGTCGAGGTGGACCCCGTCCCGATGTCCTGAGCCCCCGCCGGGACGTCGGCCCGCGAAACCGCGCCGGCGACGCGGTCGACGTCCGTCCGCGAAGCCGCACCGGTCACGCGGTCGACGTCCGCGCGGGAAGCCGCGGCGGCGGCGCGCTCCGGTCGGCGTGTGGCGCCGCTCTCAGATCGTCTGTACACGCAGTGGCGCCCACCGGGCGGTCGGTGACGGCCCCCGGTGGGCGGCCGGTGAGTGCGCTCACACGCGAACCACCGCCACGACGGTCGGTAGTGGTCACCTGGCGACGGGCAGCCGGAACCCCTGGTGGGCGCGTTCGCCCAGGTCAATGAGCACGAGGACAGCCGCCACGGCGGGCCTTCGATTCCACGGCACACACCCTCGCTACGACGGTGGATCGTAAACAGGGGGTCTTGGCGGCGGCCGATCCGGTCTGGCAACAATGGCTCAGTCGTCAGCCGCCCCGGCACCTGTCCCGCCGGGAAAGCGGCTAACTGCCGAGTCACGCCCCGCGACCGTTCGGCCCCTGTCCGGCCACTGGTCGAGGCGGGGCGTGACACCGGCCCAACCCGATTGAGGTCTTTTTCTTCATGCCCGCTTTCAAGCTCCGTATGCGTACCTCTGCTGCACTTCTTGCCGGCGCCGCCGGTCTGACCGCCCTGGGCGCCGGCCTGATGCCCGCCGCCGCCTCGGCCGCGACCGCCTCCCCGCAGACCATCGCCGCCCAGATCGTGCCGGCCAACCAGCTCGCCTCGTTCAGCCAGATCATCTCCCACGAGTCGAGCTGGAACGTGACCGCGACCAACCCGAGCTCGGGCGCGTACGGCCTGGCCCAGGCGCTGCCGGGCTCCAAGATGGCCTCGGCCGGTGCGGACTGGAGGACCAACCCGACCACCCAGATCAAGTGGGCGCTGGACTACATGAACTCCCGCTACGGCAGCCCGAACGCCGCCTGGTCGTTCTGGCAGACGCACCACTGGTACTAAGCCGCTCCGCTTCGGCCCCGCCGAACCGTTGAGCCGGTGTAGCACCGACACCTCCGTCAGACCACTGTCCCCCCTCACCCCGGGGATCGGACAGGGAGAACCGGGGTGACCGAGAGGGCCCGTGCACGCGCGATCCGCGTGCACGGGCCCTCTCGCCCGTTTCCGGCACGGGACACCGGCCGTCCGACACCGCCGCCCGGACACGTTCGGGCCGAGACGAAGTCCCGCACGCTCGGGCCCCGGCCTGCCTGGCCCCGCCCCGGGGGCCGAGGAGCACCGACGCCGGTTGCCCGCCTCGATGAAGCCCGGCGCGCCCCTGGTCAACACCGCACGCAGTGCCGTCCCGGACGAGCTCTCCCTGCTCGCCGTCCTCGCCGAACGGCCGGACCTGTTCGCCGTGTTGGACGTCACCGACCCCGGGCCGCCGGTCCCCGGCTCGCCCCCGTCCACACTCCCCGACGTCGTGGTGACCCCCAGCTCGCCGGCAGCGCTCGGCCGACGGCGGCCGACCGGTCTCCGCCAACCGGCCGCCGCTCAGCCCACCTTCGTCCGCCCGCCTTCGTCCGCCCGCCTTCGTCCGCCGGCCTCCGTCAGCCCTCGTCCAGGCCGAGCAGCGCGCGGGTGCGCCGGTATTTGGCCGCCAGCCGCTCGGCCGTCGCCGGGTCCAGGGTCGCCAGCCGGGCCGGGTCGGAGTTGTGGGCGAGGTCGGCCTGCTTGACCAGCAGGGCGCCGGGGGTGGCCAGGATGCGGGCGGTGTACTCCTCCAGGGCCTCGCCCGGGCGCTTGGTGAGCGCGTCGACGATCGACTTGGTGGTGTCGGTGAGCGCGGCCGAGGCCAGCCAGTCCCGGGTCAGCGCGTCGTCCTCGATCGCATCGTGCAGCCAGCCCGCCGCAATCTGCTCCACGCTGCCACCGCGGTCCGCCACGCCGTGGGCGACCGCGGCGATGTGTTCGCTGTACGGGTGGCCGTTCTTGTCGACCTGTCCCTCGTGCGCACGCCGCGCGATGGTCTCCACCTCGGCCAGGCTCAGATAGTCCACCAGGCCATCGTAGGGCTCCGGGTATCTGGTTGACTGCGGCGGTGCCGGGCGACCCCCGGCCCTGCCCACGGACCGCAGACACGACCTGACGCCACCGCGGCAGCTCGCCGACGCGGCCAAGTCGCCATGTCGCCACGTCGCCAACCCGACGAAGCGGCCCGAGCCCCTTGAGGACCCATGCCCAGCCTGCCTCCGCTGCTCTCCGGCTTCGCCCCGATCTGGGTCCTCACCGCGGTCGGCTACCTGGTCGGACGCAGCGGCCTGCTCGGGCCGCAGGCCGACATGGTCCTGAACCGCTTCGTGTTCCATGTGGCCATGCCCGCCGCACTCTTCGTGATGATCGCGCGCACCCCGCTGGACCGGTTCGCCAACGCCTCGATGCTGGCCTTCGCCGCCGGGACGGCGGTCGCGACCGGGCTCGGGCTGCTGGCCGCGCACCGGCTGTTCGACCGGGCGCTCCCCGAGCGGGCGATCGGCGGAATGGCGGCCGGCTACGTCAATTCGGCCAACCTCGGGATCCCGGTCGCCATGCAGGTGCTCGGCGACGCCTCCTTCGTCGCTCCGGTCGTCCTCTTCCAGATCCTGCTGGTCACCCCGGCCGTGCTGACCGTGCTGGACAGCGGGCGCGCGGGCCGGCGCGCGCTGCTCACCCTCCCGCTGCGCAACCCCGTCCTGCTGGCGGTCGCCGTCGGCGCCGCGGCCTCCGCGGTGACCACCTCCACGGGGTGGCACCTGCCCGACGAGGTGGAGCGGTCCTGCCAGCTGCTCGGCGGCGCCGGTGTGCCGACGGCGCTGGTGGCGCTCGGCATGTCGCTGCACCATCGCCCGGCGGCCGCCGGCACGGCCCGGTTGGCTGAGGTCGGCGTGGCCGTCGCGGTCAAGACGCTGATACAGCCCCTGGCCGCGTTCGCCGTCGGCGCGTTCCTCCTCCACCTGCCCCCGCACCAGCTGCTCACCGTCGTGCTGTTCTCCGCCCTGCCGACCGCGCAGAACGTGTTCACCTACGCCCGCGAGTACGGCCGGGGCACCGCGCTGGCCAGGGACTCGGTGCTCTGGTCGACCCTGGTTTCGATGGCGACGCTCTCGGCCGTCAGCTGGGCACTCGGCCCGGCCTGACCGGGGCCGGCCCTGCCCAACCCTGCCCAACCCGGCCCGACCCTGCCCAACCCGGCCCGACCCTGCCCAACCCGGCCCGACCCTGCCCGACCGGGGCCGACCGGGCCGCTACGACGGATCGGCGGACGCCGGGGGCAGCTACGAGGAGCAGTGCGGCCTCGCCGTCTCCCCCGATCTGCGGCAGTGGCACCACCTCACCCCGGACGGCCCCCGGGCGCGGCGTCCGCCACGCCGACCTGGTCGCGGCCCGTGGCAGTTGGTCCCTGCACCCGCGGCAGTCGATACCTGCACAACGGGCAGACGCGGCCGGACGGCGCCCACGAGCCGAGGAGCGCCGTCCTCGACGGGTTCGCCGGCCTGAAACCCACTGACAGCTTCCGGTGGTCGCGGCCTCAGGCTCCCGCCCCGCGGCCCCGGGCCCCATCCCCACCCCAAGGCTCCTGGCCCCATCCCCGCCCCGCGGCTCCCGGCCAGGCCTCGGGGCCGCGGCGGAGCCGCTCACTCCGCCTCGCGGGCCGCGGTGACCACCTCCGTCATCTCCAGCAGGAAGCGCCGGGCCGTCGCCAGCTCCCCCGCGTCGAAGCGGCCCATCGCGGCCACCAGGTCGGCGATCAGGCCGCCGAAGAAGGCCTGCCCCAGCTCCATCGCCTGCTCCTCCACCACCAGCCTGACCTTGCGGCGGTCCCCCGGGTCGCGCTCGCGCCGGATCAGGCCGAGCCGCTCCAACCGGTCGATCAGGCCGGTGGTCCCGGCCGAGTTGAGCCGCAGCGCCTCGCCAAGCCGCCCGGGGGTCACCACCGTCCCGGCCCGCGCGGCGTCCAGCAGGTGGATCAGCGCCCGCAGGTCGGTCGGGTGCAGGCCGTGACGTCCGGCGAACTCGGCCCCGAACAGGTCGAGTTCGACGGTCAGCCCGCGCAGCAGATGGACCAGCTGCATTGGTTCCTCGGTTTCGTCCACCCCGCCATTCTTCCGTGGGCACGCCCGTGCGACTATTCTCTCGCTCAGCGAGATTATTGCCGAGCGAGTCAGTTTGCGATCCACCGGAGGGCACGATGGCAGCACGCTCCACCAGGATGTCCGGCACCGCCGACCCCGCCGCGCCCCCGGGGGCCGGCCTCGGCCGCTTCCTCGCCGCGTACGACGAGGCCCTGGCCCGCTGGCCCGTCCCCGTCGAGGCCCTCACCGTCCGCACCCCGCACGGCACCACCCGGGTCAACGCCTGCGGCCCCCGCGACGGCCGCCCGCTGGTGCTGCTCCAGGGCGGCGGCGCCACCTCCGCTTGCTGGCTCGCCAACGTCGGGGCGCTCGCCTCCGCGGGCCACCGGGTCCTCGCCGTCGACCTCATCGGCGACCCCGGTCGCAGCGTCCTCGACGTCCCGCCACTCAGCGGCGTGCCCGGCCTGCTGGGCTGGCTGGACGCCGTCCTCGACGAGCTCGCCGTCCCCGAGGCCGACCTCTGCGGCCACTCGTACGGCGCCTGGATCGCGCTGGAGTACGCACTGCACGCCCCGGCGCGCATCCGGCGGCTGGCCCTGCTCGACCCCACCCAGTGCTTCGCCGGTCTCCGCCCGGGCTACCTGCTGCGCGTGCTCCCCCTCTTCCTGCCACCCCGCACCGCCGCGACGGCCCGCTCCTACCTCGACTGGGAGACCCGCGGCACCGGCCTCGACCCCGCCTGGCGCGAGCTCTACGCCCTCGGCCACGCCGACTTCCCCGCCACCCGCCCGATCACCGGCCCCCGCCCGACCCCCGCCCGCCTCCGTGCCCTCACCGCCCCCACCCTGGTCCTGCTCGCCGAGCAGAGCCGCACGCACGATGCCCGCCGCCTGGCCGACCTGGCCCGGCAGGCCCTCCCCACCGCCACCGTGACCGTCCTGCCCGGTCTCTCCCACCACAACCTCCTGACCGCCCGACCGGCCGAACTCAACGACCACATCACCGAGTTCCTCGCCTGACGCCGCCGGGACCGACGGACCCTCCAGGGAAACCGCCCGACAGCACGAGGCGGTGAACCCGGACCAGTCCGTGCCCCGCGAGGTGAAGACCGTCGCCACACCCGCAACACCCGCACTGCGCGTACTGGAGCAGCGGGCCTTCGCACTCCGCCTCGGCCGACGCCCAGCCCCGGCGTGGACGGCAATCGCCGCAGCAGCCGGCCGCACCCGCCAGCAGTGGCCGGCGCCGTGGCAAGCCCTTGTCCCACCGCTCGGCCATCCCAGGTCAGTTGCGATGCGAGCACTGATCACGCTGCGCACGGGCGAGTGCCTGGTGAGCCTGCTCGACGTGCTCCCCGACGACTTCGGCCCGCTGCCGAGGGTGACCTCACGCGACGAGGGCGTGCGCATCCGCCGGCTTCTCGACGGCGCCCCGTCGGTCCGGGAACGGCTCCTGCGCACGGGCGAGCAGCGCCTTTCCCCGGGAGGCCACGCGCACGGCCGGATCCGGATCCGGGCGGATCCACACCTGGGCGGCTCTCCCTCGGGGCGGATCCGCCCCGGGGCCGGTCTGCACCGGGGCCGGTCTGCGTCGGGGCCGGTCTGCGTCGGGGTGGATCTGCGCCGGGGTGGGACGGCGAGGGCCCGCGACGCCGCCGCGGTCGGCCGTCGGGCAGTCTCGTCGTCATGACCCCACCCCTCAATGCCTCCCGGTCCGCCCTCATCGACGAGCTGACCCACTCCGGCGCCAGGCTCGGCGGCACTCTCGCCGCCCTGACCGGGGACGGCCTGCGCGCCGCTTCCGCCCTCCCCGGCTGGACCCGCGCCCACGTCGTCGCCCATCTCGCCCGCAGCGCCGACGCCTACCGCCGGCTGCTGAGGACCGCCCGCACCGGCGCCGAACCCGGGCCGCGCCCCGACGCCGGAGCCCTGACCCGCGCAGTCGAGGACAGCGCGGCCCGGCCGGCCCCCGACCTGGTGGACGACCTGCGCGACTCCCTCGCCACCCTCATCGAGGACGCGCGGTCCATGCCCGCCACCGCATGGGACGCGGAGGTGACGGCGGCAGCCGGCTGGCCGCACCCGGCGTGGTTCACCCTGTACCGCTGCTGGCGCGAGCTGGAGACCCACCACACCGACCTGGCTGCCGGCCACGGCCCGTCCGACTGGCCCGCCCCCTACGTCGCATGGGCGCTCGACGACACCCTCACCACCCTGGCCGCCCGTGACTTCCCGCTCGGCCGGGTCGACGCCGTCGACCTGGGCCGACAATGGACCCTCGCGCCGTCCGGCCCCGCCGTCACCGCCCCCGGCCACGCCGTCCTCGCCTGGCTCACCGGCCGCGCCGACACCACCCCTCTCACCTTCACCGACGGCCCCCTCCCCACACCCCCGGCCTGGCCACTCCCCCCAACCCGGCCCCGGCCCTGGACCTGGACCTGACCGGTCACCGCACTCGCCGTCAGCACACCCCCTGGCCGGCTCTCGGCCTGCGACCACGAGGACCCCCTGTTCTCCGCCCCTGCCCGCACATGGAAGCGGGGCGAACACGGAGCGGGGAAGGTGGTCCGCCCGGAGGTTTCCACCGCGAGGCGTGAGACCTGATCGGCTCCGGCAGCCCGCGTCCTCGGAGCGGGTACCGGTGTCGGAGCGGCCGGAGGACTGCCGGTCCTGACGCCCATTGATCACGGTGTGCGGGAATCGTGGGACGGCCTCGACGGCCGGCTGAGCACGCACGTCCGAAAGGACCCTGTCAGGCCGGCGGCGGATGCGGCGCGCCTCCATGCAGTCGAGGCCGAGCTGGCAGCGACGCTCCCTGCCGACGTGCGGGAATGGTGAACCCTGAGCAACGTCAAAGCCGACAACCGGATTCCCCGGACCATTCGCTCCGGTGACGCTGGAGGAGGCCCTGGACACACGAGAGATCTGGCTTCTCGTCGCGGATCAGGAGGAATCCCACTCGATCAGAGCGGGGCGGACGAACCCCGGTTCCTGCCGGAAATCATGCCGATCGCGATGAGTCCTGATGGTGATGACCTCATCGTCGATCTGCGGGTCGGCGAGCACCACGGCGCGGTCTTCCGGTGGGATCACGAGCACTGGGGGCTCGGGACCCCGTTGTGGGACTCCGTCGGCTCGATATCAGGACATCGGCGTCGCACTCGAATCCCGGACGCCGGTCCACACGCCGATCCCGGCAGCGAGGCCCGGACCCGCAGCGCCCTCCGGTCCCTGTGCCCCGGACCTGCTGACCCGATGGGCTCCGAGAGCCAGGGGCTCGGGTTCGCCGACGTCCACGACACCTACGACACCCACACTGCCCACGGCAGCCAAGGCGCTGGACCCGCGTCCGGTCTCGCCGGGGCCGCCGTCATTCCCCCCAGCCGCGGACGCGCCGAGACGAGGCCCGGTCGGTCGGCGAACGGCCCGTCGGGTGCCGGCGGGCCCGCTCGTCAGTAGATCAGGTAGCCGGGCCGGTGGCCCTCGTCCTCGATCTCCCCGGTGGCCTGTGCCCTCAGCTTGCGGGACAGCTCCTCCAGCGCGCGGGAGGCCGCGACCTCCTCGCCGATGCGGGCAAGCGGGCGGTCCTCCGCGCTCTTGACCGCCTCCCCGTGCGCGCTGAGGCCCGGTGCCCTCGCGCCTGTCAGCCGGGCGTTGCACCCCGTGTGCACACCGTCTTCCTCGAAGCTCAGCTCCACGTCCCATTGGTTGTGCATGCCACACCTCCTGGTGCCGGCCCCCGACCTGCCTGCTCAGACCGGCACGGACACGGACGCCGTGGCGGCTGCTCACACCAGCGTGCGCCCGCTGCGCCCGCGGCGGCAAGCGCGGCGGGCCTGGCCGGGCGCGCGTGGCAGGCCCCGACTTCCCCTCGTGACGGGCCCCTCCTTCCGGGCGTCACGGACTCGCCCTTCGCGTCCTCCGCGGCTGCGTCCCGGGGGTCGGCGCCCCGCCCCGGCGGTAGGCTGGCGACAGCGCGCCGCGACCGAGGCCGAACCACGGACCGCCGGTCCGGTGCCGGCAGCGACGTTCGGGTGGTCCCTCCGTGGCGGTCTTCCTTCTCGCACTCAGCGCCGCCTGTTGTCTGGGCCTCGGCTTCGTCCTCCAGCAGCACGCGGCACAGCGGGCGCCGCGCTCCGACCTGCTGCACTGGCGACTGCTGCTCGACCTGCTGCGGATGCGCGAGTGGCTGCTCGGCACCGGTTTCATGGTCAGCGGCCTGATCCTCTCCGCCCTCGCCCTCAACAAGGGCGAGGTCTCGCTGGTCGAACCCCTCCTCGCCACCAACCTGCTGTTCGCGATGGCACTCTCCCGGGTGCTCACCCGCCAGAGCCTCGGCCGCTCCGGGTGGGCCGGCGTGCTGCTGCTCGGCCTCGGCGTGACCGCCTTCATCGTGGCGGGCCGCCCCACCGGCGGCGGCCCACCGGCCGGGGAGCTGCGACATTGGCTGGTCGTCGGCACGGTCACCGGACTGACGCTGCTGCTGGTCTCCTTCGCCCGCCGACTACCGCTGTTCGAGGAGGCCACCCTGCTCGCGCTGGCCGCCGGACTGCTGTACGGGCTCCAGGACGCGCTCACCCGGACCACGACCCAACGCCTCGACCACGACGGGCTCGACGCCGTGCTGCGCACCTGGCAGCCGTACGCCGTGGTGGCCGCGGGCGTGGTCGGACTGCTGCTGGTGCAGAGCGCGTTCGAGGCCGCGCCACTGCGGATGTCCCTGCCCGCGCTGACGGCTGCGCAGCCGATCGCAGGAATCGCCTGCGCGGTCGGGTTCCTCGGCGACCGCCTGCGGGTCACCCCCGGCGCGCTGGCCTGGCAAGTGGCCGGCCTGGTGGCCATCGTCATCGGCGTGATCGTGATCGGCCGCCACCCCGCCATGCCCGGCACCGCGCACGACCGCCGGGACAACGCCGTGCAAGCCGCCCAATCCGGGGCCCCGGCCGGGGAGGCGAGGGCAGCGGGGTCGGCAGGATCGGCCGGGGGAGCAAGGTCAGCGGGGTCGGCAGGATCGGCACGGGAGGCGGGGCAGGCGGCGCCGGCCGGCCGCGGCACCCCCGCCATCAGCACGGACGGCACCGATCCTCCACCTCCGGACCCCTCCGGTTCGCCGGGCGCCACGGACTCCCCCGACTCGCCCGAATCGCCCGACTCCGGCAGCTCCAGCAGCTCCAGCGGGTCCGGCAGCTCCAGCGGCCCCGGCGGCTCCAACTCCGGTGGCTCCCGGTAGCCGACCGGACGGCAGCGGGACCAACGGCAGCCAGGCCCACGGCAGCAGGACCAACAGCAGCCAGGCCCACAGCAGCAGGAGAGGCGTCGGCGGAGAGGCGGCGAGATGTGCTGGAGCGCGCAGGCGGATCTGATCGCCGGCGGAGTGGTGTCGGGCATCGGTGTGCTCTGCCTGGTCCGGACCCACCGCGCCGGACGGCCGGAGCGGATGTTGCTCGCCGCGCTCCCCCTTGTCCTGGGCGTGCACCAACTGATCGAGGCCGCCGTCTGGTACGGCAGCGACGGCGGTGTCCCCGCCGTACCGGCCGGGTGGGCACGTACCGCCTGGGCGGTGATCGCGCTGCCGCTGCTGCCCGTGCTCGTTCCGGCCGGTGTCTGGTGCGCGGCCCGCGAACCGGCTCGACGGCGTATCGTCCTGCCCTTCCTCCTCCTCCTCGGCCTGCTCGTCGCCGTCCCGCTCGCCGTGGCCGTCGCCACCCACCCGGTATCGGCCAACGAACACGGCCACACTCTCAGCTACGCCATCGGCCTCCCCCACCCTGCCGTCCTCCTGACCGGGTACCTGCTCGCCACCGTCGGTTCGCTCCTCGTCAGCGGCGACCGCCTGCTGCGCCGCCTCGGCCTTCTCACCGGCGTGGGCGCCGTGGTCTGCGCGCTGCTGTGGCGGCTAGCCTTCGTCTCCACGTGGTGTGCCCTCGCCGCCCTCGCGAGCCTGGTCCTCCTCCAGTGGACCGGCCGCCCAGCGCACGAGTGACGGCCGCAGAACTGACGGCCGCACGACCGACGGCCGCAGGACCGACGGCCACAGGACTGACGGGCCACCGCCGGCCGTCGACGCTCGACCACCCGGCGCCCGACCGCCCCGTCAATCACGTGAAAACTCGATCACGTGAAAGCCCGGGCGCGGACCGTGCCGGGCGGGGCAGAATGTCCGCCATGACTGATCCGAACCCCGACTGGATCACCGTTGTGGCCTACGAGAACGTGTCCGGTCGCCTTCATCCGCCGGCCGCCGTCCGCGCTTGACTGCGTGACCGCGGAATCGACTGGATGCCCTTCGCCTCCGACGAGATCCGCTGGGGCCTGACCTGCGGCCGCGACTCCGACGGCCAGTGGCGCGGCTGGTTCGACGTCCGTGTGCAGGCCGCGGCGCTCAGCCGCCTCGGGCTCCACCCCGACCAACCGTCCGCAAGGGTCACCGGGCCGAGCCCTCCGGGCTGGTGGCACGCCGCCGCAGAGCGCAACGCCAGTCAGCAGTTCGGCGTCCGCTTCTGAGCCGTGCTACGCCGCCAGCGTCGGCCCCGGGGGATTCTCGACCGCGCTCGCCGGACCGTGACCGCGCAGGCGGTCCATCTCCCGCCACTCCGGGCGGAGACCGGCGAGCGTGGTGGTCGCGAAGTACAGGCCCCCGGAGACAAGCAGCACGGGTATCAGGCCGGTGAGGGAGATGGCGGCGCCGGCAAGGAGACCGCCGAGGGGGATGCCGGCCCAGGCGAGGGAGTCACCGAGGGCCCCGACGCGGCCGAGCAGGTGGCGCGGCACACGCTCGAAGAGCATCGCGCCGAGGATCGGGTTGAGGAAGCCGGAACCGAAGCCGCCCACCGCGAAGACGACGAGCACGACGCCCATCGGTGCGCCCATGGCAAGGACCAGGAACCTCGGGGCGCCGCAGAGCAGGAAACCGGTGAAGAACACGACCCGGCGCGGGAGCCGGTGGGCGAAGGCCGCCGCTATCAGGCTGCCGCCGACCGCGGCGATCCCCCAGACGCTGCCGGTGAGGCCGATGGCCGCCGGGCCACCGCCGGACTCCTGTGCCCAGACCGGGACGAGAACCGTCATGAACCCGGCGTCCAGCAGGTTCGTCACGCCGATCATCACGATCACGGTGAGCATCAACGGCTCGGTCCGTACGAAGGAGAAGCCTTCCCGGAACATCTGCCAGTAGCCGGCCTGCTGCTGCGCCCCGCCCTCCCCGGCCTCCGCCGGCGGCGGGGTGACGGCCGCCCGGCCCATGCCGCGCGGCAGGACGAGCGAGATGACCAGCGAGCCCAGTGCGAAGGCGACGGCGTTCATCGTCAGACCGGCCATCGGGCCGAGCAGGGCGATCAGCCCGCCGCCGACCGCCGGGCCGACGGTCGAGGCCAGCCGCTCGGTGACCCCGGCGAGGCCGGTGGCCCGTTCCAGCGGTACGCGGGCCCGGTCGGCCGCCTCGGGGACCATCACCTCCTTGGCCAGGTCACCCGGACCGCGAACGGCTCCGACCAGCCCGACCATGACGAGCAGCAACCAGAACGGCAGCACGCCCAAACCGTGCAGCAGCGGGATCAGGCCCGCGGCGACGGCGCTCACCGCATCGGTGGTCCAGGAGATGACCCGCGGGCCCAGACGGTCCACGACCGGCCCGGCCAGTGCCTTGACCAGGACATACGGCGCCATCTCGACGAAGGCGACGACTCCCGTCATGGTGGCGCTGCCGGTGGTGGCGAGGACGAACCACGGTAAGGCGATCGCCGAGACCCGCGTCCCCGTCAGGGAGATCGCCATGGCCCCGAGCACCCCCGCCAACGGCCGGACCGTTCGCGGCGAACCGGCGGCCTCCGGGGCCTCAACGGGGACGGTGGTCATGACCGGCCCTCCGATTCGTCCGCCTCGGGGCCGCTCGCGGGGTCGGGCAGCACCTGGAACACCACCGCGACCCGTTCCGCACCCTCCGGCACGGCGCCGAGCGCGGACTCGGACACGGCCCCGGACTCGGACTCGGATGCAGAACCGGAGTCGGACTCCGAGCAGGCCCCGGATGCGGGCTCCGAGCCGGACCCGGTTCCTGGCGCCCGTCGGTAGCGCCCGACCACCTCCGCCACCTCGTCGGCGAGGCGGCGCGCCTCCTCCGGCGTCAGCAGCAGCGACCAGTCGCTGAAGTCGAAGGAGTGCCGCCACTCGCGGGGCATGGTCTCGAAGGAGTTCAGTGCGCGCTGAGTGGTCAGCGCATTGGCGGCGACGACCGACCGCAGGTAGGAGAGCGCGGCCTCGGGCTCTTCGTCGGCCAAGTCCCGGTCCGCGAACCAGGTCATCTGGTGGAGCGGCTTCCACCAGCGCTCGCGGGCGTTCCCGCGCTCGGTGTCCTCCGCGACGAAACCCGCGGCCGCCAGCTGGCGCAGGTGGTAACTGGTCGCCCCCGACGTCAGCCCCATCCGCTCGGCGAGCCTGGTCGCCGTGGACGGCCCGTGCCGGCGCAGGAGCCCGACCAACTGCACGCGCACAGGGTGGGCAAGGGCCCGCAGGCCCTTGGCATCGAGGACGACGACGTCGTTCTGCGGCTCCGGGCTGTGCTGCCACTTCTGCTCTTCGGTCATGGCAGACAGCGTAGGACCGCAAAGACTTCTTCGCAAAGGGTTATTTGCGAAGAAGTCTTTGCGGTCCTCGGAGCCCCGACGGCCGCGCGCACCACCGCGTCGCGAACCCCCGGCACACCACCGCGTCGCGAACCCCGGCGACCGTCAGTCGCGGGCGACCTCCAGGATCAGGACCACGGTGAGCCCGCCGCCCGGAGTCGGCTCCACGGCCAGCCGCCCGCCGGCCGCGCGGATCAGCCCGTACCCGGCCGGACCCACCGGGCCCTCCGGACGCAGCCCGGCAAGCAACCACTCACGGGCCTCCGGGAGTTCACAGGGTCCGCGGTCCACCACCCGCAGCTCCACCCGGGCCCGGTCCGCCACCGGACCGCCCGCACCGGCCGGCCCCGCCCCCCGACCGCGGACGGCCCCCGTGCTGCTCCCGCCGCCCACGCCGCGCGTACTCCCGAAGCCGCCGATGCCGCCCGAACCCCTCCGGCCGGACACCGCGTCGGCCCGGACCAGCACCCGGGCCCCCGCCGGGTTGCGCCGGATCGCGTGGTCGACCAGCCCGGCCAGCGCGGACTCCAGCCGCCGGGCGTCCACGGCCACCACCGGCAGACCGGCCGGTATCCGCACCGCGACCGCTGCCGCACGCCCGCCGCCGCGCAGCACCCGCCGCACGACCTCGCCGATCTGGACGTGCTGCGCCTCCGGGCTGCACCCCTCACTGCGCTCGGTCCAGCGCACCCGCTCCAGCTCGGGCCGGGTGAGCGGGCGCGGTGCGGCCATCTCCCGGGGTGGCGGCCGCCCCGGACCACCGGCCCAGCCGGAACCTGCACCGCCGAACCCGTCCGCGCCCTCGGCGCCGCCCGCACCACCCCCGAACCCGTCGTCCCGGCCACCACCCGAGCCACCGTCCCGGCCGGAACCGCCACGGTGCCCGGACGCCCCGGACCCGCCCGGGCCGCCGAGGCCCCCGAACGCACCGAACCCACCGAGTACCCGGGCACCCGACGCGACATAGCCCCAGAGCTTCCCGCGTGCCATCGCCCTGCCCCTCGTGCATCACCGGCCGCCACCGCCGATCGCGCGGCAGGCCGGACAGGGCCGCGTTTCGGGCCCCCTCCGCCAAGCCTGCGCCTCCGCCACCCGGGTGACAATCCGGCTCATGGGCGCAAATCGGCCACCGCACCCCGCCGGTCGGCGGGTGTCGTCCCGGCCGACCGACGGGGCGGGGATCCACCTCGCGGGCCCCACACCCCCGAGGACCGTGTGCTCCGGGTACGCGCCCGGGGCCTTCCGGGCACACGCCCCGGGGTCGCGCGGCTGGGCACGGGGCCCTGGGGCACACGGCCCGCAGCCGCCCAGGGCCCTCGGGGCACGCGGCCCACTGCCGCCCGGCCCGATCCGGCCGCCGAACCTAGACTGACCCCATGACCCGGCTCAACGACCAGGTCCAGGAGCTGCTCCAGGAGTACGCCGACCTGATCTCGATCACCGGCGGGGACGCCTTCCGGGCTCGCGCCTACGAGAAGGCCGCCCGAGCGGTGGGCGGTTACCCGCAGGACGTCGCCGGACTGGACGCCAAGGGCCTCCAACAGATCCCCGGCGTCGGGAAGTCCACCGCCGAGAAGGTGGCCCAGTACCTCGCCACCGGCCGGATGGAGGCCCTGGAGACACTGCGCGCCGCGATCCCGCCCGGCGTGCGCGAGATGATGGCCGTCCCCAGCGTGGGCCCCAAACGCGCCCTCGCCCTCTACCAGGACCTCGGCATCGCCTCGGTCGATGAACTCGCCGACGCGATCCGCGCGGACCGGCTGAGCGGGGTGGCCGGATTCGGCGAGCGCAGCGGAGAGAAGATCCTGCACGGCATCGAGCTGATGCGGCAGTCCGGCGGGCGGACACTGCTCGACGCGGCCACCGAGCAGGCCGAGCAGGTCGTCGCGGCGATCTCTGCCGTGCCGGGCTGCACCCGCTGCACGTACGCGGGTTCACTGCGCCGGATGCGCGAGACGGTCGGCGACATCGACGTGCTCGCGACCGCCGAGGACTCCGCACCGCTGATGGCCGCGCTCACCGAACTCCCCTACGTGGCCGAGGTGATCGTACGCGGCCCGACCAAGACCTCGGTGCGCACGGCGAAGGGCCTCCAGGTGGACCTGCGGGTGGTGCCGGAGGAGGACTGGGGCGCGGCGCTGCTGTACTTCACCGGCTCGAAGGCGCACAACATCAAGCTCCGCACCATGGCCGTCCGGGCCGGCCTGAAACTCTCCGAGTACGGGCTGTTCGAGGTGGCGGACGCCGGGAACGGGGAGAGGGCCGGGAACGGGGACAGCGCCGAGGCCGGGGAGGCGGCCCAGGAGGCCGAGAGGAACGCGAGCGGCGCGAGCGGCGCGAGCGGCGCGAACGTGGTCTCGGCCACCGAGGAGGAGGTCTACGCGGCACTCGGACTGCCGTGGATCGCACCACCGTTGCGCGAGGACCGGGGCGAGATCGAGGCGGCGCTCCGCGGCGAACTGCCCGAACTGGTCACCGAGGCCGACCTCCGCGGCGACCTGCACACCCACACCAACCTCACGGACGGGCTCGCCGGCCTGGAGGAGATGATCGACACGGCGGCCGCGCGCGGCTACGCGTACTACGCCGTGACCGACCACGCACCCGACCTGGTCATGCAGCGGATGACCGACGAGAAGATGCTCGCCCAGCGTGAACAGCTGCGCGAACTCGCCGGGCGGCACAGGAAGATGCGCCTGCTGCACGGCACCGAGCTCAACATCGGGCCGGACGGCGGGGTCGACTGGGCCGCCGAGTTCCTGGCCGGCTTCGACGTCTGCGTCGCCTCAGTCCACTCGCACTTCGGCGCGGACCGGGCGACCCAGACCCGTCGGCTGATCCGGGCCTGCGAGAACCCGCACGTCCACGTCATCGGCCACCTCACCACCCGCCGGATCGGCCGGCGGGGGCCGATCGACGTCGACCTGGACGCCGTCTTCGAGGCCGCCGCCCGCACCGGCACTGCGATCGAGATCAACAGCTCACCGCAGCGGCTCGACCTGCGCGACGAGGACGTGCTGCGGGCGAAGCGGTACGGCGTGAAGTTCTCGATCGACAGCGACGCCCACGCCACCGGTCACCTCGCCTACCCGCGGTACGGGATCGGCACGGCCCAGCGCGCCTGGCTGACCACCGAGGACGTGATCAACACCTGGCCGTGGCAACGGCTGAAGCGGTTCCTGCGCAAGGACGCGCTGCGGTAGCGGCGGACCCCTCTTCCACCTCGCATCCGACCTGTGAAGTTTGCCCGAGTTCACGGTGGAAAACCCTGGTGCAACCGACGTGGGAGGAGCATCATGGAGGTGGACCTGCGAGGTAGATGAGGGAGTTCGACCGCAGGAGGCAGTGGCGACAGATCGAGACGGATCAGGGTCTGCCGCTGGTACCTCGGTCGACGATCGAACTGTTAGGCCGGAGGACGTGACGTCCGGAGGCCACCCCCGCCTCGCAGGTTCCGCGTGCCCGCATCGCACTGGCCGTACACCGCACTGGCTGTACTGCACTGGACTGGCCGTACTGCACCGGACGGGACCGGACTGGCCGTACACGGCGAGGTCCGTGCGGCGGACACCGCTACGCGGTCGGGACCGCGTACCCCATCTCCCAGGCGTGCACGGCGATGCCGACGCGGTTCTGCACGCCCAGCTTGCGCTGGATGCTGGCGACATGCGTCTTCACGGTGCCCGGTGAGATGAACAGCTCGGCGGCGATGTCGGCGTTGGTACGGCCCGCCGCGACGTGGCCGGCGATCTCCACCTCCCGTTCGGTGAGCGGCACCACGGGGGCACGACGGCTCTCCGGGCGCCGGGGCGCCGTCACGTGCTTCAACAACCGGACCGTGACGGACGGGCTGATCAGGCTCTCGCCGCTCGCCGCCGCCCGGACCGCCTCGGCCAGCAGCGCCGGACCGGAACGCTTCAGCAGGAAGCCCGACGCGCCGTGCTGAAGAGCCGGGTAGACGTACTCGTCCAGGTCGAAGGTGGTCAGCACCACCACCCGCACCGGCGTGACGGCACCCGGTCCGGCCAACCGCCGGGTCAGCTCCAGGCCGTCCATCCGGGGCATCCGGATGTCGACCAGTGCGACGTCCGGGCGCAGCTGCCCCGCGAGTTCGAGTGCGGCGACGCCGTCGGCCGCCTCGCCGACCACGGTGATGTCGGGCTGGGCCTCAAGGATCCGCCGGACGCTCCGGCGGACCGCCTCCTGGTCGTCCGCGATCAGCGTGCGGATGCGGGCCGGGCCGGCCCCGAGCGGCTCGGCGCCGGCCACCGTGGCGGACGCGGCGGCAGACACGGCAGCGGTGACCGTACCGGGCGCAGCGACAGGTGCCGTACCGGACACCATGGCAGGCACCGCGGAGGGCACCGGATCGTTCGGACCGTGCTCCGGATGAGGACTCGTCACGGGGAGCAGTCTCGCACGCTCCGCCGGGCCCGCCATGAGCCGCGCGCCGGTTCAGGCGGCCTTGCCCGTGAGCTCCGTCGCCCGGCCGTCGCGCAGCACGGTTATGTGCGGCGGGACTTCGACCCTGAACCGGGCGTCGCAGTTGGAGACGCCGCTGCAACTCGCCTCCAGCGTGAGGGTGTCGCCGTCCAGCACCCACTCGCTCCTCTGCTTGCCCAGGACCTCTGCCTTGAACCAGCGCGTGACCTTGACGTCCTGACGGTCCGTCGCCACCAGATCCGTCGGGACGTGGTGACGGGAGACCACGTTGAGCGTGGTACCGCTGTAGCCGAAGGTCCTGTCCTCCGGCGCGGCTTCGTCGGCCTTCGCACAGCCGGTGACGGTGACCAGCGCGGCAAACGCGACCAGCGCGGCCACGGCGGCAACCACCCGACGAAGGGACGCTCGACGAGCAGGCGTGTCCGGCACGGCCGGTGTGGTGGTCATGGGGTGGCTCCTCCAACGCGAACGACGATGACGGCTACGGCTACGGCTACGGCTACGGCTACGGCTACGGCTACGAGCTTGCCCGTTCCGCTTCGCCCTGCCATCTGCCGTTCGGCAGATATCCGGCCTCGATTTCGTCCCGTTCAGCCCCACTTCCGCTGCCGACCCCTGCCGAACGGGCCACCCCACCGGCCGTCCGAGTGGCGTGCTCTCCGCAGTCGGGCAGGGAAGGAAACAGGGTCCGTCGGTCACTGGCCGGGCCGATCTGCTGACGGCGCGTACCGCCCCGTACGGCCTGTACTGCCCGTAGTCAACACATCGTCCCCAGCGCGCCCCCGGGAAGGGGCAGACAAGCCGGACGGGAAGCCGCGGTTGCCCTGCACCTCCTTGCGGCCGTCGCCACGGGGCACCGTCACCTCGCATCGGCCCGGGGCGGAGACGGCCGTGGCGCTGCCCGTCAGGAGGGCGTCGATGATTGCCTCCACCAGATCCAGTTCTTCCACGGACCGGCCGGGTTCCCGGCTCACACCACCTGCTTCGACCCCGAGGACGATGGCTGCGGAGTCTCCCTGCCACAGCCAGGTGAAGCCGAGCGGACCCACATGCCGAGGGCGGACCGCGACATCCCGGAACCAACCGTCGTCCCGTTGCCCGACCTCCGCAACGCCCTCAAGGTCCTGCCTCAACCGGTCGGCCAGTGTGTTCCCCCACGTTGCCGGGCCGTGGAGACAGTCCTCGGGGCAAAGGCCGCCTGATGCGGCGGCTAGCGCACCGGCAGCTCACAGGTGATCCGCCAACCCGACGGCTGGTGCGGGCCCGCGCCGAGCGTCCCGCCGTGGGCGGCCACCCGCTCCGCCATCCCCGCCAGCCCGGTGCCGCCGCTGCCCGGCAGTCGCCGCCACAGGCCCCTCGGGCCTGGCGCGCGCCCCCGCCCGCCGTCGTCCGTCACCGACACCTCCACCACCCGGACCACCGACCCATCCGGACCACCCCGACCCGCCGACCCACCCCGCCCCTCCGGACCACTTCTCCCCGCCGAACCACCGGCATCACCCGAACCACCGGACTCTCCCACCCCACCCCGCCCCTCCGGACGGTCCACCACCGCCACCCGCACGACCACCTCCCCCGCACCGGGCGCGTGCCGCCGCACATTGGTCAGCCCCTCCAGGACGACGGCGTACGCGGTCGCCTCGGCGTCGCGCGACAACAACCCGGCGCCCTCCGGCGCCAGCTCGACGCTGGCCCGGGTCGAACCGGTCCCCGAGAAGCGCCCGACCAGTTCCGCCAGGTCGGCCAGCCCGTGGACCCGGGTGGCCCCGACGGCACGGCCTTCCCCCACCTCGTCGGCCTGCGGGTCGCGCAGCGCTCCCACCATCGCGTCCATCGAGTCCAGCGCCCGCAGTCCTGCCTCCTCCAGCCGACGCAACAGGTCGCCCGTCTCCGCCGCATCCAGGCCGGGCAGCTGGCCGGCCTGCGCCTCCAGGACGATGCCGGTGATCTCGTGGGCGACGAAGTCGTGCAGCCCGCGGGCCACTTCGAGTCGCTGCTCCCGACGGGCGCCGGCGACCGCGCGCTCCCGGCGGGCGTCCAGGGCCCGCAGGTAGAGGCCGGCTCCGGCCACGCCGACCGCCGGGAGCAACGAGAGCAGCGTGACGATCAGCGAACCGGTCCAGCCGCCCTCGGGAACCCGGAGGGCGAAGCGCAGCGGCACCAGCAGCACGGCCAGGCCGACCAGTGCCCCCACCGGCCCCGCCCACCGACCGGGCACCCGCCGCGCCGCCCGTCCAAGCAGCACCAGCAGGGCGAGCCACTCGAAGGGCAGCCAGAACGCGGCGAGCCGGTACGGGCCGGAGTAACCAACGTCCAGCGCCAGCGAGGCGATCGCGGCCAGTCCCGTCGCCCCCGCCAACGTCACCCGGCGGAACGGCCACGGCAGGACGGCCACCGCCGCCGCGAACGCCGACATGGCGGCGAGGAGCAACGCGGCCGCCCGCTGCCCCGGGTGAGCCAACACCACCGGCGCCAGCACACCGAGCACCGCGACGACGCTCAGCGGCCGGCGGAGCCGTACCGCCAAGCCGCCCGTCGCTCGGGCCGGGAGAACCGACGGAGCCGACGAAGCCGACGGAGCCGATGAAGCCGGGTCAGGATGAGGATGCGCGGCAGAGGTGAACCGGCCGTCCGACGCCGGGGTTTCGGTACGCATGCGCCCGAGCCTACGGGGGTCGCGCGATGCGTCTCGGGCCCGGCATTCCCCGGGATCGGCCCGGTCCCCGCCACAGAAGGAGTCGTGGCAGACCGCCAGAGCACGGACCGGTCCTCGTCGCCCGTTCATCAATGCCACCACGCCGCCGTCAGGTCGTGCCGCCGTGCGGTCGGCACGTGGAGTGCTGCCTGTGGAGCAGCTTCCTCTCCGAGGCCGTGGACCAGGGGTGCCGCTGTCGGGGCCGACGACCCCGTCCGGCTGCAGGTTCCCGTAGGGCTGGAACGCCTTGAGCGCGCGCAGGGCGTCGGGTCCGAACCGGCCGACCGGGTAGGTGCAGCTGCCGTCGTTGCCCCTCGCATCGGTCCCGAACCGGAAGCGGCGTGCGGCGCTGCCCGTCGCCCCGCAGCGGACCTACGGGCCACCGACCGGCGGGGTCGGCGGGGCCGGCGGTGGCGAGCCGGATCGCCGCCGCCACGACCGCGCCAACAGCCTTGGCCGGACGGGCGCTGCGGCTCGTGCCGACCATCCGGAGGCATCTCCCGGGAGCCGTCGGCGTACCGATCACGGACTGCCAGGGCGCGGTACCGTTCCCGGGGAGCGCCAACGGCAACTCCGCCGTACGGACCGACCCCCCGACCGCCGACCCGATCCAGAGGAACGCCCGCATGACCGACGTCCGCCCGCCCGCCGGCCGTCCCGCCCGCCACACGCCACCGGTCGAGAGCGCCCCGCCCGTCCCCGGCAACAGCCGACGGCGGGCCTGCGCAGCGCCCGCCCCCACCGCGGTGCCCGCCCCCACCGTCGCGCCCACCACCTCCACGTCGGCCGCCCGATGACCGCCGCCGCGCCCGACTACCGCCGACTCGCCGCCGTCGGACCGTACTTCGCGCTGGACGCCGCCGCCGCGTCCTCCGACACGCCGCCTGCCGGCTACCGACCGCTGCGCGAGCTCTACGCGGCGGGGCCGGACTCGCCGCTCGCCGCACGGGTCCGGGAGGTCGCGCGACGGCTCGGGACCGCCGAACCGCGCGTGGCGGCCTCGATCCTGCACCTCGGGCTGGCCGCCCGGTTCTGCTCGGTGAGCCTCGGCGCGGCCGTCCTGCTGGGCACGGTCCCCGCGTTGGAGCCCGACCGCGCGTACGTACGGGTGCCGGACCAGGGGCCGATCGACCTCTGGACCCCGTACGCGCCCGAACCGCGGAGCGCGCGGGTCGCGGACGACGAGGCCCTCGCCGAGCACCTCCACCGGGCGCTCGTCCAGGGCCAGTTGGCGCCGCTAGGCGCCGCCGTCCGGGCCACCGTGCCGCTGTCGGAGCGGCTGCTCCAGGGCAACGCCGCGTCCGCACTCGCCGGGGCGCTGCGCATGCTCGGGCCCCGAACGACTCCCGGCCGGGCCCGGACGCTGGTCGCACGACTGCTCGACCGGGCGCCGCTGGCCGGCACCGGGACCTTGGACGGCAGCGCCTTCCGGCGGAACAGCTGCTGCCTCTACTACCGCGTCGGCCCGGGCGCGGGCGTCTGCGGCGACTGCTGCTTCACCCGGCCACCCCGCCGTACCTGAGCGCCCCACCACCGCCCGTCCGACGGGGGATCGTCGCCAGGCTGTCCGCGACCCACTCCTCCGCCATGAACACCCCAACCACCCCAGCCCCGCACCCCAACCAACCGACCCCTTGCCCAGGAAATACATCCGGCAATAAAGGTCAAGCAGCTGCCCTGGACGACCGCCCGATCCACCGCCGCCGACGGCACCGGCGCCGCTCCGCCCGACCCGCCTTCCGCGACCAGGACGCGGGCGAACGTGCCGACCGGGCCACGACGGGGGTGTCGACGGCGGGCACCCGGCCCTCGGCGTTGACGACGGCTGCGTCGCCGGCGAGGGCACGCAGCGGTGGGACGAACCGCCGTTCCAACCCGGCGAGTGGCACATCGGCGGCCACCACGCCGCCCGCGAAACCGGTCTGTCCGAGGCCCGCTGCCAGGGGGCGGGCGAAGCAGAGCCGGTACCGGTTGGAGCCGTGGAGGTCCACGTGCGGGCCACGCCCCACGCCCCCGCCCCGCCCCCGCCCCCGCCCCGCACGGCGAACGTGCCCGGCCCGTGGATTCGGGCTGCTACCGGTCAGCCGATACCGGTCATGAGCGCTCCGGGAGGAAGGCCGGCGGCGCCGGCCGGGAGGGCCCCGCAGCGCCCGTCAGCTCCAGGTGCCCCCGCACCAGATGGTGCACGCACGCGACGGTGTGCGCCTCCGCCGCCGCCCGGGCGCCGGGCCCGTCCCCGGCGACCACGGCGACCAGGATCTCCCGGTGCTGGTCGGCGAACCGCTCCTGGTCGGGCGCGTAGGGCGCCGGCAACCAGAGCAGTGGCCCGAGTTCGGCCTGCAGGCGGACGGCGAGCTGGGTGAGGCGCACCGACTGGGCGGCGACGGCGAGTTCGATGTGGAAGCGGGCATCGGCGCGGCGCAGTTCGGCGGGAGTGCGAGCGTCCCGCAGCGCGGTGACCAACCGGGTGAGCCGGTCGGCGAGGTCGGCGGGCGCGCGTTCGGCGGCGAGCCGGGCGGCGGTGCCGGCGACGGCCAACTCCTCGTCCCCCAGGTCGCGCAGCTCGACGGTGCCGAGTTCGCGCAGGCGGGCGAGCTGGAGGCGGTCCGATCCCTCCGCCGGGGTGCGGACGAAGCTGCCGCCGTTGCGGCCGCGCCGGGTCTCGATCAGCCCGGCGTCGCGGAGCAGGGCGAGCGCCTCGCGGAGGGTGCCGTTGGCGACGCCGAGCTGATCGGCGAGATCGTTCTCGCTGGGCAGTTGGTCACCGTCGGCCACCAGGCCGAGGGCGATGGCCTCGGTGATCCGGCGTGCGACGGCGTCGGCCCGGCCGAGGTCGGTGAGCGGGGCGAGGACGGCGCTGAGCAGCGGGGTCGTACTCCCGGTGCTGGTCATGGCGGGCCCTCCCCGATCACCGTCCTGCTGAGTGTTTCCGGCAGGGTACAACGCAAACGGCGGTACGCCCTTGCCGCTGGAAACTCAGTCTCGTATGTTTTCCCGCACCCTCACCCCGAGCGTCACGTCACGATCCCAGGAGGCGGTCATGACCGATGCCAGCGCACGTGCCACTCCCCCCACACCCCACCACCCCTCCCGACCGGTGCGGACGCCGACCCCGACGCCGACCCCGACCCCGACGCCGACGCGATGCCGAACGCCTCGCCGCCCTCGGCTGCACCTCCGCGTTCAAGAGCGACATGAACCTCCGGACCGACCTCTCCCGTGGGTTCACCTATCTCTCCCCAGCCGCCGGCGCCTGCACACTCTTCGCGGCCTCCCTCGCCACCGCCAGCGCCACAGCCACCGTCAGCACCACCGGTACCGCCAGCACCACCGCCACCAAAGCGATCCGAAGGAGACCACGTTGAGCGTCCCGGTCCGATGGCTCGTGCAGCGGCGCGACCTCGGTCTGCGGGTACTGGCCGGCCAGGGCGACCTGGACCGGCCGGTCACCTGGGCCCACAGCATCGAACTCGCCGATCCGACCCCCTGGTTGAGCGGCGGCGAACTCGTCCTCACCACCGGCCTGCGGCTCTCGCCGGAGGACGCGGACGGCGCCGCCGCGTACGTCCGCCGACTGGTGGCGGCCGGCGTCGCCGCACTCGGCCTCGGCGTCGGCCTCTCCCACCCCCGAGTGCCGCCCGCCCTGGTGGAGAACGCCCGTGCCACCGGCCTGGTCCTGCTCGAAGTCCCGCTCCCCACACCGTTCGTGGCCATCACCAAGGCGCTGATGGAACGGCTCGCCGAGCTCCAGTACGAAGGCGTGGTCCGGGCCTCGCGCAGCCAGCCCCGGATGACCCGGGCAGCACTGCGCGGCGGAGCCCGTGCCGTGGTCCGCGAACTGGCCTCCGCGGCGGAGGCCGGCGTGCTGCTGCTCACCGACGACGGCCAGCTGCTCGCCGCCCACCCGGCCGAGGCCGCCGACCTGGCCCCTGGTCTGCTCGCCGACACCGGCGAACGGGGACCGGCCGGCATGCTGCGCACCCGGGCGGCGAGCGCGGTCAGCGCCTCACCGCACAGGACGGTGACCGTCCAGCAGGTCCGGCTCGGCCTGCGGCCGCACGGCCGACTGGTACTGGTCACCGACCACTCCCCCACCCCCGTCGACCACCTGCTGCTCGGCCACGCCGCCTCCCTGCTCGCCCTGGAGGCGGAGAAGCCGCTGCGCCTGCGCGACGAACAGCACCGCGTCCACGGCCTGGTCCTCGGCCTGCTGCTGGACGGCGCGCTCACCCCCGCCGCGGCCCGCGAGCACCTCACCGAGGCCGGGTTCCCGTCCCAGGCCGGCGTCCGGGTGCTCGCGCTGCGCGGCAGTACGCCCCGGCGGGTGCTGGACGCCGCCGCCGAGGACCTCGCCGCCCGCGGGCTGCCACTGTTCGGCGCGGTGCGCGAGGGCTGTGCGGTCGTCCTGTTGCCGGGCGACGACCCGGGCGCGGCACGGGCCCTGGCCGGGGGCGCGGCCGCCCGCCTGCGCCCGCGCCCCTGGGCCGGGCTCTCCGCCGTCCATGCCCCGGCCGACGCTGGGGGCGCCCTGCGCGAGGCGCTCAACGCCGCGGCCCTCGGCCCGGCCCGGAGAGAGGAACTCGTCGACTACGAGTCCCTGGCCGGCCAGGTGCTGATCGCCGATCCAGACACCCGGGCCGTCCTGGCCGGCCTCGCGCAGACCCGGCTCGGCCCGCTCGCCGCCCACGACCGCACCCACGGCAGCGAGTTGCTCCTCTCCCTGCGTACCTTCCTGGAGCACCACGGCCACTGGGAGTCGGCCGCCACCGCACTCGGCATCCACCGCCACACCCTGCGCGGGCGCCTCGACAAGGCTCGCACCCTGCTCGCCGTCGACCTGGACTCCGCGCACGTGCGCGCCGAACTGCTGCTCGCCCTCACCGCCTGGCCGGGGGAGTAGGAGCGCTGCCCGTCGCCAGGGCGGCCAGGGCCTCCGAGATCGGCATCCCGGTGCCCGGCCGAGGGCTGCCGCGCCGGGGCCGGTGGCCACCGGCGCCGCTCCACGAACCCGCCGGCCCGGGCTGAGCCGCCCGGGCCGGCACCGCTCGCGCCCTCTGCCCGCTACCCGCTACCGATCCAACGTCGCCAGGAGCAGGTTCGGGTCGGTACGGGTGACGAAGGCCGCGCTCGGGACGTAGACGGTGTCGCCGCGGACGGCCACCGCGGTCGGGTTGGAGAGACCGTCCTGCTGGGTCAGCACCGTGTGGTGGGTGCCGTCCTCCGCGATGAGGACGGCCTCGCTGGCAGGGTTGAGGGCGGCGATCAGGTTGTCACCGTGGCCGACGAAGGCGAAGTCGTCGAGGCCACCGAGCCCGGTGGCGCGGATATCGGCCGGGCCGGCGGAGCCGCCGTGCCGGATCGGAATGCGCAGCAGGTTGCCGGTGTCGGTGTTGCCGACCCAGACGGCGTGGTGGTGCACCTTGAGACCGTTGGCGCCGAACCCGCCGGTAGGCTTGAGCAGGGCGTCGTCGGACCAGACCACCGGGTCCCCGCCCTCCACGGGGACGATCCGCACCACGCCGAGGGCCGAGTCGGCCGAGTAGAGCCGGCCTTCGCGCTCGTCGAGGGCGAGGCCGTTGGGGAGGCTGTCGGCGGGGAAGGCGGAGATGCGCTCGGGGGTGCCGCCGGGGCAGAGCCGCCAGATGCCGGTGAGGTCCTCGGTACCGGTGGCGTAGGCGAAGTAGAGGGTGCCGTCGTGGGCGCGGACGATACCGGAGACGACGGCCGCGCCCAGCAGTGGCGTGGCGGGATTCGCGGGAGCGGGGAGGGTGGCGAGGACGGTGAGGTTCCCGGCGGTGTCGACCCGGCCGATCTGGCGTGCGAAGGAGAAGCTGAGGTCGGCGGAGCCGTCGGGTTCGAGCGCGATGTTCTCCGGCTGGAGTCCCTGGGCCAGGTCGAAGTGGGCGATGATCCGCGGCTGGGAGAGCGGCGGTGCCACGGCCACGGCGGGAGTCGCGGCAAGCAGGCCGAGGGCTGCGGAGGCCGCGACGGCCGTGCCGAGCAGGCCGGTGAGGTGGCGGGGAGGGCGGGTCATGGAGGGCTCCTCGAACTCGAAGTCGAACCGCATGTCGAACCGCACGTCGAACCGCGATGCAGCCTCGAAACCGACCTCGAACCCGGCGACGGACCTCGAAACCGGGCCTCGAAACCGGCGACGGACCTCGAAGCCGGCGCCCCGAAGCAGGCCGCGCCGGACGCGCAGCTGCCAGCAGAACACGCCCGCCACCGCCGTCATCCGCACCGGACCGCCGTGCCCCGGCAGATCCCCCGGGCGGGCCGCCCCTGTCCGGGTGACCCCTCTCCGGGCGAGTACGCGCCGCCACCGCGTCCGAAGGCACCTCACGAATCGTCCGCCCGACGAAACGTCCAGCCGACGCACCGCTTCGCAGGACATCCCGTCCACTGCGTCACCGGCTCCTGCCGCCCAGAATGATCCGCACCCCAGCGGACAGGCCCGGCGGTGAAGCCGGGCGAGCGACAGGGAGAGCCATGGCCCTCATGGAGCAGGGAGCAGGGACGGCGCCCGCCGCCCCACGGGCGAAGCGGCCGAGCCCGCCGGTGGAGCGGCTGCGCCAGTTGGTCGGCGGACGCTGGCGCGCGGGTGGCGGGCGGGAGCTGCTCTCGGTCAACCCGGCACGGCCGAAGGAGGTGGTGGCCACCGGCCGGCTCGCGCAGGCACGGGATCTGGACGATGCGGTGGCAGCGGCCCGCGAGGCCTTCCCCGGGTGGGCGGCGACGCCGCACCACGGCCGTGCCGGCGTCCTGGCGCACGCGGCCGCGCTGCTGGACCGACGGGCCGAGTGGTACGGCGAGGAGCTGGCCCGGGAGGAGGGCAAGACCCGGGCCGAGGGCGTCGGGGAGGTCCGCCGGACCGCGGAGGTCTTCCGTTACTGCGCGGGTGAGGCGTCACGGCCGGCCGGAGAGGTGTTCGCCTCCCCGCGCCCGGGCGAGCAGATCCAGGTGCTGCACCGGCCGGTCGGCGTGGTCGCGGCGGTGACGCCGTTCAACTTCCCGATCGCCGTCCCCGCGTGGAAGATCGGGCCGGCGCTGGGATTCGGCAACACCGTCGTGTGGAAGCCGTCCGGCCTGGTGCCCCTGCTGGCGCAGCGGCTCGCCGAGACCCTGGTCGAGGCCGGACTGCCGCGCGGGGTGCTGGGACTGCTCCACGGGGACGGCGAGTTGGGGGCTCGACTGGCGGGCCACCCGGGGGTGGACGCGGTCACCTTCACCGGCTCGACGGCCGTCGGGCGGGCCCTGATCGCCTCGTGCGGCACGCTGGCCCGACCGGTGCAGACGGAGCTGGGTGGCAAGAACGCGGCGGCCGTGCTCGCGGACGCCGATCTCGGCCTGGCCGCCGCCGAGGTGGTGGCCGGGGCGTTCCGTTCGGCGGGGCAGAAGTGCACGGCGACCTCGGGGCTGATCGTCGCGGACGCGGTGGCGGACGAGCTGATCGCCCGCGTGGTGGACCGGGCGGCAGCACTGCGGGTCGGCGATCCGCTGGAGCCGTCCACCGACATGGGCCCGGTCGTCTCGCTCCAGGCGCGCGACGAGCTCCAGCACGCGGTGGACGCCGCCGCGGCCCGCCCGGGTGCCGAGGTGTTGACGGGCGGCCGCCCGTACGGTGGCCCACTCGCCTCGGGCGCCTATCTCCCGCCCACGGTCGTCGAGTTGACCGGGGACGAACCGCTCTGGCACGACGACCCGCTCTGGCGCGAGGAGTTGTTCGGCCCGGTCCTGGTCGTCCGCCGCGCGCGGGACGACCGGGAGGCGCTCCGACTCGTCAACGACAGCGCGTTCGGCCTGGCCGCCGCCGTCTTCACGAACGACCTGCACAACGTGGCCGCCGCGATCGACACGTTGGACGTGGGCGTGCTGCACATCAACTCCGAGACGGCGGGCGCCGATCCGCACGGCCCGTTCGGCGGGGCCGGACGGTCCGGCTACGGGCCGAGGGAACAGGGGAGCGCCGCCCGGGAGTTCTTCACCACCACCCGGACGGTGTACGTACGCGCCTCCGCCGGGGGTGCCCGGTGAATCCGCAGCGCACCACAGCACCCGAAACCCCGACCGGACCGGACACCCCTACCGCACCGACGACCCCGGCCGCACCGGCAGGCCAGGCAGCCCTCCCCCTCGCCGGCGTCCTGGTGGCCGACTTCGGCCGCGTCCTCGCCGCCCCGTACGCCACGATGCTCCTCGCCGACCTGGGTGCGGACGTGGTCAAGGTCGAGCAGCCGGGTACCGGGGACGACACCCGCGCCTGGGGCCCGCCCCACGCACAGGGCGAGGCCACCTACTTCCTCTCCGTCAACCGCAACAAGCGCTCGATCGCCCTCGACCTGCGCGACCCCGCCGACCACGCCCGTGCGGTCGAACTGATCCGCCGGGCTGATGTCTTGGTGGAGAACTTCCGGCCCGGCACGATGGCGAAGCACGGCCTCGGACACCAGGAGGCCCGTGCCCTCAACCCCCGGCTCGTCTACTGCTCGGTGACCGGCTTCGGGCCCGGTGCGGGTGCCGCACTGCCGGGGTACGACCTGCTGGTGCAGGCCGTCGGCGGGCTGATGAGCGTGACCGGCCCGGCGCCGGGCGTGCCGGTGAAGACCGGGGTGGCCCTGGTGGACGTCCTGACCGGACTGCACGCCGCCGTCGGGGTGCTGGCAGCGCTGCGCGAGCGGGACGCCACCGGTGAGGGCCAGCTGGTGGAGGTCAACCTCCTCTCCACGCTGCTCTCCAGCCTGGTCAACCAGTCCGCCGGGTACACCCTGGCCGGCGTGGTGCCGGGCATCCTCGGCAACCGCCATCCGTCGATCGCGCCGTACGAGGTGTTCACCGCCGCCGACCGGCCGCTGGTGATCGCCGTCGGCAACGACCGCCAGTTCGCCTCACTCTGCCGGGGGTTGGAGGCACCGGAGCTCGCCGCCGACGCCCGGTTCGCCACCAACCCCGAGCGTGTCGCGCACATCGACGCGCTGGCCGCCGAACTCACCGACCGTCTCCGGCACCGGACCGCCGCCGAGTGGTTCGCCCTCCTCACGCCGCTCGGCGTGCCGTGCGGACCGGTCAACGACCTGGCCGGAGCCTTCCAACTCGCCGACACCCTGGGCCTGGAGCCGCGCGCCTCTCTGCCCGGCCCGGACGGCGAACCGCTCGACCTGGTCGCCAACCCGATCGGCCTCTCCCGCACGCCCCCGCGCTACGAGCGCCGCCCGCCGGCACTCGGCGAACACACCGTCGAGCTCAGCGCCTGGCTGGACGACCGGCTCCCCCACCGAAACGAGGAATCCCGATGACCAAGCCCCTTGCCGACCCGCTCGACCTGATCGACTTCTCCTCCCTCCTCACCGACGAGGAGCGCGAGATCCAGGACACCGTCGCCCGGTTCCTCGCCGACCGGGTCCGCCCGCACCTCGGCGAGTGGTTCGAGAACGCCCACTTCGCCCGCGAACTCGCCCCCGAACTGGGTGCCTTGGGTCTGCTCGGGATGCACCTGGACGGCTACGGCTGCGCCGGCACCAACGCCGTCTCGTACGGGCTGGCCTGCATGGAACTGGAGGCCGCCGACTCCGGCTTCCGCAGCTTCGTCTCGGTCCAGGGCTCGCTGTCGATGTACTCCATCCGGAGGTGGGGCTCGGAGGAGCAGAAGCAGCAGTGGCTGCCGCAACTGGCGGCCGGCACCGCGATCGGCTGCTTCGGCCTCACCGAACCGGACTTCGGCAGCAACCCGGCCGGGATGCGCACCCGCGCGGTGCGCGACGGCGACGACTGGGTGCTCAACGGCTCCAAGATGTGGATCACCAACGGCGGCATCGCCGACGTCGCCACCGTCTGGGCCGCCACCGAGAACGGCGTGCGCGGCTTCCTCGTCCCGCGCGGCACTCCCGGTTTCACCACGCGCGACATCAAGCAGAAGATGTCCCTGCGCGCCTCCGTCACGTCCGAACTCCATCTGGACGACGTCCGGTTGCCGGCCGACGCCCGGCTGCCGGAGGCCGAGGGGCTGCGCGGTCCGCTCTCCTGCCTGAACGAGGCCCGGTTCGGCATCCTGTTCGGCGTGGTCGGCGCCGCCCGGGACTCGCTCCAGGCCGCCCTCGGGTACGCCGATTCGCGGATCCAGTTCGACCGGCCGATCAGCGGGTTCCAGCTCACCCAGCGGAAGTTGGCCGACATGGCGGTCGCGCTCGGGAACTCCGCACTGCTCGCCGTCCACCTCGGCCGACTGAAGGACGGGGGCCGGATCCGGCCCGAGCAGATCAGCGTCGGCAAGCTCAACAACGTGCGCGAGGCACTGTCCATCGCCCGCGAGTGCCGGACGATCCTCGGCGCCAACGGGATCTCCCTGGAGTACTCGCCGCTCCGGCACGCCAACAACCTGGAGTCGGTGCTCACTTACGAGGGAACCAGCGAGATCCACACCCTGGTCATCGGCCAGGCGCTCACCGGGCAGGCCGCGTACAAGTAGCCGTACTGCGGGCCGCGCCCGGCCTGTCCGGGGCCGGCGCGGCCCGCCGGGTTTCCACCCGGCGCCGATGCCCTTGGCGCCGGGTGGAGCTCTCGCCGGGAGGGCGGTCAGACCGCGACCGCCTCCTCCATCTCCTCCTCGGCCGACTCCTCGGCCGTCTCCTCCCCGGCCTCGACCGCGCCCTTCCGCCGCAGCGCCGCCCGCCCGCGGTTCTCGTGGAGGGCCGCACCGGCCATCACCGCGCCGCCGAGCAGCAGCCAGAGCACCAACGTCAGCACGTGCCGGCCGAGGCCGGCGCCGCCGTCGAAGTAGAGGATGCTGCGCGCGCCCTCCATGAATCCGGCGCCCGTCCAGAAGGAGTGCAGGCCGCCGAAGAACCCGTTCTGCAGGTCGGGCCGGTAGATGCCACCGGAGGTGGTGAAGTTCAGCATCACGAACAGCACCATCATCGCCAGCGTGGTCCACCGCTTGAGGAAGGTGTGCAGGCCGATGCCGACCGCGATGATGCCCGCCGAGTAGAGCCAGCCGAGGGCCCAGACGGCGGCCTGGTGGTGGTCGACGACGTGGAAGACCGGCCCGGCGGTGACGATCCCGATCACGCTCACCACGAGCGAGACGGCCAGGCCGACCAGTGCCCGGATCCGCATGCCCAGCGCCGCACCGGCCGCGCCGATCACGGCGACGCTCGCGTAGGAACCGATGCTGAGGGCGACCAGCAGGAAGAACAGGCCCTGCCCGGTCGGGTCGCCCTTGCTCAGGGCGGTGAGGTTGGTGACGTGCAACGGCACGCCCTGCTTGTCGGTGACGTTCTGGAACACCGCCTCCGCCGCCATCGCGGAGGTGTCGGAGCCGCCCTTGGCCACGATCAGCTCGGGGCTCCTGGCGTCCGGCAGGAACGCGCCGACCAGTTCGCGCTCGCGCAGCTGCTGCTCGGCGGCGTCACGACTGGGCAGCGTGCTGACGTCGAGCGCCGGGCCCGCCTTGGCCCGGACGGCGTCCGCAAGGCCCTGCGCCTGCGGGGTGGTGCCGACGACGGCGACCTTCAGGTGGTTGGGCTCGGGCTGGTGGAAGGCGCCCTGGTAGGCGAGGGCCATCCCGAGGCACATCAGCAGCGGGGTGATCAGGTGGATGGCGAGGTGCTTGAGCGAGTGCCCCAGGGCGGGCGCTGCGGCGGTGGTCCGGGGTGTGCTCATGGCGTTCGTTCCGTCCTCCGGTACTGGATCCACAAGAGTGGTAAATGCAACTATCTAGATGCAGTGTACAACCAGTTTGGGTTCGGAGAGAACCACGGGGACCCAGGGGGACCACGGGGAGCCACAGGAGCCGCAACCGCCGCATCGCCGTCGGCCCGGGGCGGCACCAGGACGCTGTCAGCCCGGGACAGGAGCCCGCCGGGACATCGTCAGCCCGGGACAGGAGCCCGCCGGGACATCGTCAGCCCACGTCGGGCCCCCAGGGCGCCGTCACCCCGGGCGCCGTCACCCTCGAACGACATCACCCCGGAACGGCATCACCCCAGCTCGAACACCCCGTACGAGAAGCCCTCCGCCCGCAGCTCCCCGTCCGTCACCCGCACCCCGTGCACCTCCAGCGGCCGCGCGACGACCGGCCCGGCCCCCGCCGCACCCGGCCCGAGCAGCGCCGCGGGCGGCCCGAGCGGTACCGTGCCCGGCTCCCGCCGCGGGTTGACGGCCACCAGGTACCGGCCCGCCCGGGTGTACACCATCGGATACCCGGCGTGCCGGACGTCCACCGCGCCCTCGGCCCCCAGCCCCGGGTGGGCCCGGCGCAGCGCGATGAGACGGCGGACGGTGTGCAGCAGCGAGGTCGGGTCGGCCCGCTGGGTGGCGACGTCGGGGCGGCGCGGGTCGGGGTCGACGGGCAGGTACAGCCGCTCGGCCGGGGCGCTGGAGAAACCGGCGTTCGGCCCGGGCGCCCACTGCATCGGGGTGCGCGAGCCGGCCCGGTTGTAGCGCGGGCCGAGCACGCTGCCCTCGACGTCGGGCAGGCCCGGCACGTACCGCATGCCGATCTCGTCGCCGTAGTAGACGGCGGGCAGGGTGGGCCAGGTGAACAGGAGGGCGAAGGCGGGGGCGAGCTGCTCGGCGGTGCGCGGGCCGGTGGCCAGCCGGGAGAAGTCGTGGTTGGCGGTGGGGAGGGCGATGTACCCGGCGCCCTCGGTGAGTTCGGCGGCGGAGCGCCAGGCATCCAGGAAGACCTGCGGGGTGCCGCGGCCCTCGGCCTCGAAGTAGCAGGGACCCTGCTTCCAGTACTCCTCCACCGTGCCGGCGTTGTTGTTCCAGAGCGAGCGCAGCGGCAGGCCGCGGTCGGCGCCGCCGAACTGGAGGAAGAAGTCGGCGTGGAAGCCGGCCGCGACGGCGGTCGCCGGGTCACCCCACTCGGCGAACAGGGCGGCCTGCGGGTGGGCGCGGTCGAGCCAGTCGCGCAGCCCGGTCCAGAGCTTGGCCGTCTCGGTGAACCCCGGGTCGTCCTTGACCAGCGAGGAGGCCATGTCCACGCGGAAGCCGGCCACGCCGAGGCCGAGCCAGTGCGCCATGATCTCGCGCAGTGCGGCGCGGTTGGCGCGCGGGCCTTCGGCGTCGACCGGCTGACGCCAGGGCTGGTCGGAACGGGTGCGCGCGTAGCCGAAGTTGAGCGCGGGCTGGCAGTCGAAGAAGTTCGGCCGGTACCAGCCGGGCCGGCTGCCGGGCGAGGCGACGAAGCCGTCGGCCGGGCGGTCGGACCAGATGTAGCGGTGGTCGGACGGGTCCTCGGCGGCGGCCACGAACCACGGGTGGCGGTCGGAGGTGTGGCCGGCGACCAGGTCGAGGAGGAGCCGGATGCCCCGGCGGCCCGCCGCCTCGACGAGCGCCGCGAAGTCCTCGGTGGCGCCGTAGCGCGGGGCAGGCGCGAGGTAGTCGCTGATGTCGTAGCCGGCGTCGCGGAACGGCGAGGCGAAACAGGGGTTGAGCCAGACCGTGTCGACGCCGAGCCAGGCGAGGTGGTCGAGGTGCTCGGCGATGCCCGCGAAATCCCCGACGCCGTCGCCGTCGGAGTCGGCGAACGTCTGCGGGTAGATCTGGTAGAGGACTGCGTCGGCGAGCCAGTCGGGGCCGGGGCGGGTCGAGGTCATGGGATGGATCCTCCTGCCGGGTACCGGGGGCCGGGGGCACCGATTCTCGTCCAATCCCGGCCGTCCCGACAGCCCACGTACCCACTCGGGCCCGACCCGCCGGCCCAGGCGCCCGACGCCCAACCACCGACCACCGCCCGCCGCACCCGGCCACCGACCACCAACCACCGGCCACCGCACCCGGCCGCCCAGCCGCCGGCCGGCCGGGCCGGCCACCGTCAGCCCCGCGCCCCGCACGCCTCGGTGAACGCCTTCGCCCGGCGGGTGATCTCGGCCCAGTCGCCGGCCGCCACGACGTCCGGCGCCACCACGTCCGTCCCGGCGCACACCGCGGCCGCGCCGTGCGCCAGGAACTCACCGGCGCTGCCCGCGTTGACGCCGCCGGAGGCGACCAGCGGGACGTCGGGGTACGGGCCGCGGAGGTCCTTGAAGTAGCCGGGGCCGAACGCCCGGGCCGGGAAGATCTTGACCGCGGCGGCGCCGAGTTCGGTGGCCTGGAGCACCTCGGTCGGCGTGAGCGCGCCGAGCACCACGGGCATCCTGGCGGTGTGCGCGCACTCCGCCACCTCGGGCCGGAGCCCGGGGGTGACCAGGAACGAGGCACCGACGGCGAGCGCCCGCTCGGCCTGCTCCGCCGTCAGCACGGTGCCGACCCCGACCCGCCAGCCCTTCCGCGCGGCGCGTTGCAGATGGTCCGTCACATCCGGTGTGGTGTAGGTGAATTCGGTCAGGTTGATGCCTCCCTCGGCGAGCGCGGCACAGAGCGCGACCGCATCCGGTATGCGGGGGGCGCGGACCACCGCGATGACGGGCGAGGAGGCCAGCACGGCGCGCATGCGGGCGAGGACGGAAGGCGTGGGGTTCATGCGGCTCGGGTCCCTCGATCGGTTCGGCGCAGGGCGCGCCCGGGCCGGGCGCCCGTGGTTCGGCCCTGCCGGACGACGGCGGTGCCGTTGACGTAGACGTGCTCGATGCCTGCGGCGGGCTGCCGGGGTTGTTCGAAGGTGGCGGTGTCGCGGACCGTCCCGGGGTCGAAGAGCACCAGGTCGGCGTGGTGGCCGGGGGCGATCAGGCCGCGCCGGTCGAGACCGAGCCGGGCGGCGGGACGGCCGGTCATCCGGGCGACCGCCTCCTCCAGCGTGAGCACACCCGACTCCCGGCTGTAGCGCGCCAGATACCGGGGGAAGGTGCCCCAGGCGCGGGGGTGCGGCCGGGCGCCGACCAGCAGGCCGTCGCTGCCCACGGTGTGCGCGCGGTGGCGCATGATCGCCCGGACGTTCTCCTCGTGGCCGACGTGCTGGAGGATGGTGGTGGCCAGTTCGTCCCGGCGCAGCAGGTCGAGGAAGACCTCCGTCCCGCTCCGGCCCTGCTCGGCGGCGAGTTCGGCGACGGTCCGCCCGACGGCACCCGCCAGCGCCGGGTCCCGGACGCCGGAGAGCTGGATGGTCGCCCAGTCGGTGACGACCCCGTGACAGCCGTCGCTGCCCTTCTCCTCCACCTCGTACCGGATGCGCTCGCACGCGTCCGGCTCACCGAGCCGGGCCAGGGTCGCCCGCGGGCCGCCCTCGGTGGCCCAGCCGGGCAGCAGGGCGGCCAGGGTGGTGGACCCGGGCAGGTACGGGTAGCTGTCCAGGGTGAGGTCGACGCCGTCGGCGAGTGCCCGGTCGACCAGGTCGAGCAGTTCGCCGGCCCGCCCCTGGTTGACGCCGAAGTTCATGGTGGCGTGGGTCAGGTGGACCGGGCAGCCGGACCGCCGGGCGATCTCCACCATTTCGGCGTAGCCCTCCAATGCCCCCGCCCCGTAGGAGCGTTGGTGCGGCGCGTGGAAGCCGCCGTACTGCGCGACCACCCGGCAGAGCTCGACCAGTTCGGCGGTTCCGGCGTACATCCCCGGCGTGTAGGTGAGGCCGCTCGACATCCCGACCGCACCCTGCCGCAGCCCCTCCGCCAACAGTGCGCGCATCCGGTCGAGTTCGGCCGGTCGCGGCGCCCGGTTCTCCCAGCCCACGGCGAGCATCCGCAGCGAGCCGTGCGGGACCAGGTAGCAGGCGTTGACCCCGACGCCCGTCCGGTCGAGACGGTCCAGGTACTCCCCGACCGTGCGCCAGTCCCAGTCGAAGCCCTCCGGGTCCCCGTTCCAGCCGGCGATCTGGCGGCGCAGCGCGGGCAGCGTGATGTCGTCGACCGGCGCGTACGACAGGCCGTCCTGGCCGAGGACCTCGCAGGTGACGCCCTGGGTGACCTTGGCCGGGTGCTCGGGTTCGAGCAGCAGGGCGAGGTCGGAGTGGGCGTGCATGTCGATGAACCCGGGGGCGAGCACCAACCCGTCGGCGTCCACCTCCCGTACGGCGCCGAGGCCTCGGCCGATCCCGGTGATCAGCCCGTGGTCGACCCGGACGTCGGCCCGGTACCGGTCGGCGCCGGTGCCGTCGACGACGGTGGCGCCCTTGAACACGAGCGGGCCGGCGTCCGCCGGAGGGCCGGCCTCCATCAGAAGAACGTCCTGACCAGGCCGGTGACCTTCGGCTCGGCCGCGGAGGCGTCGTCCAGCACCGGGATCAACGTCCACTTGTCGAAGGCGGTGCAGGGGTGCGAGATGCCGAGCCGCAGCACGGCGCCGACCGGGGCGAGGTCGCCGGCGTCGCGGAGGAAGGCGTGCTGGTCGTTGAGGGCGGTGATCCGGGCCGCCGTACCGGTCAGATCGGCGCCGCCCCGGACCAGTTGCGGCTCGGGCATGCCCTCGTCGAACGGCAGGTCGCGCTTGCCGGCGTCCAGCAGGGCGAGTTGCGGCTCCGGCCGGGAGACCACCTGGGCCCAGCCGTGCAGCGCGCCGCGGAACGGCGCGTCGCCCGCGCCGCGCACGAGCGGCGAGATCCCGCGGTAGAAGCCGTCGTCGTGGGCGATGTACGCGCCCGAGCGGAGGACCACGAAGGCGTCCGGGAGGGCGTTCAACTCCTCCGTCACCAGATCGAAGTAGGCGCTGCCGCCGGCGGTGACCAGCGGCGCGGCGGCGTCGGAGTAGGCGGTGGCGAGCCGCCGGTGCAGCTCGGCGAGGTCCCGCAGGTAGCCGCGGACGGTCGCCAGCCCTTCCGCGCCGGCGTCGTGGGCCAGCGCGCCCTCGTACCCGCCGATGCCGGCCAGCCGCAGGGTGGGCGCGCGCAGCACCGCGGCGGCGACCTCGACCGCCGCGTCGACGCCCCGGGCGCCGGTGCGCCCGCCGGGGCCGCCGAGTTCGACCAGCACCTCGACCGGGCGTTCGGCGCCGGCCGCCCGCAGCGCCTCGTCCATCAGCCGGGCGCTCTCGGCGGAGTCGACCCAGGAGACGAAGGCGAACCCGGGGTCGGCGGTCAGTTCGGCGGCGAGCCAGCCGAGCCCGGCCGGGTCGAGCAGGGTGTTGGCGAGCAGGATCCGCTGCACGCCGAACGCCCGCGCGACGCGGACCTGCGGCAGGTTGGCCAGCGTGATGCCGTGGCTGCCGGCGTCGAGCTGCGCCTGCCAGAGCGCCGGCGCCATCGTCGTCTTGCCGTGCGGGGCGAGGGCGACGCCGGCCTTGGCGCACCAGTCGGCCATGGTCCGGACGTTGTGGCCGACGGCGGCGGCGTCCAGGGTCAGCAGCGGGGTGCCGAGCCCCGCGAGGGTGGGCCCGGTGGCGAGGTAGTCGCGGGCGCTGAGGCCCCAGGCGGCGGGCGGCAGCGCCTTGAACCGCCAGTCGAGCACCTCGTCGGCGAGGGCCGCCACCTTGCCGGTGTCGATCGCCGGCCCGGTGCCGGCGCTCGCGAAGGTGCCGGCGGCTGCGCCTGCGTTGGTCTGGTCCACGGTCCGGTCCACGATCTTCCTCCATCTGCCAGGTTGCAACATGTGCAATGAGGGTTGCACATGCTGGCATCACGGTTCTAGCATCGGCGCCGGACCAAGGTCAACGGAACGGCCGGCCGCAGCACGCGAGGAGCCCAGCAGATGCCCCGACAGGACACCGCCGCGAGCTCGGGCACCGCGCAGCCCACACCTGCGACGGCGGTCTGTGTCGGCGAGTCGATGGCGGTGCTGCTGCCGGACCGGCCGGGCCCGCTGGAATCGGTGGAGAACTTCCGGCTCGCGGTCGGCGGCGCCGAGTCCAACGTGGCGGGCGCGCTGGCCGCCCTCGGCGTGCCGAGCGCGTGGATCAGCCGGGTCGGCGACGATGGCTTCGGCCGCCGCCTGCTCGCCGACGTCGCCGCCCGCGGGGTGGACGTCTCCGCGGTCGCCGTCGACCCGCACCGCCCGACCGGCCTCTACCTCAAGGAGGTCGGCGGCAGCACGGGCCGCCACCACGACCTCGGGCCCGGGCGCAGCCGGCTGCACTACCACCGCCGCGGCTCGGCCGCCGCCGCGCTCTCCCCCGCCCTGCTGGCGGACCCGTCCGCCGCCCGGCTGCTGGCCGGCGCCCGGCTGCTGCACCTGTCCGGCATCACCGCCGCCCTCTCCGACGACTGCCTGGCCCTGCTGCGCGCCCTGCTCGCCGAGCGCCGCCCGGGCCGGCTGGTCAGCTTCGACCTCAACTGGCGCCCCGCCCTCTGGCGCGAGCGCGATCCGGCCGTGCTGCCGCCGCTGCTGGACGCCGCCGACGTACTGCTGCTCGGGGCCGACGAGGCGCAGGCCGCCTTCGGCACCGGCGACCCGCAGGCGCTCCGCCGCCGCTTCCCCTCCCCGGCGACCGTGGTGGTCAAGGACGCCGCCCGGGTGGTCACCGCGCTGGACCGGGACGGCACGGCCGTCAGCGAACCGGCGCTGGCCGTCGAGGTGGTCGAGGCGACCGGCGCGGGCGACGCCTTCGCGGCTGGCTACCTGGCGGGCACCCTGCGCGGCCTGGACCAGCGCCGTCGGCTGCGGCTCGGCCACCTCAGCGCCGCCTGCGCGCTGACCGCCCACGGCGACCAGGCCGAGCTGCCCCCGGCGCCCGCGGTCGACGCCCTGCTGGCGGCCTCCGCCGAGGACTGGGCGGCGACCCGCGTCTCGGCGGACGGCATCGTGTCCCCCGCCCTGCCGGCCATTGCGATCCTCTCGGCGACCGCACCCCTGCCGGCGGGAGGCGGCCCGTCGGCGACAGAGTCCTTGCCGGCGACAGCAGCCCCGCCGACGACAGCAGCGACTCAGCCGACGATCGCGGGCCCGGCGGCGGGCACCGCCGCGCGCCCCCGCCCGGCCACAGACCCTCGACCGGCCCCCTCCCCGGCCCTTGGAGCACCATGAGCCAGACCGTCACCCGCGCCCTGCGCATCCTCGCCGAGCTCGGCGAGGGCGAGCGCTCCCTGGACCAGCTCGCCGAGGTGCTCGGCGTGCACAAGACCACGGTGCTGCGGCTGCTCCAGAGCCTCGAAGAGGAACGTTTCGTCTACCGCGACCCGGCCTACCGCTACCACCTGGGCGCCGGCCTCTTCGCCCTCTCCGGCCTCGCCCTGGAACAGCGCGGCATCCGCCGGATCGCCGCCCCGCACCTGGCCGAGCTGAACGCCGCCACCGGCCAGACCGTGCACCTGGCCGCGTACGAGGGCGGCGAGGTGGTCTACATCGACAAGTACGACTCGCGCCACCCGGTGCGCATGTACTCGCGGATCGGCCTGCGCGCGGCGCTGCACAGCGCGGCGGTCTCCAAGGTGCTGCTGGCCGACCTGCCGGTGCCCGAGCGGCGCCGCGTGGTGGCCGGCATCGACTTCACCCCGCACACCGCCCGGACGCTGACCACCCCCGAGGCCCTGCTGGCCGAGCTGGAGAAGGTCGCCGTCCAGGGCTGGGCGCAGGACCACGCCGAGCACGAGGCGTTCATCAACTGCGTCGCCGCGCCGATCCGGGACGCCAGCGGGCGCGTCGTCGCGGCCGCCTCGATCTCCGTCCCGGACGTCGTCCTCCCCTACGAACAGGTACTGGAGCTGCTGCCGCAGCTGCTCGCCACCACCCGCGCCGTCTCCGCCGACTGCGGGCAGACGCCGTAGCAAGCGCCGGACGCCGTAGGGCGTGCCGGATACGCCCCCGACCGGCTGAGGACCGGGAGCCCCGGTCAGCCCCGGTACCCGTCCCCACCCGACACCCGCCCCGACAAGGGCGACGCACGAGCGATAGGAAACGCATGAGCGAGCACCCCGACCTCCACCAGAAGACCGAGATCCGCACCGACGGCGCCCCCGCCCCGGCCTGGATGTTCTCCCAGGGCGTCCGGAAGGGCCCGATCCTCCAGGTCTCCGGCCAGGGCCCGCAGGACCCGGCGACCGGCGAGTACCTCCACCACGGCGACGTGAAGGCGCAGACCCGGCGGACGCTGGAGAACGTCAAGGCGATCGTCGAGGCCGGCGGCGCCACCGTCGAGGACGTGGTGATGTTCCGCGTCTACCTCACCAAGCGGGCCGACTTCCCGCTGATGAACGAGGTCTACGCCGAGTTCATCGCGGAGAACATCAAGCCGGGCGGCGTGAAGCCCTGCCGCACCACGGTCTTCGTCGAGCTGCCGCAGGAGCCGATGCTGGTCGAGATCGACGCGCAGGCCGTGATCGGCTGACCGCCCGCGCACCCGCGGAGGGCCCGGACGGCCGACCGTCCGGGCCCTCCCGCGTCCGGCGCCGCACGGCACCGCGCCACGACGGACCCCCTCCGGAACCCCGCCCTCACCTTGCCCTCGCCCGGCAAACTCATTAGGTTAGGCTCACCTAACTCACTGGAGGTCGCCATGAGTCCCGTCCCCGCCGACGTCGAGGTCTCCGAGCCCACCGCCGCCGAACGGGTCTGCAGCCTGCTCGACGCCACCTCCTCGGTGGCGATCCGCGCCTGCGGCGAGCACCACGACCTCGACACCCCGGTCGCGGTGCACGGGTCCCGGCTGCGCCTGAGCGCCCCGCTCGACTCGCCGCTCACCCTCGCGGCGACCGGCGAACCGGACGGCCTCGCCGTCGTGCTGGACCTCACTGACGTCGCCCCGGTCGCCGTCCGCGACCGGGTCCGCGGACGCCTCACCCTGGCCGGCCGCCTCCGCCTCGCCCACCTCGCCGACGACGGCGTCAGCGTCCACCTGCACCTGGACGTCGCCCACGCCGTCCTCGCCACCCCGTACGGCACCAGCGCGCTCACCGGCGCCGACCTCGCCCTCGCCTCCCCCGACCCGCTCGCCCGCCTTGAGGCCGACCTGCTCACCCATCTCGCGGACGACCACCGCGACGCGATCGCCGTGCTGACCCGGCTGCTCGACCCCCAACTCCTCGCCGGGCGGCCGAAGATCCGCCCGCTCGCGCTCGACCGGTACGGCCTCGTGCTCCGCCTGGACCACCCGGACGGCCATCGCGACGTCCGCCTGGTCTTCGCCGAACCCGCCCGCGAAGCCGAGGAGTTCGGGCACCGGGTGCACCAGCTGCTGACCGCCGCGCACAGCGGGCTGCCCGCCCACCGGTCCTGACCGGACGGACGGGCAGCCGCTACTGACGGACCATCAGGCATAGCGGGTCTGCGACAGCGGACCGGAAGCCGTGAACCGGAGAACGCTGATCAGACGCCGACGGGGGCCTGCGGACGCTCCCCGGCGTCCTCCAGGATGATCCGCCCCATCCGGGCGTACCGTTCCGGCCGCCGGCTCCTCATGTAGAGCGCCAGCCCGATCCCGCCCACGAACGTGCCGATCACCAGGTACGGGATCAGCCGGAAGAGCAGCGTGTCGGCGGCGGCCCCGGCCGCGGTGTCCTTGTTGATCACCAGCAGCACCACCACGCCCGCCATCGCCACCCCGCCGACCACCGGCGCGACCAGCGTCCGGAGCCAGTGCCTGGTCTCCGGGTGCTTCCCCTGCACGTGGAAGTACCCGACCACGGCGAACGAGCAGAGCGTCTGCACGATCAGGATCGCCATCGTCCCGAGCAGCGCCAGCAGCGTGTACAGGTGGACGTACGGGTCCATCCCGGCCGCCAGGAAGGCCAGGACCAGCCCGACCGCGATCACCGACTGGACCAGCGAGGCGATGTACGGCGAACCGTGCCGCGGGTGGGTGCGACCCAGCGCCGGGTGGATGAACCCCTCCCGGCCGATGGCGTACAGGTACCGGGAGGCGCACTGGTGGAAGGCCATCGCGCAGGCGAATGACCCGGTCACCACCAGCCACTGGAAGACCTTCACCGCCCAGGCGCCGAGGTGCGCTCCCAGCGGGTCGAAGAAGAGGTTGTTGCCGTCCTTGCCCGGCACCAGCCCGTTGGCGACGTCCACCGCGTGGCCGACCCCGTTGCCGGCCACGATCATCCACGACACGAAGACGTAGAACAGGCCCACCCCGACCACCGAGATCAGCGTCGCCCGCGGCACCACCCGCTTGGGGTCGCGGGACTCCTCGCCGTACATCGCGGTCGACTCGAAGCCCACCCAGGACCAGAACGCGAAGAACAGCCCGAGGCCGGCCGCCGCGGCGCCCGAACCGCCCACCCCGTGGAAGGCGTTCAGCGGGTTGACCGCCTCGGCGGCGAAGCCGTCCGGCCCGCCGCCGGTGAACAGCACCGCCAGCGAGACGGCGCTCAGCACGGTGATCTCCAGCACCAGTGCGACGCCGAGCACCCGGGCGGTCAGGTGCAGGTCGAACCAGGCCATCACCGCGATGGCCAGCAGCCCGAACAGCGCGTACCAGCCCCAGCCCGCGTCCAGGCCCAGCTGCGACTTCACCAGTCCGCGCAGCGAGTACGCGAAGAAGCCGATGATCGATGCCTCGAAGACGACGTACGCGAGCACCGCCAGCAGCCCCGAGGCCATCCCGGCGACCCGGCCCAGCCCGTGCGAGATGTACCCGTAGAACGCGCCGGCCGCGGTGATGTGCCGCGCCATCGCCACGTACCCCACCGAGAACACGGTGAGCACCAGCGTCGCGAAGATGTACGCGGCGGGGGCTCCCACGCCGTTCCCCTGGCCGACGATGATCGGCAGGTTGCCGGTCATCGCGGTGATCGGGGCGGCGGTGGCGATCGCCATGAAGACGACGCCCACCAGCCCGACCGAGTCCGCCTTCAGGCGGTTGACCGCACCGCCGCCTCTTCCGTCCGCGTCCGCACCCGCCGCGTCCCCGCTCTGGATGGCCATCCGGCCCCCTTCACCCGCCGTGCCCCTGCCGCCCGCCTGACCGGTCGGACGATGACTGCCCGACAGCATCGGGGCCCGGCGAACACGCCCGCAACGGACAGGTAGTCAGGTAACACGGGTGGGAAGTTGACGCCTTGTTCGGTTCGGAGCCCGCCGTGTTCGAACGGTTTCGGCCCCGGAGCACCCCGAACACCCCCGGAAAAACGGCGGCCGGCCCGGCTCGCGAAGGAGGTTCGCGAGCCGGGCCGGCCTGGGCGTGTCCCGCGCCCGTTGTTCCGCCGTAGGTGCGGAGATCACCCGGTCGAGCGGTCACCCGACATGACCATCCCGGAGATCACTTCGCCCTGCACCCTGCGGTGGTCTCTGCCCGGAGGGTCAGATGGAGACGCCGTGCGCCCGGAGGTAGGCGATCGGGTCGATGTCCGAGCCGTACTCCGAGCCGGTGCGGATCTCGAAGTGCAGGTGCGGGCCGGTCACGTTGCCGGTCGCACCGGAGAGGCCGATCTGCTGGCCGGCGGTGACGGTCTGACCGATCTTCACGCCGATCGAGGACAGGTGCGCGTACTGGGCGTACTTGCCGTCGGCGAGCTTGATCTCGACCTCGTTGCCGTAGGCGCCGCCGTTGCCGGCCTTCACCACGGTGCCGGCCGCGACGGCGCGCAGCGGGGTGCCGGTGGAGGCGACGAAGTCGGCGCCGGTGTGGTGGCCGGAGGCCCACATCGAGCCGGCCACGCCGTAGGCGGTGCCGAGCTTCGGGTTGGCGATCGGGGAGACGTAACCGGAGGTGCTCGCCACCGCGGCCGGGGCCGGGGCGGGGGTCTGGGCGGCGGGCTTCGCGGCGGCCGGGGCCGGCTTGACGGCCGGGGCCTGCGCGGGCTTGGCGGCCTGGACCGGCTTCGGGGCGGCGGCCGGGGCGGCCGGCTTCACGGAGTCCTGCGAGGCGGACTTCGCGGGGGCGGCCGGCTTGGCAGCGGCGGGAGCGGCGGCCGGGGCGGCGGCCTTGGCGCCCAGCGCGAGCTTCTGACCCGGGAAGATCAGGTTCGGGTTGGTGCCGACGACCGTGCGGTTGTGGTCGTACAGCGCCTGCCAGCCGCCCTCGACGTGCTTGGCGTTGGCGATCTTCGACAGGGTGTCCCCGCCGACGACCTTGTAGCTCTCCTCGGCCGGGGCGGCGGCGGGAGCGGCGGCCGGGGCGGGGGCCTCGGCGGCCGGCTGCGCGGCGGCGGCCGGGGCGGCGTCGACGCTGGTGGCGCCGGTCCAGGTGCTGGTCTGCGCGGGCTTCGCGGCCGGCGCGGTGTGGGCCTGGGCGCTGATGGTGGTCACCAGCGGAAGGGCGAACGCGGCGCCGGTGACGGCGGTGGCGATACCGATGCGGGCGGCGCGGGGCAGGGCGATACGACGAGCCTGTACGGCCATGGGGGATTTCCTCTCCGACGCCTGCGAGGTGAGCTGTCGGGTTCGGGCTGGAGTTGCCCGGCCGCATGCGCGGCTTCACCCCAAGCCGGACCGTGAATTCCGGTCCGGCGACTTACCTTTGGGTCCCCCGCTCCTGCCGTACAGAGTTCAGTTCGTACCACCGGGCAGCGGCAGGACTAGGCGTTCCACCCGGTGGCCACCCGGGCCAACGCCGGGCGGTCGCTGAACTAAAACCCATCCGTCCGGGTGAAGCAATGTCGATCTCTTGAACCGGCAACAAAAGCCGGGGGCGCAGTGACGCTCCGAATGATCGGCTGCACAGTACGTGCACAATCGATTAACCGCGCGCCACTGATCCACGACGCTCCGCCGATTTCGGTGTCCGTCCGCATGCGATCACCTACGGAAAGCCATTCACCGACACACCCCCGGTGACCCTTGTCACGTCAGCCCCCGGGGCGGACGATCGGGCCGTGGCCACCTCCGAGGCCGGCACCCTGCGCCTGGGCACCGCGCAGGGCCGCTGGGTACTACTGGCGACGGTGCTCGGCTCCAGCATGGCGATGCTCGACGGCACGGTCGTGAACGTCGCCCTGCCCCGGATCGGCACCGATCTCGGCGCCCCGCTCTCCGCCCTGCAGTGGACGCTCAACGCCTACCTGCTCACCCTGGCCGGGCTGATCCTGCTCGGCGGCGCGCTCGGCGACCGGTACGGCCGGCGCCGGGTCTTCCTGCTCGGCGTGGTCTGGTTCGCCGCCGCCTCGGCGGCCTGCGCCGCCGCGCCCACCATCGAGGTGCTGGTCGCCTCCCGCGCCGTCCAGGGAATCGGCGGGGCCCTGCTCACCCCCGGGTCACTGGCGATGCTCCAGGCCGTCTACCACCCGGACGACCGCTCGGCGGCGGTCGGCCTCTGGTCCGGCCTCGGCGGGGTGTCGGCCGCGGTCGGCCCCTTCCTCGGCGGCTGGCTGGTGGACGGCCCGGGCTGGCGGTGGATCTTCCTGCTGAACGTCCCCCTGGCCGCCCTGGTCGTCCTGGTGGCCGCCCGCCACGTGCCGGAGACCCGGGACGAAAGCGCGACCGGACGGTTCGACGTGCTCGGCGCGGCACTCGCCGCACTGGCCCTCGGCTCCGTCACCTACGCGCTGACGGCGGCGGGCGACGGGCTCTCCGCCGGGGTCTGGGTGACCGGCGTGGCCGGGCTGCTGCTGGGCGCGGCCTTCGTCGTGGTCGAACGCCGCACCCGGGAGCCGATGCTGCCGCTCGGCCTCTTCTCCTCCCGGCTGTTCACCTCGGTGAACCTGGTCACCCTCTGCGTCTACGCCGCCTTCAGCGGGGTGTTCTTCCTGCTGGTCGTGCAGCTGCAGATCGTCTCCGGCTTCTCCCCGCTGGTCTCCGGACTCGCCCTGGTGCCGATCACCCTGCTGATGCTGACGCTCTCCGCCCGGGCGGGCCGGCTCGGCAAACGGATCGGCCCCCGGCTGCCGCTCACCGTGGGCCCGCTGCTCTGCGCGGCCGGCGTGCTGCTGATGCTGCGGATCGGCGCGGACGCCTCGTACTGGACGGACGTGCTGCCGGCCGTCACCGTGATGGGCTGCGGGATGGTGCTGCTGGTCGCACCGCTGACGGCGACCGTGCTGGCGGCGGTGGAGGTCCGGCACGCGGGCATCGCCAGCGGTGTCAACAACGCCGCCGCCCGCGCGGCCGGCCTGCTCGCGGTCGCGGCGCTGCCGGCCCTGGCCGGGCTCAGCGGCGACGCCTACCGGGTGCCCGCCTCGGTGGACGCGGCCTTCCACACCGCGATGCTGATCTGCGCCGGACTGCTCGCCACGGGCGGGCTCATCGCGGCCGCCACCGTCCGCGGCAACGTCCTCGCTCCCGAGGACCATCCGGTGGCCGAGCCGGACTGCCGCTACTCCTGCGGCACCAACGCCCCGCCGCTGGACCCCGGCCACCCCGGCACCGCGACGGCCCCCGAACACGGCGAGGGCCCCGCCACCGGATCGGCGACGGGGCCCTCGAAGGCCTGACGGAACGTCAGAGGATGTCACCAGGCGCGTACTTGGCAGCCTCGGGGTAGGCGGCGGCGACGGCCTCGACCCGGCGGACCACCTCGGCCACCTGCGCACCGGCCGCGCCGGTGAAGGAGAGCCTGTCGGCGAGCAGCGCGTCCAGGGCGGCCCGGTCCAGCGGGATGCGCTCGTCCGCGGCCAGCCGGTCCAGCAGCTCGTTCTCCCGGGCACCGGCCCGCATGGCGAGCGCCGAGGCGACGGCGTGCTCCTTGATGACCTCGTGCCCGGTCTCCCGGCCGACGCCCGCGCGCACCGCGCCCATCAGCACCTTGGTGGTGGCCAGGAACGGCAGGTAGCGGTCGAGCTCGGCCTCGATCACGGCGGGGAAGGCGCCGAACTCGTCGAGGACGGTCAGGAAGGTCTCCAGCAGGCCGTCGAAGGCGAAGAACGCGTCCGGCAGCGCGACCCGGCGGACCACCGAGCAGGAGACGTCGCCCTCGTTCCACTGGTCGCCACCCAGCTCGGCGGTCATCGACGCGTACCCGCGCAGGATGACGGCCAGGCCGTTGACGCGCTCGCAGGAGCGGGTGTTCATCTTGTGCGGCATCGCGGAGGAGCCGACCTGGCCCTCCTTGAACCCCTCGGTGACCAGCTCGTGGCCGGCCATCAGGCGGATCGTCTTGGCCAGGCTGGACGGCGCGGCGGAGAGCTGCACGAGGGCGGTGAGCACCTCGAAGTCCAGCGAGCGCGGGTAGACCTGGCCGACGGAGGTCAGCACGTTGTCGAAGCCGAGGTGGCCGGCGACCCGGCGCTCCAGCTCGGCGAGCTTGTCGGTGTCGCCGCCGAGCAGGTCCAGCATGTCCTGGGCGGTGCCGACCGGGCCCTTGATCCCGCGCAGCGGGTAGCGGGCGATCAGCTCCTCCAGGCGGCGGAAGGCGACCAGCAGCTCGTCGGCGACGGTCGCGAAGCGCTTGCCCAGCGTGGTGGCCTGCGCGGCGACGTTGTGCGAGCGGCCGGCCATGACCAGCTCGGCGTGCTGGGCGGACAGCCGGCCCAGGCGCACCAGCACGGCGACCGTCCGGTCGCGGACGTGCTCCAGCGACTGGCGGATCTGCAGCTGCTCGACGTTCTCGGTCAGGTCCCGGGAGGTCATGCCCTTGTGGATCTGCTCGTGGCCGGCGAGCTCGCTGAACTCCTCGATCCGGGCCTTCACGTCGTGGCGGGTGACCCGCTCACGGGCGGCGATCGAGCCGAGGTCGACCTGGTCGATCACCCGCTCGTAGTCGGCGACGGCGCCCGCGGGCACCTCGACGCCGAGGTCCTGCTGGGCCTTCAGGACGGCGAGCCACAGGTGGCGCTCAAGGACCACCTTGTGCTCGGGGGACCACAGCTGGGCCAGGGTCGCCGAGGCGTACCGGGAGGCCAGGACATTGGGGATCTGGGGCTTCGCGCTCACGCTTCGCAAGCCTAACAGCCGAGGTCAGCCGGAGCGCCGCCGGATCGGGTGGGCCGGACCGCCATCCTCTCGCGGCCCGCACGCGGCGGCCGCACCCCCTCCCCACAACGCCCGCCCACCCCGACCACACCGCTCACCCCGCGCCCCGTCGCGCCCCGGCCCGCAGCGCCCGCCGCAGCAGCCTGACCAGCGGGCTCCAGCGTGCCGGCCGGGCCACCGCGCCGGTGCAGGCGCGTTCGGCCCGGTCCATGGCGTCCTCGATCAGCGCGTCGTGCAACGGCCGGAAGAGCAGCGGCCAGCTCAGCAGCGCCCGGCCGCGCGCGTGCATCGCCAGGGTGTGCCGCAGCACCGTCCGCCCGCCGTCCGCCCGGTGGACGGTGCACTCGTGGAAGCCGTCGAAGCCGCGCGGCCCGGTGAAGGCGAACCGCACCCACCGCCCGGGGACGTACGCCGCCACCGTGTACCGCACCGGTCCGTGCCCGCCCGCGGCGCCCTCCTCGGACCCGGCGACGGCGGGTACGGCGGCGGCCCGCGAGGCGGTCGCCTGGTGCCGGCGAAACCCCTGCGGGCCGCGCTGCTGTCCTACGGGCCGGACGACTTCGGGCGCGCCGAGTGGCTCGCCGAACAGGCCGCACGGGCGGACCGCGGCAAACGCCGGGATCCGGGAGGCGGTGGCGGCGTTCACCCGGCGGCTCGACGCGACCGCCCCGGTGGACGCCGCACGCGTGGCCCTCGCGCTGGTGGACCTGCCGCTCGCCATCGCCCGCCGTCACCTGCGCGCCGGCGCGACCCTGCCCCCGTACGCCGAGGAACTGGCCGAGAGCACGGCCCTGCGCCTCCTGGCGCCCTGACCCGCGCCCGGCGGGGCGGGGCGGAAGCGCGGGCGGGGCGGTCGGGGACTACTGACCGCCCGCGGCCCGGCCGGTCAGCACCGGCAGCACCTGGGCGCAGATCGAGTGCAGCGACACCCGCTGGTCGTCCGTCATCGCCTCGAAGGCCTGGTGGGTGCGGGCCATCTCGGCCCGGATCAGGCCCAGGATCTCCCGGCCCTGCCCGGTGATCACGACGATCTTGACCCGCCGGTCACCGGCCGCCGCCTCGCGGTTGGCCAGGCCCAGCGACTCCAGCCGGTCGACGATCCCGGTCACGTTGGAGGCGTCGCAGCCGAGCCGCCCGGCCAGCGCGCGCATCGGCACCGGCTCCTGCACCGCGCCGAGCGCCTTCGCCTGCGAGGAGGAGAGCCCGTGCCGGGCCGCCGCGGCCGCGAAGTCCTGGAAGTAGGCGGCGCCGACGGCGGCCAGCGCCTCCATCAGCTCGGCGTTGGTCGGTACGGTCGTCGTCGCTGTCGAACCCATGGGGTCAGCGTACGGCCGAGTGCTTCAGCAACTCAAGCTTTGACCACGGCAAAGGTCCTCGGGCCAACCGCCCGAACGGCACCTCAGAGCACCAGCTGGTCGAAGAGCCGCCGCAGCTCCGCCTCCGGGTCCGCCGTCAGACCGGTGTGCACCGGGCCCGGCTGGACGACCGCGCTGCGCGGCGCCGTCAGCCAGCGGAACCGCTGCCCGGGGCTGTCGGCCGCGGCCGGACCGGCCGCCGGCCCGCCCGCGCAGACCGCTTCGATCCCGTGCAGCGCCCGCCGCACCCCGGCGACGTCCGCCACCGGGTCCAGCGCCAGCAGCCGGGCCTGGTCCAGGTGGGTCCGCGCGGCCAGGTGCGCGCTCTGCCGGCAGTACAGCAGCACACCGACGTTGACGCACTCGCCGCGCTCGACCCGCGGCACCGCCCGGATCACCGCGTACTCGTAGTCGTGCAGTTCGGCGACGGCCGGCAGGGCGGCCGTCGGTACGGACCCGGTCATGCGGACACCTCCGGCAGCCAGTCGCGCGGACCGGCCAGTCGCCCGGTCAGCTGGGCGCGGTACGCGGCGCGCACCGCCTCGGGCGAGTCGAACCCCGGCTCGTCCACCAGCCAGACGTCCGGGATCTGCGCCACCGCCGCCTCGACCGCCGCCTCGGCGAGGGGGGCGAGCGCCTTGTCCGCCGCCACCAGGTCCGGTTCGGCCCGCAACAGCGCGTGGTCGGAGGCGTCGTACGGGCGGCGGACCCACCCGGCGGCGCCGGCCCAGTGGTGGTGGAAGATCAGGCTGGCGCCGTGGTCGATCAGCCGCAGGCCGCCGGTGGCGACCAGCAGGTTGGGGTTGCGCCAGGAACGGTCCACGTTGCCGATCAGCGCGTCGAACCAGAGCACCTGCCCGGCCAGGCCGGCGTCCACGTCGAAGCAGAGCGGGTCGAAGTTGAGCGCACCGCTGACGAAGGCCATGCCCAGGTTGACGCCGCCGCTGGCCCGCATCTGGTCCTGGACCTGGGGGTCGGGCTCGCTGCGGGCGAGCACCGGGTCGAGGTCGACCGTGACCAGCTCCGGCACCGGCAGGCCGAGCCGACGGCCGAGTTCACCCGCCAGCACCTCCGCCACCAGGGCCTTGCGGCCCTGCGCGGCGCCGACCCATTTCAGCGCGTAGAGCCGCCGGTCGTCGGCCTCGACCAGGCCCGGCATCGAGCCGCCTTCTCGCAGTGGGGTCACATAGCGGACCGCCGTCACCTCGGGGAGCACGCCGGACAGCCTATCGGGCACCTGCGCGGCCGGTGCCCTCCCGGACGGCGTCCGCCACCGCCTCCGCCATCCGCACCGCCCCGGTGGCACCCCGCACCGCACCGTGCCAGTGTGGCGGGCAGTAGTGGTCTCGGACCCCGCGCGGTACGACCTGCACTGTGAGGATGAGCGATGGAACGATCTCGGATCCTGATCGTGGGCGGCGGCTTCGCCGGACTGGAGTGCGCTCGCCGCCTCGAACGCAAGCTCTCGCCCTCGGAGGCGGAGATCTCGCTGGTCACGCCGTTCAGCTATCAGCTCTACCTGCCGCTGCTGCCGCACGTGGCGGCCGGCGTCCTCACCCCGCAGTCGGTCGCGGTCTCGCTGCGCCGGTCGCTGCGCCGCACCCACATCGTCCCGGGCGGCGCGATCGGGGTCGACCCGCGCTCCAAGGTCTGCGTGGTCCGCAAGATCACCGACGAGGTGGTCGCGCAGAAGTACGACTACCTGGTGCTCTCCCCCGGCAGCGTGACCCGCACCTTCGACATCCCGGGCCTCACCGACTACGCCCGCGGCATGAAGACGCTCGCCGAGGCGACCTACGTCCGTGACCACGTGATCGCCCAACTCGACCTCGCCTCGGCCACCCTGGACCAGAAGGAACGCGAGTCCCGGCTCCAGTTCGTGGTGGTCGGCGGCGGCTACGCGGGCACCGAGACGGCGGCCTGCCTCCAGCGCCTGACCACCGCGGCGGCCCAGCGCTACCCGCGGCTGGACGCCCGGCAGATCAAGTGGCACCTGATCGACATCGCCCCGAAGCTGATGCCCGAGCTGGGCGACGCCCTCGGAACCGCCGCCCTGGAGGTGCTGCGCGGCCGCGGCATCGAGGTCTCGCTCGGCGTCTCGGTGGCCGAAGTCGGCGCCGAGTCCGTCAAGTTCACCGACGGCCGGGTGCTCCCCTGCCGCACGCTGATCTGGACGGCGGGGGTCGCGGCCAGCCCGCTGATCGGCACCCTGGACGCGGAGACCGTCCGCGGCCGGGTCGCGGTGACCGCCGAGATGCGGGTGCCGCAGTTCGAGGGGGTCTTCGCCCTCGGCGACGCGGCCGCGGTGCCGGACCTCGCCAAGGGCGACGGCGCGGTCTGCCCGCCGACCGCCCAGCACTCGGCCCGCCAGGGCCGGGCAGTGGCGAACAACGTGATCGCGGCGCTGCGCAACCAGCCGCTGGAGCCCTACTACCACAAGGACTTGGGCCTGGTGGTGGACCTCGGCGGCAAGGACGCGGTGTCCAAGCCGGTCGGTGTCGAGCTGCGCGGCGTCCCCGCCCAGCTGGTGGCCCGCGGCTACCACCTGATGGCGATGCGCACCAACGTGGCCAAGTTCCGGGTCGGCGCCAACTGGCTGCTCAACGCCACCGCCGGCGACGACTTCGTCCGCACCGGCTTCCTGGCCCGCCAGCCCGCCCGGCTGCGCGACTTCGAGTACACCGACGCCTATCTGACGAAGGATCAGGTGCGGGCGCACGCCCAGGCCCTGCTCGCCAAGGGCTGACCCCGAACCGGCACAGCCGCCGCCCCCCTGCCCCCGACGACCGGGGGCAGGGGGCAACGTCCTTTCCTCACGGGCTACTTCGCGGTCAGGTACATCCCGCTCGCGTCCTGCCCCGCCGTGTTGCGGCACGCGTAGTTGCCGCTCGGCCGCGCGTACAGCAGGGTCAGGCACTGCCCGAGGGCCTGCTGGCCGTAGTAGTTGGGGTGCATCGACTCCTGCACGGTGCCCTGCGAGGAGCTGAGCCCGGCATCCACGAACCGCGCCCACTCGCTGGTGGTGGCGGAGGGGGCGGTGGTGGACGTCGCCTGCCGGGTCGCCTTGGAGCAGACCTCACGGCCCTGGAGCATGTCGCCGAGGTCGAGGAACTGCACGCCCTTCGAGGCCGCGACGCCCGCCAGCGCGCGGGAGATCTGCGGCACCAGCGAGTCCCGCGCCCAGTCGGCGTCCCCGTTCCAGAACGGGCACCCGCCGGTGTCGGAGCGGCTCCAGCCGCTCTCCGGGTAGCGCATCTCCGCGCTGCGCGGGATCGGCGAGGGGTAGGACTGCAGCACGATCCGGTAGTCCCCGGCCGTGTAACCGGCACCGGACATCACGGCCCGGATCTCGTCCAGCGCCTTGCCGACGCCGGCCATCGCGGCGGGCATCCGGGAGTCGATCGCGGCCTGCTGGTCGTCGTTGCAGTAGGAGTACCAGACCAGGTAGTCGGAGACGCAGGTCGTGATCACATCGGAGAAGCCGAGGTCGTTGCCGCCGATCGAGAGCGTGATCAGCTTGACGTTGTACTGGCTCGCGACGGCCGCGAGCTGGTCGGCCTGCGGGGCCTCGCCCTTGAACGACTGGCCGCCGTTGGCGGCGCGGTAGACGTTGGCGGCGACGGCTCCGGAGCAGGCCAGGTTGAGCTGGGTCTGCGTGACGGGGGCACTGCGGACCTCGGCGACGTCCGAGCGGTCGCACCCGCTCGCGTAGGTCGCGCCGTACACCCGGGCCGGATCGTACGCAGTGCCGGTCCAGGCCCGGTCGGTACTGGCCCGACTGCCGCTGGTGACAACGGAGTTGCCCTTCCACCGGCCGGCCTCGCCGGAGATGTAGCTGTCACCCATGCTGACGCTGGCCGTCGCACCGGAGGGCGTGGCGGCCCGGGCGGGGGCGGCGGCGAAGGCGACCAGGCCGGCCGCACTCAGCGGAAGGGTGAGGACTGCGGCGAGCAGTCGCCTCGTGAAGCGGGTGGTTCTGCGGGTGATGCTCGAACACTTTTCGGGCACGGCGGAACTCCTGCGGTCGGTCTCGCCCGCTGTGTGGGGGCGGGGAGACGCGTAGGTGAGGGTAGGCCGCCGGCCGGTGGCGAGGAGAACATGACATGCCCGCGCTTGTTACCGCTAGGTATCTGCACCAGGTTTCTCGCTGTGTTACCGGTCGGTTCAGATCAGTCGCGAGACGTCACCGCCCGTTCCCAGTACGGCCGCCAGATCGTCGGCCAGCCGCCGCGCGTCGGCGGGATCCAGCTCCGCCACGGTGACCCGCAGGCCGGGCGGGGACTCCACGCGGAACCGCGCGCCGGGCGCCGCGACCCAGCCTCGCTGCACCAGCGCGCCCAGCACGGTGGTCTCGTCCGGGACCGGCACCCAGACGTTGAGCCCGCTGGCGCCGTGGGCCTCGATGCCGCGCGCGGCCAGCTCGCCGATCAGCGCGTCCCGCCGCGCCCGGTAGGCGGCGGCCACCCGCGCCGGCGGCGCGGCGTCGGCGCGCCACAGTTCGGCGACGGTGCACTGCAACAGGTGGCTGACCCAGCCGGCGCCCAGCCGCTGGCGCCCCAGTACCCGCCCGATGGTCTCCTCGTCCCCGACCGCGTAGGAGAGCCGGAGGTCCGGCCCGTACGCCTTGGCCGCCGAACGGACCACCGCCCAGTGCTCCGACCCGGCGCCGGCCAGCGGGTGGTAGGGCTGGTCGACGATGCCGTGGCCGTGGTCGTCCTCGATGAGCAGCACACCGGGGTGCTCGGCCAGCACCGCGCGCAGCGCCTGCGCCCGCCCGGCGGTCAGCGCGGCTCCGGTCGGGTTCTGCGCCCGGCAGGTGACGATGACCGCGCGGGCACCGCCCTCCAGCGCCCGGGCGAGCGCGTCGGGCAGCGGCCCCTCGTCGTCCAGCCGGACGGACGCGGCGCGCAGGCCGAGCGCCGGCAGCAGGTCCAGCAGACTCCCCCAGCCCGGGTCCTCGACGGCGACGGTGTCGCCGGGGCGCAGCCGGGTGACGAGGATCCGTTCGATGGTGTCGAGCGAGCCGGAGGCGATGGCGACCGGACCGGCGGGCAGGCCGTCGGCGCGGAACCCCTCGGCGGCGAGGGCGAGCAGCCCGGGGTCGGCGGCGGGGTGGCCGTAGCGGACCGGGTCCCGGCGGGCGGCCGCGGCCGCGGCGGCGAGGGCCGGGGTGAGGTCGGGCAGCTGCGCCGGGTCCGGGTTCCCGTTGGAGAGGTCGCGGGCGTGCGGCGGGACGGGCATCCGGATCTGGTCGCGCGGGGTGGTGGCGGGCCGCGGACGGATCCGGCTGCCCTTGCGGCCGGCGGTCTCGATCACGCCCCGGTCGCGGAGCAGCCGGTAGGCGGCGGCGACGGTGTTGGGGTTGACGCCGAGCTCGCCGGCCAGGTCGCGCAGCGGGGGCAGCGCGGTACCCGGCGCGAGCCGTCCGGAGCTGACGCCCTGCTCGACGTCGGCCGCGATTTCGCTGGCGCGCCGCCCCTTGATCGGATAGTCTCCTAGCACAAAACGGATTATGCACTAGTACATAGAGGTTGTCATGTCAGGCAGCGCCGCGTCCTACTCCCGCACCCCGCGCACCACCCCGACCCGCTACAAGGAGCGTGCGACCTGGGAGCAGGACGCCATCCACGCCATTCTGGACGCCGGCTACCTCTGCCACCTCGGCTTCATAGCCGACGGCGCCCCGGTCGTGCTGCCGACCATCTACGCCCGGGTGGGCGACCGCCTCTACATCCACGGCTCCACCGGCAGCCGGCCGATGCGCGGCGCCAAGGGCGACGAAGGCCTGCCGGTCTGTGTCACCGTCACCCTGGTCGACGGCCTGGTGCTGACCAAGTCCGCCTTCAACCACTCGATCAACTTCCGTTCGGTGGTCGCCCACGGCACCGCCCACCAGGTGACCGACCCCGAGGAGCTGTCGGTCGCACTGGACGCACTGGTCGACCAGACCGTCCCCGGCCGCTCCGCCGAGGTCCGCCCGGCCAACGCCAAGGAGCTGGCCGCCACCGCCGTCATCCGCCTCGTCCTGGACGAGGTCTCCGCCAAGACCCGGGCCGACGACGCCGACGACGACGAGGAGGACCTCGGCCTCCCGCACTGGGCCGGCGTGGTGCCGGTGACCACGGTGTACGGCACGCCCGTGCCGCACGCCTCCACCACCGTTCCGCTCCCCGCGCACCTGCGCGACTTCACCGGCTGACGGGCCCGCCGATGCTGATCAGGTCCTGGGACAGGGGCGACGAGGCCGAATGGCGGGCCTGGCTCGCCGAGGGGCGCGACTTCGGCCTGCTCGCCGCCAACGGCCGCGACGGCGAGGGCCCGGTGCTGGTCCCGACGCACTTCCTGCTCGACGCGGAGGCCGGCGAGATCCTGCTCCACCTCGCCGCACCCAACCCGCTGCTCGCCGCCGTCCGCGCCGACCCCGCGGTGACCCTCGCGGTGACCGACGACTACGCCTTCGCCCCCGGCCACTGGCGCGGCGAGCCGGGAACGCCGACCAGCTACTACGCCTCGGTGCACTTCGTCTGCACGGCCGAGGTCGTCGAGGACGCGGCCGGGAAGGCGCGGATCCTCAACCGCCAGCTGGCGCACTTCCAGCCGGAGACGCCGGACACCCGGGTCACCCCCGGCGACGGCCCGTTCGGCCGGCTCCTGCCGGGCCTGCGCGGGCTGCGGCTGACCGTGCGCGAGGTGCGGGCCAAGTTCAAGTACGACGACAAGAAGCCCGTCCACGAGCAGCACGCCCTCGCGGACCGGCTCGCCGCGCGCGGGCACGGCCGGGACGCGGGCGTCCGCGCCCAGCTGCTCCGCCGCAACGCCCGCCGTACGGGGTAACGGCACTGACGTGGCGTCACCCGTTCGGACCCGTTCCCGGGCGGGCCGGCGCAACCCCTGATCGAATGTGGGACGAATCCTGCCCATTCGGCCGTGCCGGCGGGCCCGTCCACTCGGGGAGCGCGTGTGACCACCACCCACACCCATCCGGCATCCGGCGAGGCGCACCTCGGGCACGTCGTCTTCATCTCCGCCGCGGCCGCGATGGGCGGGTTCCTGTTCGGCTACGACAGCGCGGTGATCAACGGCGCTGTGACCGGCATCCAGAAGCACTTCGGGGTCGGCAACGGCGAGACGGCCTTCGTGGTGGCCATCGCGCTGCTCGGCTCGGCGGCCGGCGCGGTGGCCGCCGGCCGTCTCGCCGACCACCTCGGCCGGGTCCGCACCATGCTGCTGGCCGCCGTGCTGTTCGCGATCAGCGGCGTCGGCTCGATGTTCCCGCCGACCATCCAGGTGCTCGCCACCTGGCGGGTGGTCGGCGGCGTGGCGATCGGCATCGCCTCGGTCATCGCGCCCACCTACATCGCCGAGGTCGCGCCCACCGCCTATCGCGGCCGGCTGGCCTCCTTCCAGCAGATGGCGATCGTGCTCGGCATCACCGTCTCCCAGCTCGCCAACTGGGCGCTCAACCAGGCCGCCGGCGGGGAGTCCACCGGCCACCTCGGCGGCGTCCAGGCCTGGCAGTGGATGCTCGGCGTGGAGGCGGTCCCGGCCCTGGTCTACGGGCTGATGGCGCTGGCCATCCCGGAGTCCCCGCGCTACCTGATCGCCGACCACCGCGAGGCGCAGGCCCGCAAGGTCCTGCTGGAGGTGGAGGGCGAGGGGGTGGACCTCGACTCCCGGGTCGCCGAGATCCGCGCCGTGCTGGAGTCCTCGCACAAACCCCGGATCAAGGACCTGCTGGGCGGCCGGTTCGGGCTGCTGCCGATCGTCTGGGTCGGTATCGGCGCCTCGGTGTTCCAGCAGTTCGTCGGCATCAACGTGATCTTCTACTACTCCTCGTTCCTCTGGCAGTCGGTCGGCATCAACGAGGCCAACTCGCTGCTGATCAGCCTCTCCACCTCGATCGTCAACGTGATCGGCACGGTGGTCGCGATGGTGCTGGTCGACCGGATCGGCCGCAAGCCGCTCGCGCTGGCGGGGTCGGCCGGCATGGCGCTCTCCCTGGGCACCGCGGCCTGGGCCTTCTCCTACCGGCAGGGCACCGGCGACACCGCCACGCTGGCCGACACGTACGCCACCGTCGCGCTGGTCGCCGCGCACGTGTTCGTGTTCTGCTTCGCCTTCTCCTGGGGCGTGGTGGTCTGGGTCCTGCTCGGCGAGATGTTCCCCAACCGGATCCGGGCACTCGCCCTGTCCGTCGCCGCCTCGGCCCAGTGGATCGCCAACTGGGCGATCACGGTCAGCTTCCCCGACCTCGCCGACTGGAACCTGTCGGCGACGTACGTGATCTACGCCTGCTTCGCGCTGCTCTCCATCCCCTTCGTGGCCTTCTGCATCAGGGAGACCAAGGGCCGCGCGCTGGAGGAGATGGGCTGACCCACCGCCCGCGGCACCGCCGTCCACGCAACCGTCCACGCCACCCCCGTCCGCGCCCCCGTCCGCAGCAGCACCGTCCACGCCGCCGTCGGCGGCCCGTCCCACCGAGAGGAAGCCATGCCTGAGCAGGGCGGCTCCCGGCAGAACGTCACCTTCCCGAGCAACGGCCGCGAGGCCCACGGCTACCTGGCCCGGCCCCCGCAGGGCGTCGGCCCCGGCCTGGTGGTGGTCCAGGAGTGGTGGGGCCTCACCTCGCACGTCGCGGCGATGGCGGACCGCTTCGCCGCCGAGGGCTTCACCGTCCTCGCGCCGGACCTCTTCGGCGGCGCGACCACCCACGACACCGCCGAGGCCGCGCGACTCAAGCGCGAACTCCCGGTCGAGCGGGCCGTGGTGGACCTGCGCGGCGCGGTCGACCACCTGCTCGGGCTGGACGGCGTGGTCGGCGACGCGGTCGGGGTGGCCGGTTTCTGCATGGGCGGCGGCTTCGCCCTGCTGCTGGCCGCCGCCGAGGGCGACCGGGTGGCGGCGGCGGTCCCGTTCTACGGGCTGCCGCCCGACCCGGACTTCGACTACCGGGGCCTGACCGCCCACGTCCTCGGCCACTACGCCGAGCACGACCGCTCGATCCCGATGGACGCCGTCGACGAGGCGGCGATCCGGATCGGCGAGGCCACCGACGTCCGGCCCGAGATCCACTTCTACCCGGCCGGGCACGCCTTCATGAACGACGAGAACCTGCTCGGCACCTACGACGCGCTCCAGGCCCGGATCGCCTGGCGCCGCACGCTCAGCTTCCTCTGGGGACACCTCGGGTAGGCCGGCCGGCAGCGGCCCGCGCCGATGGGCCGGTAAGACCCGAAAACCGGCTGGACAGCTGACAGTTCCCCGGCCATAGTCACCAGGTGCAGAGCCATCCCCCACCCCCGCACCGAGGCCGCTTCCCCTGGGCCGGCCGCAACTTCCGCATCCAGACCGCCGCCACCGTGATCAGCGGCCTCGGCAACGCCGGCGCCCCGATCGCCACCGCCTTCGCCGTCATGGAGAGCGGCGGCTCCACCGCCGAGGTCGGCTACGTCACCGCCGCCCGGCTGGTCCCGGTGGTCCTGCTGCTGATGGTCGGAGGTGCGCTCGCCGACCGCCTGCCGCGCCACCACGTCATGGTCGCGGCCAACCTGTTCAGCGCCGTCTCGCAGGCCGTGCTGGCCGCGCTGGTGCTGGCCGGGAACGTCCAGCTCTGGCAGCTGATGCTGCTCTCCGCCGCGGGCGGCGCCGGCCACGCCTTCTACGCCCCCGCCTCCGAGGGCATGATCATGCAGAGCGTGGCCGCCGAGCACGCCGGCCGGGCCTTCTCGGTCTTCCGGCTGGCGCTCAACTCCGCCCAGATCGGCGGCATGGCACTCGGCGGCGCCCTCACCGCCGCCGTCGGCCCCGGCTGGGTGCTCGCCCTGGACGCCGGCTGCTTCCTACTCGCCGCCTCGCTGCGGTTCCTCCTGGAGGCCGAGGCGGCCGCGCCCGCCGAACCCGGCGGCGGCATGCTGCGCGACCTGCGCGAGGGCTGGCAGGAGTTCGCCTCCCGCCGCTGGCTCTGGGTGATCGTGCTGCAGTTCGCCGTGCTGATGGCCTGCATCACCGCCGTGGACGCGGTGTACGGGCCGATCGTCGCCGAGCAGCGGCTCGGCGGGGCCCGCGACTGGGGCCTGGCGCTGGCCGCACACGGCGTCGGCCTGGTGGTGACCGGCCTGGTGATGGTCCGCTGGCAGCCGCGGCGGATCCTGCTGGTCGGCAACTGGGGCGTCTTCCTCTTCGGCCTGCCGGCCCTGGCGCTGGCCCTGACCGCGCCGCTGCCGGCCCTGGTCGCGGCGATGTTCCTCTCCGGCGCCGGGGTCACCGTCTTCGGCGTCAACTGGATGATCGCGCTCCAGCAGGAGATACCGGCCGAGGCGTTCTCCCGCGTCTCGGCGTACGACCACCTCGGCTCGCTCTCGCTGGCCCCGGTCGGCACCGCACTGGCCGGCCCGGCCGCGGACACGCTCGGCCTGTCCGGCGCGCTCTGGGCGTGTACGGCGCTCTGCCTGGTGCTGAGCGCCGTCGTCCTGCTCGACCCGCAGGTCCGCCGCCTCTCCCGGCGCACCCTCGGCCGGCCCGCCGACGCACCCTCGGAGCCCGCCTCCGCACGCTGACGCGCCCGATGCGCCCCCGCGTGCGCCCTCCGGTCCGCAACCACCGATGGGCGCCGCTCGTCCGACCAGGTGATGACAGAGTCACTCCTGGGGGGCACCGATGCCGAAGCCGTTGCTGTTCCTGGACGTCGACGGCGTGCTCAACCCGGTCTGCCCGGGGCCGGACGGCGACTTCGACGCGCACACCCTGCTCGGCCACACCGTGCTGCTGTCCGCCCGGCACGGCAGCTGGCTGCGCGAACTGGCCGAGGCGTACGAGCTGGTCTGGGCCACCACCTGGGAGGAGCACGCCAACACCCACGTCGCCCCGGCGATCGGCCTGCCCGACCTGCCGGTGGTCCGCTTCACCGGCTACCTCCCGCAGCCCGGCGACCCGCGGGTGCCGCTGATGGAGCTGTTCTCCGCCCGCAAGTGGGCACCGCTGCTGCGCTACGCCGGCGGCCGCCCGTTCGCCTGGATCGACGACGTCATCCCCGGCCGGCTGGTGCGCAACGCGTTCTGGCGCCGCGACCGCGTCCTGCTCCCGATCGACCCCGGCCAGGGCCTGGAGCGCCGGCACGTCGACCGGCTGCTCGCCCGCCCGCCGCGCGCCCCGGCCTTCCGGTCGCCGTTCAGCCGGTCGGCAGCCAGCTGACGTGCCCGGCCAGCAGCGCGTACCCGACGAACGCCACCGTGTCGATCAACGCGTGCGCCACCACCAGCGGCATCACCCGCCCCCACCGCCGGTACAGCAGGCAGAACACCGCGCCCATCACCATGTTGCCGACCAGCCCGCCGACCCCCTGGTACAGGTGGTACGAGCCCCGCAGCACCGAGCTGGCCACCACTGCGGCCGGCCACGACCAGCCCAGCTGCCCGAGCCGGCGCAGCAGGTAGCCGAGGACGACGACCTCCTCCAGGATCGCGTTCTGCCAGGCCGAGGCGACCAGCACCGGGATCCGCCACCAGACGTCCGGCAGCCCGGACGGCGCCACCGTCAGGTTGTAGCCGGCCGCCTGCGAGGCGAGGTAGAGCGCCAGCCCGGAGCCGCCGATCGCGGCCGCGACGGCGGCTCCGCGGCCGAGGTCGCGCAGCTTCTGCCCGAGGTCGAAGCCGAGCACCCGCAGCGAGACGCCCTCGCGCACCAGCAGGTAGCCGACCAGGACGACCGGCATGAGCCCGCGGCCGATGTAGTAGAGCTGCCAGGCGAGGTCCAGCCAGGGGCGGCCGGGGGCGCGCGAGGCGTTCAGGGTGGCGACCTGCTGGCCGAGGTTGAGCGTCTCGGTGAGCGAGCCGGTGAAGCTGATCAGCGCGCCGATGCCGCTGGCCCCGAGGGAGAGGCCGAGGACGGTCAGCAGCTCGACGCCGAGCAGCCGACGCGTCGGCTTCGCGGTCTCCGGTTCGGTCGAGGCGGTGGTCACGGCGTGCTCCAGCGGTGCGGCGTCGCTCCGGCCGTCGGCCGACCACCGGAGCGGTCATCCTTCCACAGGAGGGGTGCTAACCGACCGGCCAGGTGTGGACGGGCTCGCCACCGCGCATGTACTCGACGTAGCGCCGGGTCATCGCCGCGAGCGCGGCCGGCCGGTCCATCCCGAACTGCTCGCGCAGCCGGTGGAACGTGGCGCTCTGCCAGGAGGCGCCGTTGACCCGGCGCAGGCAGCGCTGCTCGATGATGCCGAGGTAGCGGTCCCGGTCGGCCGGCTCCACACCCCACTCGTCCAGCCCCTGATGGGCCATCGGGAGCAGTTCGTTCAGGATCAGGTCGACGGCGGGGACGGTCGTCATGCCGCCGCGCCCGGCCCGGCCGTGCCGCGGCCACTGGAAGACCGCGTCGATGCCGTACCGGGCGGCCTGCCGGAAGTTCTCGTCGGCCCGCTCGAACGGCAGCCTGGTCCAGATCGGCCGGGGCTGCTCGGCCAGCACCCGCACCAGGCCGTAGTAGAAGGCCGCGTTGGCCAGCGTGTCGGCCACGGTCGGCCCGGCCGGCAGCGCCCGGTTCTCCACCCGCAGGTGCGGCACGCCGCCGCTGACGTCGTAGACCGGCCGGTTCCACCGGTAGATGGTGCCGTTGTGCAGCCGCATCTCGGCGAGCCGCGGCACGCCGCCGGAGGCCAGCACCTTGCCCGGGTCCTCGTCGTCGCAGATCGGCAGCAGCGCGGGGAAGTACCGCAGGTTCTCCTCGAACAGGTCGTACGCCGAGTCCACCCAGCGCTCGCCGAACCAGGTGATCGGGCGCACGCCCTGCGCCTTGAGCTCCGCCGAACGGGTGTCGCAGGCTTGCTGGAAGAGCACCGGCCTGGTCTCCCGCCAGAGCTCCCGCCCGAACAGGAACGGCGAGTTGGCGCCCAGCGCGAGCTGCGGGCCGCAGATCGCCTGGGCGGCGTTCCAGACCGAGGAGAACCGCTCGGGGGTGACCTGCAGGTGCAGCTGCAACGAGGTCGCCGCGGCCTCGGCGACCATGGTGATCGACTCCAGCTGGAGGTGCTCGACGCCCTCGATGTCCAGCGTGATGTCCTCGCCGCGCGCGGCCAGGATCTGGTCACTGAGCAGGCTGTACCGCTGGTTCAGGGACATCGCGTCCAGCCCGGTGTGGTCGTGTTCCAGGGTCGGCAGGATGCCCACCATGACGATCCGCGCGCCGGCCTCGGCCGCCCGCCGGTCGGCGTAGCGCAGCCCGGTGTCGATCTCCTCGCGCAGCTCCTCGAACACGTGGCCGCAGAGCCGGTGCGGGGTGATGTTGACCTCGATGTTGAACTGGCCCAGCTCGGTCTGGAAGTCGCTGGAGCCGATGGCGCTGAGCACCTCCGCGTTGCGCATCACCGGCAGGCCCTGCTCGTCGGCCAGGTTGAGCTCGATCTCCAGGCCCATCACCGCCCGGGGCCGGTCGAAGCGGTCCTCCCGCAGCATCCGTCCGAGCGCGTCGAGACAGGACTGGAGCTTGCGGCGGTAGAGCTGCCGGTCCGACAGGTCAGCCCGCGTCGCCACGACCTTCTCGCCCATGGGTCCCCTCCTCCTGAGCCGCCCGGCCGAGCGACCGTGCATGCATCATGCCCACCTCGAAGATCGATACCCGATTGCTTCGAACGGCTTGCAATGCAAGGAAACTGACGGACTTTCAGCACATCCGCCGACTTGCCCGGCGCCACCGCCTGTGATAAACAGGTCACCCTGCGCACCTGTTCGATAGAATTCGCACTGCGCCAAGGCCGGCCCGCTGCTGCTCCGAAAACCTCGTCGACGGCAGCGGCCGTACCAGCACCGCGATCATGCACAACCGGACACGGCCAGGTCCCGTCACCGACGACACACCGCGCCATGCCGGTATGCCGCACTCGCACGCCGATCTCGCACGGAGAGGCGACCCCGCCATGACTCTGCAGACCCCCCAGCCCCCGCCCAGTGCCCTGCGCGCGGTCCTCGCCGCGCTCGACTCGGAGGACGCGCTGCGCCAACCCGCCGCCGCAGCGCTGCGTCATCCGGCCGGACCGCTGCTCCCCGCGCACCCGCTCGCGGTCCACGTCCTGGACGGGCCGCGCCCGGAGCTCACCGCCGCCCGGCGGACGGGCTGGCGCTTCCTGATCAAGGACGGCAGCGAGGTCGCCGCCGCGGCCGAGGTGGTGCAGGGGGCCGAGGGCCACACCTTCTCCCACTTCACCGCCGGGCCCTACCTGGACTCCACCGTCCGGGCACTGCGCCAGGCCTGGCAGCTCGCCCAGACCTCGCGGGCCCGCCGACAGCCCCGGCTGCTGACCTTCCCGGGCCAGTACGCGACGGCGCTGTGGCTGCACGGGCCGGACGCCGACCCGGCATCGGACCTGCTGATCCCGCTGGCGCCGGCCCCGCTCGGGGTCACCGCGCACCGCGCCTACCCCGCGGCCGACCTGCTGCCGGTGCTGGCCCGGGCGCCGCTGGGCCGCCCCCTGCTGCTCGGCTCCTCCTGAGCACCTTTCGGCCCGGACGCTCCCGGGCCTGAGCACCCCCCGACCTGAGCACCCCTCGGCCCGGACGCTCCCCAACCCGAGCACTCCCCTGCCCGAGCGCTCCCCGGCGGGCTCCCCCGCCGGTCGTCCCCCCCGGTCGCCGGGTCGCCCCGGCCGGCCGCCGTCGCACGCTCCGCTTCGCCCGCCCCACCCGGACGGGCCATCAGGCATGGCCCCACCGGGCCAGCCACCTGGTGGCCCGTCCGGGCGCTTTTTCCGTCCGCCGCCACCCGAACGGGTGATCTCTGCCCCCGGGTTGTGGCGCATGTCACCAAATGGCTGCGCGATCGTCCCGGGATGCCGACACTGGGAACCAGCGTGGAAGGACCACCTGTCCTACCCACTTGAGCGCCGGTCCACACCTGCCCGGCGCCGGACAGGATCCGACTACCGCGGCGGCTCCCGACGGCCATCCGAACGGCGCCGCACCACGGGGAGGATCGCAGAGCGAAGCGAGGGTACGTATGTGCCAGCACCGTCCTGAGTGCCCGTCGGCCGAGTCCGAGGACCGCGAGGCGGCCGTACCGGTGGCCTGCCACCCGGAGCAGGGTTGGAGCCTGCTCTGCAACGGCGTCCTGCTCTTCGAGGACACCGGCGAACTGCTGCCCGACGGCCGGGTGATCGCCCCGCGCCGCCCCGTCGCCCACGCGGCCTGACCCGCCGCCGGCGGGGGCGGCGGCCGACAGACGCAGCGGAACGGGCAGGGCCCCGGCGGAACACCTCCCAGTCGAAGACCGGGAGTGTTCCGCCGGGGCCCTGCCACCTGTCGTCCTCCACGGACACCGTCCGTGGGACGCCCTGCGTCAGACGCCGTACTCGTCCAGCGGCGGGCAGGAGCAGACGAGGTTGCGGTCGCCGTACGCGCCGTCGATCCGGCTGACCGGCGGCCAGTACTTGTCCGCCGGGTTCACGCCCGCCGGGAAGACCGCCTCCTGCCGCGAGTAGCCGTGCGCCCAGTCGCCGGCCAGCGTGGCGGCGGTGTGCGGGGCGTTGCGCAGCGGGTTGTCCTCGGCCGCCCACTCGCCCGAACCGACCTTCTCGATCTCGGCCCGGATCTCGATCATCGCGTCGCAGAACCGGTCGATCTCGTGCAGGTCCTCGGACTCGGTCGGCTCGATCATCAGCGTGCCGGCCACCGGGAAGGACATCGTCGGCGCGTGGAAGCCGTAGTCGATCAGGCGCTTGGCGATGTCGTCCACCGTCACGCCCGTCTCCTTGGTGAGCGGGCGCAGGTCGATGATGCACTCGTGCGCCACCAGGCCGCCGGGGCCGGTGTAGAGCACCGGGAAGTGCGGGGCCAGGCGCTTGGCGATGTAGTTGGCGTTCAGCACCGCGACCTGGGTGGCGCGCTTGAGGCCCTCGCCGCCCATCAGCCGGACGTACGCCCAGGAGATCGGCAGGATGGCCGCCGAGCCCCACGGCGCGGCCGAGATCGGGCCGACACCGGTGGCCGGGCCCGCCTCCGCCTGGAGCGGGTGGTTCGGCAGGTACGGCGCGAGGTGCGCGCGCACCGCGACCGGGCCGACGCCCGGGCCGCCGCCGCCGTGCGGGATGCAGAAGGTCTTGTGCAGGTTCAGGTGCGAGACGTCCGCGCCGAACTTGCCCGGCTTGGCGAGGCCGACCAGGGCGTTCAGGTTGGCGCCGTCCACGTAGACCTGGCCGCCGGCCTCGTGCACCGCCGCGCAGATGTCGGTGATCTCGGTCTCGTACACGCCGTGGGTGGACGGGTAGGTGACCATCAGCACCGCGAGCTGGTCGCGGTGCTGCTCGATCTTGGCCTTCAGGTCGTCCACGTCGACGTCGCCGTCGACCAGGGTCTTGACCACGACCACGCGCATGCCGGCCATCACGGCGGAGGCCGCGTTGGTGCCGTGCGCGGAGGACGGGATCAGGCAGACGTCACGCTGGGTGTCGCCGTTGGCGTGGTGGTAGGCGCGGACGGCCAGCAGGCCGGCCAGCTCACCCTGGGAGCCCGCGTTCGGCTGGATCGAGACGGCGTCGTAGCCGGTCACCTCGACGAGCTGCTGCTCCAGCTGACGGATCAGGGTCAGGAAGCCCTGGGCCTGGTCGATCGGCGCGAACGGGTGCAGCTGGCCGAACTCGGGCCAGGTCACCGGCTCCATCTCGGTGGTCGCGTTGAGCTTCATCGTGCAGGAGCCCAGCGGGATCATGCCGCGGTCCAGCGCGTAGTCGCGGTCCGACAGGCGGCGCAGGTAGCGCAGCATGGCGGTCTCGGAGCGGTGGCTGTGGAAGACCGGGTGGGTCAGGTACTCGTCCTCGCGCAGCAGCGCGGCCGGCAGCGCGTCGGCGCCCTCGGCGACCTCCACGCCCTCGACGCCGAACGCGGCCCAGACGCCCGCCAGGTGCTCGCGGGTGGTGGTCTCGTCGGTGGAGACCGAGATCCGGTCCTCGCCGTCCTGGTAGACGTTGATGCCGTGGGCGCGCGCGGCCTCGGCGATCGCGGCGGCCCGGCCGGGCACGACGGCGGTGACGGTGTCGAAGAACTCGCCGTGCAGCAGCTCCACGCCGCCGGCCCGCAGGCCCTCGGCGAGGGCGGCGGCGTAGCGGTGGGTGCGGCGGGCGATGTCGGCCAGGCCGTCCGGACCGTGGTAGACGGCGTACATCGAGGCCATGACGGCGAGCAGCACCTGGGCGGTGCAGATGTTGCTGGTGGCCTTCTCGCGGCGGATGTGCTGCTCGCGGGTCTGCAGCGCCAGGCGGTAGGCGCGGTTGCCGTCGACGTCGACGGAGACGCCGACCAGGCGGCCGGGCAGCGAGCGGGCGTACTCGGCACGCACCGACAGGTAGCCGGCGTGCGGGCCGCCGAAGCCCATCGGCACACCGAAGCGCTGCGAGGTACCGCAGGCGATGTCGGCGCCGAGCGAGCCCGGGGACTTCAGCAGGGTCAGCGCCAGCAGGTCGGCGGCGACGGCGACGATCGCGCCGAGGCCGTGGGCCTGCTCGATGACGGGGGTGAGGTCGCGGACCACACCGGTGGCACCCGGGTACTGGAGCAGCACGCCGAAGACGCCGCGCTCGGCGATCTCGGCGGGGATGCCCGCGGAGAGGTCGGCGACGACGACCTCGACACCGGTCGGCTCGGCACGGGTCTCGATCACCGCGATCGTCTGCGGGAGGGTCTCGGCGTCGACCAGGAAGACACCGCCCTTGACCTTGGTGACGCGGCGGGCCAGCGCCATCGCCTCGGCGGCCGCGGTGCCCTCGTCCAGCAGCGAGGAGCCGGAGGTGGGCAGACCGGTCAGGTCCGAGACCAGGGTCTGGAAGTTGAGCAGCGCCTCCAGGCGGCCCTGCGAGATCTCCGGCTGGTACGGCGTGTAGGCGGTGTACCAGGCCGGGTTCTCCAGGACGTTGCGCAGGATCACCGGCGGGGTGAAGGTGCCGTAGTAGCCCAGGCCGATCATCGGCTGGAGCACCTGGTTGCGGCCGGCCAGCTCGCGCAGCTCGGCGAGGACCTGTGCCTCGCTGCGGCCGCCGGGCAGGTCCAGGGCGGTGATGGAGCGGATCGCCTCGGGCACGGCGGTGGCGGCGAGCTCGTCCAGCGAGCCGTAGCCGACCTGCGCCAGCATCTTCTCCTGCGCGGCGGCGTCGGGGCCGATGTGGCGGTTCTCGAAGGGGCTGGCCAGCTCAAGCTCGGTGAGGGTCGAGGCGCCGGTGGGGCGTCCCGCGTTCGGCTGGGCGTTCATGGTGGTCGAGGCCTCCTGGTCACGGACCGGCGGGGGTACGCACGCCCGTACGGCTTCCGCCGCTGCGGACAACAGCGGACGGGCCTGGGCGGGCGGACCCGACAGGCCTCCCCCTCTGTCATCGGGACCTGAGAGCTTCACCCGCGCGGCACGCGGTGGGCGCGCCGCCGGCTTGCACCGTCGGTGAGGGTGGTGGCCGCCGGCTCCCTCGCCCGCAGTCCTGCCCTGCTTTCCAGAGTGACCTATCCCACACGGTACGGATGCCTGAGAGATTCCGGGGAGGAGTTGCTCCTTCGGCGCCCCGACCAGTGGTTTTCACTGTCGGGGACTCTCCCGAGCGGGCTCGGCGGTCGCGCCCAGGGTACCAGCGGGAGGCCCTTCGATCACGGGTGCGTCAGGTCACTCCGGGACTTCGCCCGTGACCCGGACGGCGCACCACCGGGCCCGTCCGGCCCCGCCCCGGTCGCGGCTGTCCGGTTCATGGCTTTTGGTGTGAAGTGGCGGATGGGACGGGCGGGCCGGCCGCCGGCCTGCGGGAGTCCCGCAGGCGCAGCGCACTGGAGGAAAGAGTGCAGACCGATATCGACCCCCGGGACCTCATCGGCCACAAGGCGGTCGACCGCAACGGAGACAAGATCGGCACGGTCGACGAGGTGTACCTGGACGACGCCACCGGACAGCCCGAGTGGGCCGCCGTCCGGACCGGCATCTTCGGCCGGGACGCCTTCGTCCCCCTGACCACGAGCGAGTTCTCCGGCGACGAGCTGCGGGTTCCGTACGACAAGTCGCTGGTGAAGGAGTCGCCGGACTTCGGCGTTGGCCAGCACCTGTCACCGGCCCAGGAGCTCCAGCTCTACCGCTACTACGGGCTGGACACCCCGGTGGACGGGCGCCCGTCGGCGGGCGACGGCTCCGGCTCCGAGCCGGCCGACCTGGACTTCGGCTCCGTCCCGCCCGCGGCGGCCCAACCCGCGGCCCCGACGGCGGGCACGGCGGCGGGCACGGCGGCAGCGGCGGGCACGGTAGCCGCCGCAGCAGCAGCGGCCCCGGCGTCGAAGTCCGCGGACCAACCCGCCGCCGCGGCACCGGCACCGGCACCGGCACCGGCACCCAAGCCGCTCGCCTTCCACTCGGCCGACAGCTTCCACTCGGCCGACAGCGCGACCCCGTCCCCCCTCATCACCCCGGCGGCCGACCTCGGCAAGCCGTCCGAACCCGCCACGGAGGCCAACGTGCGAACCCTCAGCACCACCGCGCCCGCCGCCCCCGCGGCGCCGGTCACCCATGAGCCGCGCCCCGCGGCCGCACCGGCCACCCCGGCCACCTCCGCCACCACCCCAGCCACCACCCCTGCCGACTCCACCGCCTCCGGTCCGGCCTCGTCCGCGCCCAGCGGCCCGGTGGAGATCACCTGCCGCGAGGAGCGCCTGGACATCACCACCGAGTGGCACGTCCTGGGCACCGCGAAGCTGCGCAAGTACGTGACCAGCGAGCCGGTGGAGCGCCGGGTCCCGGTGGTCCGCGAGCGCGTCCGGGTGGAGCGGATGCCGGTCGGCGAGACGGAGCGGGCCTCGCTCAGCGACAAGGAGATCGCGGAGGCGGTGGAGGAGGTCACCCTGCGCGAGGAGCGCCCGGTGGTCCGCAAGTACCTGGCCCCGATCGAGCGGGTGCGCCTGGTGGTCGAGCGGTACACCTCCGAGGAGGTGATCCGCGACGAGCTGCGCCGCGAGCACGTCGAGGTGCACGACAACACCGCCGCCGCCTCGACCCCGGGCCCCACTTCCCCGAACGCACACGCCCCCGCCCAGCCCACCTCCGCGCCGACCCCCACGCCGGCCTCCGCCGCGGCCGACGAACCGTCCCGCCCGGCCACGCTCAGGCCGCTTGCCTGACGACGCCTCACCGGGGACCCCGGGCCCGCCGCGGCCCGGGGTCCTTCGACTTTGCCAAAGCTTCACCGATCGATATTTGACACAATGAAGTATCTCCCTGCATGGTTACTTCAGTTCATTCACTATGTACGGGAGGAAGCAACCGTGAGTGAGGCACCACAGCCCACCACCGCGGCCGAGAAGCAGAGCAGCGCCCGGGTCCTGCCGGCCCTCATCCTGGCGATGCTGTCGTTCAGCGTGGTGCAGACCGCGGTCGTCCCGATCCTGCCCTCGCTGGCCAAGGAGCTCAGCGTCTCCGGCTCCAGCATCACCTGGCTGATGACGGCCAACCTGCTCTCCGCCGCCGTGCTGACCCCCCTGCTGGGCCGCTTCGGTGACCTGCGCGGCCGCAAGCCGATGCTGCTGATATCGCTGACCGGTCTGGTGGCCGGCTCCGCGCTGGCGGTCAGCACCCACTCCTTCACCTGGCTGGTCGTCGCCCGTGTCCTCCAGGGCGCCGGCGGTGGCGTGCTCCCGCTGGCGATCAGCATCGTCCGCGACGAGCTGCCGAAGCAGAAGGTGACCGGCGGCGTCGCCGCCATCAGCGCCTCCATGGGCGTCGGCAGCGGCCTCGGCCTGGTCGCCACCGGCCTGCTGCTGGAGCACTGGAGCTACAAGTCGATCTTCTGGATGGGCCTGGTCTTCGGCCTGATCGCGGTCGCCCTGGTCGCCCTGCGGGTGCCCAGCGACCCGGTCACCGACAAGGACGGCGGGGCCGACCCGCTCGGCGCCCTCACCCTGGCCGGCTGGCTCTCCGCCCTGCTCGTCGCGGTCAGCCAGGGCAACCACTGGGGCTGGACCTCGACCAAGACCCTCGGCCTCTTCGCCGTCGCCGCCGTGGTCGCCCTGGTCTGGGGCGTCATCGAGGTCAAGGTGAAGCACCCGCTGGTGGACATGAAGATGATGTCCCGCCCGGCCGTCGCCTTCACCAACCTGGCCGGCCTGCTGATCGGCTTCGGCATGTACGGCTCGTTCATGGTGATCAGCAACTTCGCCCAGACCCCGGAGAAGTTCGCGCACTACGGCTTCACCGCCACCGTGCTGCACGCCGGCATCATGCTGCTCCCGTCGGCCGTCGGCTCGATGGTCGCCGCCCCGCTGGGCGCCCTGCTGATCGCCCGCCGCGGCCCGCGCCTGCCGCTGGTCCTCGGTGGCGTCCTCGGCGCCGTCGCGATGGCCTACCTGGCCGTGCGCCACAGCCATGAGGCCGACATCTACACCGCCTCGGCGATCTTCGGTCTGGGCATCGGCCTCGCCTTCTCGGCGATGCCCGCCTACATCAACGGCGCCGTCCCGGTGGAGCAGAGCGGCATCGCCAACGGCATGAACGCCGTGCTGCGCACCGTCGGCGGCGCGATCGGCACCGCCGTGATGGCCGCGATCCTGACCGGCGACACCATGAAGCTGCCGATCCCGATCGCGCTGCCGACCCTGGACGCCTACAAGCACGCGTTCTGGACCGCCGCGGTGGTCTGCGCGATCGCCGGCGCCGTCCCCTTCCTGATCCGCACCGTCAAGCCGTCCACCACCGTCGCCGCCGGCATCGCGACGGCGGACCTGGACTCCAGCCCCCAGCTGGCCAAGACCGACGCCTGACGAGGCGTCCACCCCCCGCGCCCAGGGACAGAGCGCGGGGGACCGGACCCCGAACGGTCGACGAGGGCATCGCGACCGCCCGAGGCCCGGCACTTCAAGCGGCCCCACCCGGTTTCCCCTGCCGGGCGGGGCCGCTTCGTACGTTCAGCCCCCGGTCCCGTCGCCCTCGTCCGGCCTGCCCTCGTCCGGCCCGCCCTCGTCCGGCCCGCCCTCGCTCCCCCGCAGCGGCAGCGGACGCGCGGGCTCCAGCGCCGGGTCGTCCACCGCGAAGGTCCGCACCCGTCCCGGCCCGCTCCACGGCGTCTCGAACCGCACCGTCACCCGCCCCACCCCGCTGCCCTGCACCCACCCCGGTCCGAACTCGCCGTGGTGCACGTCCTGCCCGGGCATCCAGTGCGGCGTCGAAGGCGCGGCCGGCTCCGCCGCCCCCTCCGCCTCGGCCGCCACCGGCTCCTGCTCGCCGGACTCCGCCTCCTCCCGGACGGCCTGCGCGAACAGGTCCTCCTGGGTGTAGTCGGCCAGCTGCGCGACCCCCACGCCGAGCAGCCGCACGCCACCGGTGATGTCCACCTGCGAGGCCAGCCGCCGGGCCGTCTCGGTGATCACCGCCTCGTCGTCCGTCGGGCCGCGCAGCGTCTCCGAGCGGGTCAGCGTGGAGAAGTCGAACCGCCGGACCTTCAGCACCACCGTCCGACCCGACCGGCCCGCCGCCCGCAACCGCCGCACGCACCGCGCCGCCAGGACGTCGACCTCGCGCAGCACCCGCTCCCGGTCGGCGAGGTCCACCTCGAAGGTGTCCTCCACCGACACCGACTTGGCGTCCTGATCGGCCACCACCGGCCGGTCGTCCAGCCCTATGGACATCTGGTGGACGCCGGTGCCGTGCGCCCTCCCCAGCAGCTGCACCAGCTCCGCCTCCCCCGCCAGGGCGAGGTCGGCCACCGTGTTCAGGCCGGCCCGGCGCAGCACCTGTTCGGTGGCCGGGCCGATGCCGGGCAGGGCGCGCACCGGCATCGGCCCGAGCACCACGCGCTCCTGGCCGGGCTCGATCAGCACCAGCCCGTCCGGCTTGGCCTGCTCGGAGGCGATCTTGGCCATCAGCTTGGACCCGGCCGCCCCGACCGACGCGGTCAGCCCGGTGCGCCGCTGGATGTCGGCCCGGAGGTCCTCCGCGAGGGCCAGCACCAGCCGCTCCCCCGTCCCGTGATCCGCCGCCGCCAGCGCGGGGCCGTACGGGCCGGCCTCCAGGTCCACGAACGCCTCGTCCAGGCTGAGCGGCTGGACCAGCGGCGACAGCTCCCGCAACAGGCCCATCACCAGCTCGCTCACCTGCCGGTAGGCCTCGAAGCGCCCGGACAGGAACGCCGCGTTCGGGCAGAGCCGGCGCGCCTGCGCCATCGGCATCGCCGAGTGCACGCCGAACTTCCGCGCCTCGTAGGAGGCCGTCGAGACCACCCCGCGCCCGCCCAGGCCGCCGACGATCACCGGCTTCCCGCGCAGGCTCGGCTTGGACGCCTGCTCCACCGCGGCGAAGAAGGCGTCCATGTCGAGGTGGATGATGCTCGGCAGTGACCGCACCTGCCGATCATGCCGCACGGGTACGACAGTCCGACCGAACCGGGCCGCCGCCCCGGTACCGCACCGCCCCGCACCCCCGGTACCTCGCCGTACCGCGCCTCCGGTGCCTCGCCGTACCGCGCTACCGCTGCTGCGCCGCCCCCGCGTCTGCGAGCGCCTGCGGGATGCCCTCCTCCTTGGGCCCGAGGAACAGCGGGTCCGGCCGCAGCCAGGCGTTCAGCGCCGCCTTGCCCGCCCCCGGGATCTCCCGCAGCCCTCCGTACAGCCAGGTCTCGTCGTGCGCCTCCGTCACCCCGACCGCGTACGAGTCGATGCCGGCCGCCTGACAGAGCGCCAGCGCCCGCCGGACGTGGAAGTCCTGGCTGACCAGCACCGCCCGGTCCACCCCGAAGATCCGGTGCGCCCGGGTGCACGAGTCCCAGGTGTCGAAGCCCGCGTAGTCGCCCACCACCCGCACCTGCGGCACCCCGTGCTCGATCAGGTACTGCCGCATCGCGTCGGTCTCGTCGTAGCTGTCCCGCCCGTTGTCGCCGGTGACCAGGATCGCCTGGACCTTCTGCCCCCGGTACAGGTCGAGAGCCGCGTCCAGCCGGTGCGCCAGGTACGGCGACGGCTTGCCCTGGTCCAGGCCCGCGCCGAACACCACCGCCACCGGCGCCCGCGGCGCGCTCGCCACCGTGCCGACCCGGTCCCCCGCCGAGGTCCACAGCCAGGCGCTCGGCGCCAGCGCGAGCACGGAGCCTGCGGTGACGAGCTGGAAGATCCGGCGCTGGGTGCGCCGCCGCCCCAGCCGGACGCCGAGCCGCTGTACCCGCTGCAGCAGGCCGGGTGTTCCGGTCCCGAACCGCACGTGCTCCCCCTTGGGTCTCTCCACCAGACCTGATCGGTCCACCACGCACGACGAGGCCGCGGGCCCGGACGGTTCCCCGTCCGGGCCCGCGGCCTCGTCAGTACGCCGGTCAGACCGCCCGGTTGCGGCGCTGCGCCAGCTCGTCGCCCGGGTCGTGGCCGACCACCGTCTCGCCGGTGTCGGTGCGCTCGGCGTGCAGCCGCCCGAGGGTCAGCTCCAGCTCCTGCCAGACCGCGCCGACCGCGATGCCGAAGACCCCCTGACCGCCCTTCAGCAGGTCCACCACCTGCTGCGGCGTGGTGCACTCGTACACCGTGGCGCCGTCGCACATCAGCGTCAGCCCGGCCGGGTCGGTGACCTCGGGGGACTGCAGATGGGCGACCGCCACCCGGATGTTCTGCAGCGAGACGCCCGCGTCCAGCAGCCGCTTCACGATCTTCAGCAGCAGGATGTCGCGGAAGCTGTACAACCGGTGACTGCTCGCCGGGTAGACCGACCGGACGCTGGGTTCCAGCAGCCCCGTCCGGGCCCAGTAGTCCAGCTGGCGGTACGTGATCCCGGCCGCGGCGCAGGCCGTCGGCCCGCGGTAGCCGATCAGCTCCGAGGTGGGCGTCAGTCGCTCGATGGCGGGCTGACCGGGCTGCACGGCCGGGAACCGGCCCACCCGGGGCAGCTCCGTCCGCGACAGGTCGGTCACGCTGCGGGCGGTGCGCGGCACGTGCACGGCGCACAGGCCTCCAGCGGCCGCTTCATCGCCGGTGCCGGTCATGCCTACCTCCGTCCACTCGTCCTGCGGGCAACCCAAGACTGCGGGTGACGGGCACCCGGGCAGCCACTCCTGACGGTAGGCAGTCCCCTATGACCCGTCAACGATCGCCACGCCGGGCCGGACAAACCACGTCACTCGGGAGAGTGGTTTTTCGTGCCCCTAGTGTGGGTAGGTAGACGCTTTTTGGCAAAATCGCCAAAGCCGCACGGGCCGACGCCGTTCACGGCATCCCGCACGACGTCCCGCTGACGCACTCCGTACGCGGCCGGCTACTGCGGCGCGCCGCCGCCGAAGTCCTCGGGCGAGACCTGGTCGAGGAACTCGCGGAACTTCTCGACCTCGTCCTCCTGCTCGTCCGGGATCGCGATGCCCGCCTCGGCGAGCACCTCCTCGCTGCCGTAGATCGGCGTACCGGTGCGCAGCGCCAGCGCTATCGCGTCGGACGGCCGCGCGCTCACCTCGACCCCGCCCGCGAAGACCAGCTCGGCGTAGAAGACGCCCTCCCGCAGGTCGGTGATCCGGACCTCGGTGAGCTGCTGGCCGAGCGCCTCCAGGACGTCCTTGAAGAGGTCGTGCGTCAGCGGGCGCACCGGCGTCATGCCCTGCTGGGCGAAGGCGATCGCGGTCGCCTCGCCGGGGCCGATCCAGATCGGCAGGTAGCGGTCGCCCCCGACCTCCCGGAGCAGCACGATCGGCTGGTTGGAAGGCATCTCCACCCGGACACCCACGACGTCGAGCTCATTCACACAGGCAACCCTATGGCCCTTGACCCGGATATGAAAGCGCAGGGCCGACCGCGCTGGTCAGCGGGGTCGGCCGGTCAGGTACGGGTCCGCAGCCCGGCCTGGACCATCGCCGCGTGCAGCCGGACGGAAAGCGTCGCGAGCTCGCGCGCGGTGGCCTCGGCGTGCGCCCTGGTCTGTGGGTTCCGGTGCCGGCGCAGCGGCGCCACCACCTGCTCGACGAGCGCGATCTCGCGGTCGGCGGCCGCCTTCATGGCCCGCAGGTGACGCGGCTCCAGCCCGTAGCGGCCCAGCTCCGCGACCAACCTGGCGACCTGCAGCGCCTCGCCGTCGTAGCCGCCGTCCGGCCCGGCCGCGACCAGCCCGTACGACTCCCACTCGGCCAGCTCCGGCTCGCCGGCCTCGGCAGCGGCCAGCAGCTCGGCCCGGCCCAGCCGGACCCCGGCCGCGGTCTCGGCGCCGACCACCAGCTCGCGGTCCGCCTCCTCCAGCGGCCCGGGCCGGGCCTCGGGGGCGGGCAGCGCGGGCGGGCTCTCGCCGCGCTCCATGGCGTCCAGGTGCTCGCGGATCACCCGCAGCGGCAGGTAGTGGTCGCGCTGCATCCGCAGCACGTAGGCCAGCCGCTCGACGTCGGCCGGGCTGAACTTGCGGTACCCCGAGGGCGTGCGCTGCGGCTCGACGAGGCCTTCCGCCTCCAGGAACCTGATCTTCGAGATGGTGACCTCGGGGAAGTCGTCCCGCAGGAAGGCCAGCACCGCGCCGATGCTCAGCAGCTCGTCGCCGCCGCGCCGTCGGCCGCCCCCTGCGGGCCGGTCCGGACGGACCGGCTGCCTGGGGGCCGCGACCACCCCCCGCGCGCCCTGGTCCGCCTGCGGACCGAACGACACGGGGGTGGCCGCCCCGAGAGATGAAGGGGTATTCGTACTCACTCGGGCTCCCGCCGACGTTGGTTTCAGTACCCCCGGTGGTGGCTGGCGAAGAACACCAGCCGGTACTTCCCGATCTGCACCTCGTCGCCGTTGTTCAGCGCCACCTCGTCGATCCGCTCCCGGTTGACGTAGGTGCCGTTGAGGCTGCCCACGTCGGCGACGGTGAAGCCGCCGCCGGGCGTCCGGCGGAACTCCACGTGCTTGCGCGAGACGGTGACGTCGTCGAGGAAGATCTCGCCCTGCGGGTGACGGCCGGCCGTCGTCTTGTCCGAGTCCAGCAGGAACCGGCTACCCGAGTTCGGGCCGCGCTGGACGATCAGCAGGGCCGAGCCCGGCGGCAGCGCGTCGATCGCCGCCAGCACCTCGGCAGACAGGGCCGGCGTGGCGCCGGTGCCGGTCGTGGTGTTGGGGTCGTACGACTCCAGGCCGGAGATCGAGATGGTCGACGTGGTCTCGGCCGCCCCCTCGGGCAGCACGCCACCGCGCAGGGCGGTACCGCAGTTGGAACAGAAGCGGGCCGCGGCCGGGTTCTGGTTGCCGCACCTGGGGCACGGAGTGGGGCCAGCCATGTTCACAGCCTCCTGGCGCGGCACACCCGACGGGTTGTGCCCGGCGTACGGGTCCGGAGCAAACCCTCCACCAGAGGTTGAGGGTCCTGACGGGAAACCTATGCGCGGGGCACCGGAGGGGTCAACCGACGCGCCGTAGCCCGCCGGATTCCCGGCGAACTCCTGGTTGGCGCCGTCCCGGAACAGCGGCCGCTCGGCGTACTCCACGCCCTCGGGGGCGGGGCGCATGCCCGGCACGGCGGGCTCTTCGTCGGCGCGGCGGTGACGCGCGGTGGGTGCCTCGACGGCGGCCGCGTCACGGCCCTTGTTACGACCGAACAACTTCGAGAAGAAACTCACGGGCGAATCCCCTTGCGTGTGACAGACCCGCCCGCGGGGCAGGGTGAGAACCTCGGACAGGTTGCGGGCCCGGTCTCGGACCGGGCCGGCTGGAGTGGTACTCCGACGTGTGGTGCTCCGGCATGTGCTGGTGTGGACCAGTCTCGCCCACGTGACGGCGGCCTCCCGCACCGGGGGCCGCTCGCAGGTGACGGGCCGTTCGGCAGGTGGCCCGTCACTTCGTGGCCGGCTTGGCGTACTGCGGCGTCTTCAGATCGACGAGGGCGTCGACGATCACCTTCTGCTGCTGGGAGATGGTCGCCCGGGCCTGGTGACTCTCCAGGGTACGGACCACACCTCCCGGGATGTTCAGCGCGGGTGTGAGGTCCTGCGGGTTCCCCACGACGGTGAAGCGATAGGGCTGCGAGACCTTCTTGCCGTCGATCTGCACACCGCCGCCGGACACGTCCGTGAAGTAGGTGTTGACCACCACGCGCACATCGTTGATCTGAATCGCCTCCGCCCCCGCCGCTCGGAGTTCCTGCAGGGTGTCCAGCAGCATATCCGCCTTCACCTGCCCTTGGGGATCATCGACCGTGAGTACGATGCCCGGACCAGTGGCTTTGACGGTTCCCGCCAGCACGCCAAGCTCCGTCACCTTCTTCCTGGTCTGTTCCTGGGCCTCCTTGGCCTGGTTGGAACTGTTCTCCAACTTGGCCAGGGACTGCTCGAGCTCCGCCCTCTCCTGTTGGAGACGCTGCTGACGGCCGTCCAGTTCGTCGAGGATCCGGACAAGATCCTCCTGGCGCGCGCCCCGCAGCTGGCTGTGGTGGTCGTTGGTCGAGCGGACCTGGATCGCCAGGGCCAGTCCGAGCGAGAACAGCAGCAGCGCCACCACCAGCTGGCCGCGCGACAGCCGCGGCGGCCAGAGCGCCGCCTTCAGCCGACGCCGGCCCGCACCGCGGTCCACGACGGGCGGGGCGGGCACGGGCTCGTCGGCCTCGGGTTCGACCGCCTTGACCTCGGGCCCGACCTCGGCAGCCTCGGGCCCGACCGCCTTCGGCTCGGGCTCGGGCTTCGCCGCCTCGGGCTCCGGCTCAGCGACCGCGGGCTCGACCGTCTCGACCTCGGGCTCGACCGCCTTCGGCCCGGCCACGGGCTCGTCGGCGTCGGGCTCGTCGGCGTCGGGCTCGACCGCCTTCGGCTCGACCGCGGGCTCGGGCTCGGGGTCCTCGGCAGGTGCCGACACGGGCTCCGGCGCCTCGGCCTCAGGCCGCCCCGCCGGCTTCTCCCGCGCCCCGGTCGGCGTCGGCGGAGCCTCCTCGGCCCCCGGGACCGACTTCTCGGACGATTCCGTCGCCTCCGCCGTCCGCTTCTCCTCGGACGGCTCCACCTGCTCCACCGGTTCGGCGGGCCGGGCGGGCCCGGCAGGCGCGACGGGTGCGACGGGCTCACGGCCCGTGGGCACGACAGGCTTCCGGAGCGGCGTCTGCGCCTCCGTCCCCGCCTCCCGCCCGTCGTGGCTCTCCCGCACGGCGTCTCCCGCCGGTCCGTCCACCGTCTTCTCCTTCGCCGCCTCCTCGCGGCCCGGCTCAGGCGCGGAAGACATGGCGCCTGATCGCAGCGGCGTTGGAGAAGATGCGGATGCCGAGGACGACGACCACACCGGTGGACAGCTGCGAGCCGACGCCCAGCTGGTCCCCGAGGAAGACGATCAGCGCCGCGACCACCACGTTGGAGAGGAACGAGACGATGAACACCTTGTCGTTGAAGATCCCGTCCAGCATCGCCCGGACACCGCCGAACACGGCGTCGAGCGCCGCGACCACCGCGATCGGCAGGTACGGCACGACGGCGTCCGGCACCTCGGGCTGGACGAAGAGTCCGACGACCACCCCGATCACGAGACCCAGTACGGCAATCACGGTCTAGCTGCTCCTGTCCCTGCGGAGGGCGACCCGCTCGTGGTCGCCGTGGGCGAGTGGGCTGTGGTGGTCTTGGCGGAGCCGGTCGGCGTGCGCTTCCCCGAACTCGTCGTCTTCGGCGTGGCCGACGACGACGAGCCCGCCGCAGGGCTCTCCGACCCGTCGGCGGACGCCGTGGCGGATGCGGTGGCGGACGGCGTGGCGGCGGTCGGGCTCGCCGACGGCGAGGCCTCCGGCGTGGCGGGCTGGGCGGTTCGCAGGGTGACGCCCACCGCCGCGGGCAGCGTCAGCTTCTTCTGGGCGGAGAGCGTCGACTTGATGCCGTACTTCTCCTGCAACAGACGCAGGTACTGGCCCGCCATGTTGCTCTCGAAGGCGCCGACCAGCTTGGGCCCGTCCCCGAGCGCCTGCACGTTGTACGGCGGAACGAGCGGCCGGTTGTCCACCAGCACCGCCTCACCCGCCGCACGGATCGCCGAGAGCGCGGTGAGCCGCTGCCCGTTGATCGAGATGGCCTCGGCCCCGGAGACCCAGAGTCCGTTCACCACCAGCTGGAGGTCCCGGTCACGAAGCCGGCCGCTGTTGGAGAACCCCTGCCCGGCGCGCGGATCGACGTTCCCGCCGGTCCCGGTCCCGGCCGCGTCCTCCAGGACGAGCTTGATGCCCGGGCCGGTCACCTCGGCCAGACCGACCAAGCCGGCCAGGTCCCCCGCGTCCCCGTCCCCCGAGGGCAGCGCCTGCTGCTGCGTACTGTCGACCTTCCGCCGCAGGTCCTGCACCTGCTTCTGGAGCCGGTCCGCGGACCCGTTGCTGTCGTTGATCCGGTGGATCAGCGCGTCCCGCTCCTTGGCCAGCGTCGGCTCGGCCTTGTGCGCGTTCACCGCGCCGACCGTCACCACCGCCCCGACGAGGGCCAGCCCGGCCCCGAGCGTCATCAGACCCCGGAGCGTGCCGGGTATCCGGCTGTCGCGGTCCCCGCCCCGTGCCGCGGCCGCCTCGGCGTAACCCTCGTCCAGACCGTGGTCCATCACGTTGGTCAGCAAGGACATCGAGGCATCCGGACGGTCGTACCGTCCGTTGCTGGCACTCGGCGTCGGCGTCGCTGGCATGCGGACCATCGTCCCACGTCGGCGGAGGGGCCCGTGCACACCCCCTGAACTGCACACTCACCAGAAGCGACGGATCACCACCAAGGCCGCCAAAACGGACACGGGGTGAACGGACACGGCCTGAACGGGCAGGGGGGTGAGCGGGCAGGAGGGCGGGGCGGATCGGCACTCACCGACCGCCCCGCCCTCCCCGGGCACCGTTACGGTCACCCCGTGGTCGTCCCCTGCTCAGCGCCCGGCGCCGTCGACCACCGCCGCCCACTCGTCCAGCAGCGCCTCGGTCGCCTCGTCGTCCGGGCCCTCCGCCCAGAGGTGGGTGACCGCCTCCGCCGGGTCCGGCAGGACCAGCGTCCACCGCCCGTCCGCCTCGACCACCCGGACGCCGTCCGTGGTGTCGAGCCGCCGGCTGCCGGCCGCCTCCACCACCGAGCGCATGACCATGCCCTTCGCCGCCCACGGCGTCGCGATGTCCCTCCGGCGGATGTGCGCCTGCGGGATCCGCGCGTCGATCTGGCTCAGGGTGAGCTGGGTGCGGGCCACCAGCCCGACCAGTCGCACGAACGCCGCCGCCCCGTCCAGCACGCCGCTGAACTCGGGGACGACGAAGCCGCCGCGCCCGTCCCCGCCGAACACCGTGCCCTCGGCGGCGGCCGCCTTGGCCAGGTCGTCCGGCGTGGTCGTGGTCCAGATGACCTGGGTGCCGTGGTACGCCGCGACCTGCTCCGCGATGCGGGTGGTGGTCACCGGCAGCGCCACCTGCCCGCTGCGGCGCTCGGCCGCGACCAGGTCGAGCAGCACCAGCAACGCCCGGTCGTCGTCGATCACCCGGCCGAGCTCGTCCACGAAGGCCACCCGCTCGCCCACGGGGTCGAAGCGCACGCCGAAGGCCGCCCGGGAGGAGGCCACCAGCGCACCCAGCCTGGCCAGCCCCGCCCGGCGTTCCTCAGCGTCCTCGGTCGGCCGCGCCTCGTCCAGCCCGCTGGAGACGGTGAGCGCCTCCACCCCGAGCCGGCCGAGGATGCTCGGCAGGACGAGCCCGGCACTGCCGTGAGCGGTGTCCACGACCACCTTCAGCCCGGCCTCGCGGACACCCGTGGTGTCGATGGTCCTCAGCAGGTTGCCCGCGTACGAGTCGAACACGCTCGACGGGAAGGTCAGGTCCCCGATCTCGCCGGGGAACGCGCGCCGGTACTCCTGACGCGCGTACACGCGGTCCAGCTTCCGCTGGCCGGCCTGCGAGAGGTCGGCGCCGCGCTCGTCGAAGAAGAGGATGTCCAACGAGTCCGGCACCCCGGGCGTGGTCCGCAGGAAGATCCCGCCGGCGCTGCCCCGCGCGGTGTGCTGCCGGGCGACCGGCATCGGCACGTTCTCCAGGTCGCGGACGTCGATCGCGCTGGTCTGCAGTGCCGAGATCATCGCCCGTTTGAGTGCACGCGCACCACGCGAGTGGTCACGCGCGATGGTGACGGTCGCCCCCTTCTTCAGGGTGGTCGCGTACGCGCCCGCCAGCCGCACGGCCAGCTCCGGCGTGATCTCGACGTTGAGGATGCCCGAGACCCCGCGCAGCCCGAAGAGGTGCTCCTGGCCGCGGGACTCCCAGATCACCGACGTGTTCACGACGGCGCCGGCCTCGATGGTCTTGAACGGGTAGACCCGGACGTTGGCCGCGATGATCGACTCCTCGCCGATCAGGCACTCGTCCCCGATCACGGCGCCGTCCTCGATCCGCGCGGCCCGCATCACGTCGGTGTTCTTGCCCACGACACAGCCCCGCAGATTGCTCTGCGGGCCGATGTAGACGTTGTCGTGGATGACCGCCTTGTGCAGGAAGGCACCCCGCTTCACCACGACGTTGCTGCCGAGCACGGTGTGCTCGCGGATCTCCACGCCGGCCTCGACCTTGGCGTAGTCCCCGATGTAGAGCGGCCCGCGGAGCACCGCCTCCGGGTCCACCTCGGCCCCCTCGGCCACCCAGACGCCGGGCGAGATCTCGAATCCGTCGATCTCGACGTCGACCTTGCCCTCCAGGACGTCCGCCTGGGCCTTGCCGTAGCTCTCGTGGGTGCCCACGTCCTCCCAGTAGCCCTCGGCCACGTACCCGAAGACCCGCTTGCCCTCCTTGAGCAGCTGCGGGAACACGTCACTCGACCAGTCGACGGACTCGCCCGCCGCCACGTAGTCGAAGACCTCGGGCTCCATGACGTAGATCCCGGTGTTCACCGTGTCGGAGAAGACCTGCCCCCAGGTCGGCTTCTCCAGGAAGCGTTCGACGCGCCCCTCGTCGTCGGTGATCGTGATGCCGAACTCCAGTGGATTCGGTACCCGGGTGAGACAGACGGTGACCAGTGCGTTTTTACTACGGTGAAACTCGATCAATTCCGAGAGATCGAAGTCGGTCAGCGCGTCCCCGGAGATCACCAGAAAGGAGTCGTCCTTGAGCGCGTCCTCGGCGTTCTTGACACTCCCCGCAGTGCCGAGTGGCGTCTCCTCGTTCGCATATGTCAGATGCATACCCAACTCTTCGCCGTCACCGAAGTAGTTCTTGACCAGCGAGGCCAGGAACTGGACGGTGACGACGGTGTCGGAGAGGCCGTGCCGCTTCAGCAGCCGCAGCACGTGCTCCATGATCGGGCGGTTGGCCACGGGAAGCAGCGGCTTCGGCATGCTGGAGGTCATCGGGCGGAGTCGGGTGCCTTCGCCCCCTGCCATTACAACGGCTTTCATTACGGGTGCGTCCTCCTTCGCGGTGGTGGACCTGCAGGTCCATCAAACCGTTCCAGAGGTTCTCTACCCGGAAGATATCGTCCGACGCACCGGGCCGCCGTGGGACTTCTCTCAGATCACGTCTCAGACTGTGGACGCGGGCGAGGCCGAGACGCCCCTGACGATCTGCCGCGCCTGCACCGCGTAAAGAATGGCGGCCCACCAGTAGAGCGTGGTCCCCCACCAGATGAAGGCCCAGCTGACGACCTCGGCCGGCCGTGCGATCCAGCTGTCCCCGGTGCCGAGCAGCAGAAGCGGGAACGCGTACATCAGGTTGAAGGTCGCAGCCTTCCCCAGGAAACTCACCTGCAACGGCCCGTAGCCGTGCCGGTTGAGAATGGGAAGCAGCGCCGCGATAAACAGCTCACGGGCCAACAGGATCGCGGTGAGCCACCACGGCAGGATCTCACGCCACGTCAGGCCGACCAGGGTGGACAGCACGTAGAGGCGGTCCGCCAGCGGGTCGAGCAGCTGGCCGACCCGGCTGATCTGCCCCCACCTACGGGCGAGCTTTCCGTCCAGGTAGTCGCTGATGCCGCTCAGCATCAGAATCAGCAGCGCCCAGCCGTCATTGTTCGGCCCGCCGAACACCGGCCAGAGGATCAGCCAGAGGAAGAGCGGAACGCCGACCAGCCGGCCCATGCTCAGCAGGTTGGGGATGGTGAGGACGCGATCGGTCTGGACCCGCGTCTCCTGGACCTCCACCCGGGGGCCTCCTGTTACCGTGTGACGACTTTGCATGTTGACCCTACAACAGAGAAGCCCCCGTCCGGTTCCCGGCGGGGGCTTCTCTTGAATGATTGTTCGGCGGCGTCCTACTCTCCCACAGGGTCCCCCCTGCAGTACCATCGGCGCTGTGAGGCTTAGCTTCCGGGTTCGGAATGTAACCGGGCGTTTCCCTCACGCTATGACCACC
>NZ_JAGIYX010000080.1:0-2588 GCF_017813315.1 Kitasatospora sp. RG8
CGCACCACCACCCCCCGCCATCCCGTACGCACCCACAGCCCACGACACATAGTTCGCCAACCCGCCGTGCGTAACCGCCACACCCTTCGGACGCCCCGTCGAACCCGACGTATAGATCACATAGGCGAGCTGATCCGCGCCCACCGTGACCCCCGGCGACGACGCCGGCAACCCCGACACCGCGGCCACCAGGGCCGGTTCGTCGACGGCGATGGTGCGGATCCGGGCGAGCGGGAGTTCGTCGAGGAGTTCCTCCGTGCCGATCAGGACGGCTGCCCTGCTGTCGGTGAGCATGTAGGTGAGCCGCTCGGCCGGGTACTCGGGGTCGAGCGGTACGTACGCCGCGCCGGCCTTCCAGGTCGCGAGGATCGCCACGATCATCTCGATGCTCCGCGGGAGGCAGAGGCCGACCAGCGACTCCGCGCCCACCCCCTGGGCCACCAGGTAGTGCGCCAGCCGGTTCGCCCGCGCGTCCAGCTCCGCGAAGGACACGTCGACCCCGTCGCACGACACCGCGACGGCATCCGGCACCCGCGCCACCTGCGCCTCGAACAGGCCGGGCACCAGGCCGCCCGGCAGCTCGACCGCCGTCGCGTTCCACTCCTCCAGCACCAGGGCACGCTCCCGCGCGTCCAGCACCCCCACCGCGGACAACCGCGTGTCCGGGGCCTCCTCCAACGCGGAGACCAGGTTGGCCAGCGCCGTCTGCACCAGGACGCCGACCCGCGCGGGGTCGGCCGGAGCCGCGGCCTCGATGGTCAGCCCGAACTCGGTGCCTTCGTCGACGGTCACGTTGAGCGGGTAGTTCGACCGCTCGCGGGAGTACAGCGTGCCGATGCCCTGCAGGCCGGTGCGGGTCTGTTCCCCGGTGGCCTGCCGGTGGCGGTAGTTGAAGATCGCGGCGAGCAGCGGGCTGCCGCCGGGCAGGCCGCTGGCCTGCTGCGCCAGGGCGAGCGGGGCGTGTTCGTGCACGAGCAGCTCGGCCAGCTGGTCCCGCATGGCGACCAGGGCGTCGGCCACCGAGGCGTCCCCGATCCGCACGCGCATGGGCAGGGTGTTGAGGAAGAGGCCCGGGACGCGGTCGGAGCCGGCGCCGGAGTTCATCCGGCCGAACAGCACCGTGCCGAAGACCACGTCGTCGCGGCCGCTGACCGCCGCCAGCACCCGCGCCCACGCCAGGTGGAAGATGGTGGCCGGGCTCACGCCGAGCCGGCGTGCCAGGGCCCGCAGGCGGACGGCCAGGTCGCTGTCGACGACCGTGAGTTCGCGCCGCCCGTCGCTGCCGTCGCCGTGCACGTCCAGGGAGCCGAAGGGCGCGGTGGGTTCGGTGACGTCGCCGAGGAGGGCGGCGAAGTAGCGTTCGTGCTCCTCCCGCGGCACGCCGAGCCGGGCCTGTGCGACGAAGTTGCGGAAGGGCAGCGGTTCGGGCAGGGCGTCGCCGTCGCCGGAGAGCAGGGCGGCGAGTTCCGCGAGCAGGACCTCCATCGTGGTGTGGTCCTGGATCAGGTGGTGGAAGCGGACCGTGGCCAGCCAACGGCCGGTGCCCGGTTCGGCGGCGGTCTGCACGTCCATCATCGGCGCGCGGCGCAGGTCCATCCAGGACTCGCCGGCGGCGACCAGCTGGTCGACCGGGGCCGGGCCGTCCGGGTCGAGCGTCGTCTCGCGGACCGGCAGGCCGGCGTGGCGCAGCACCACCTGGACCGGCTCGCGCAGGCCCTCCCAGACGATGGCGGTGCGGTAGATGTCGTGCCGGTCCACCACCTGCTGGAGTGCGGCGAGGAAGGCGTCCAGGCGCTCGCGCGAGTCGAAGGCGAGGACGGTGGGGGCGACGTAGACGTCGGCGGCCGCGCCGTTCTCCCTGGCCATCAGGTGGTGGAAGAAGAGCCCCTCCTGGAGCGGTGCGAGCGGGTAGACGTCCGCGATGTTGGGTGCGCCACCGGGTGCCTGGGCCACCAGCCGTGCCACCTCGGTCTCGTCGAGGTCCACCAGGGGCAGCATCGCCGGGGTGAGGTGGGTGGCGCCGGCCGGGATCAGGTTCGGCGGCACCGGCACCTGGTCGGGTCCGGCCTCGACGGCCAGGCCTGCGGGTGTCGGGGTCTGGAACAGCGCCTTGACGGAGACCGACACCCCGCGGGTGCGCAGGTGTTCCACCAGGGAGACCGCGAGCAGGGAGTGGCCGCCGAGGGTGAAGAAGTCGTCGTCGACACCGACCCGCTCCAGGCCGAGGACCTCCGCGAAGGCCTCGCAGAGCACCTCCTCCTGCACGGTGGCCGGGGCCCGGCCGGTCCCGGCGGCGGCGTGGTCGGGGGCGGGCAGCGCCTTGCGGTCCAGCTTCCCGTTGACGGTCAGCGGCAGCGCGTCGAGGACGACCACCGCCGACGGCACCAGGTACGCGGGAAGCCGCTTGGCGGCGAACTCCCGGACCGCGTCGGCGAGCCGGCCGTCCGCCGCGTCGTCCTCGTCGGCGGGGACGGCGTAGGCGACCAGGCGCTTGTCACCCGGCGTGTCCTCCCGGACGACCACGGCGATCTGCGCCACCCCCGGCGCCGCACCGAGCGCCTGCCGCACCTCACCCGGCTCGACCCGGA
>NZ_JAGIYX010000081.1:0-2387 GCF_017813315.1 Kitasatospora sp. RG8
GCCTCACCGTCCAGGGCATCAACTCCTTCTGGCAGAACGTCGCCCAGGGCGCCCTGCTCGTCATCGCCGTCGTCATCCAGCAGCGCCGCAGCGGAGAACGCGCCGTCGGCCTCCCCGCCTGACAACCAGACCTCTCCGAACGGGAACCCGGAACACATGCTCCGCCAGGTACCACGCAGGCCGGGCTGCGGATACTGCCCTCGCGAGTCGCCGAGTACTTCGTTCTGGCCCTGGCTCTCCTTCCGAGCCTGGGCTATCTGCGGGTGTGAGACGAGTTCATCACCGGTGTACGGGAGCTGAACCTCCTGCGCCTCTCGGAGAAGGCCCTGCGTGACCTGCGTCGTCGACTGGGGCCGGCCCCGCGTCTGCGACTCGCAGGGCTAGATCAATGACCGCTACGGACAGGAGGGCTACCCCGTACTGAAGCTCGTGGCCCTGTGCGAGACCGGGACGCGCGCCCGGCTCGGTGCGGTGGTCTGTGCTGGATGAGGTGTCCGCTCAGAGCGCTGAGGCGCCAGGGTAGTGGCGGCGGAGTTCGGTGAGCACGTGCTCGTCGGCCACCTTGACGTCCCAGAACGAGCTGTCCACCTCGGTCAGGACGACCATCGGCATGCCCCCCTCGGTGAACCCGGAGGCCTCGGCGTCGATCAGCTGGACGCCAGGGGCTACCAGTGAGAGCAGCGTCAGGGCATCCATGCCGTCGCCGGCGGAACGGCGCTCCAACTCCGCGGTGAGGTCCCACTTCTCGGAGCACTCGACACGCCACCGCAGCCCCAGGCCGAAGCTGCCGAGGCGGGTGAGCAGTTCGGCCAGCGTCACATAGTGGTTTCCCTGCCACGCGGGGAAGGCGATCCCGTTCACCCTGCTTCTGCCTCGGTCGTGGACTTCGGTACGGGATCCCCCTCGTGGGGCACCTCGCCGTTCGACTCCTGTGGGGTGGGGTGGGTGAGGAGGGTGTTGACGAGGGCGGGGAGGGTCTGGTGGTAGGTGTTCTGCCAGGCGAGGGTGGGCCATTGGGGGGCGAGGGAGGTGAGGTAGGGGTGCTGGGCGGGGTCGAGGTTGGGGAAGGCTTTGGGGGTGGGGGCGGGGTTGTTGTGGTGGGTGTGGTGGGCGCGGACGCGGACGAGGATTTCGCCGACCGTGTAGTACCAGATGGTGCGGAAGGTGTGGACGGCTTGTTGGGGGGTTTGTCCGGTTTCGGTGGCGGCGGTGATGATGGTTTCGATGAGGGTGAGGGCGTTGTCGCCGAGGCGGGTGATGAAGCCGTCGGTGGTGATGGCCTGGGCGGCGAAGGGCCAGGCGGCGAGGGTGTCGTGGATGGCGGTGGCGGCGTTGGTGATGCGGATGGCGGGGTCGGGGTGGGGGGCGGGGAGGGGGATCTGTTCGGCGTAGTCGTGGATGAGTTGGATGAGGAGGTCGTCCTTGTCGCGGACGTGGTGGTAGAGGGTGGTGGCGCCGATGCCGGTCTCGGTGGCTAGGCGGCGGATGGTGAGTTCTTCCCAGCCGTCGCGGTCGATGAGCCGGCGGGCGGCGGCGAGGATCTGGGCGCGTGAGGTGACGGGGGGTCGGCCGACGCGGCGGGGTGTGGTGGGCATCGTTCCATCATGCCTTTCGTGGGTGGGGTGCTCTGGATCGGGGTGATATCGGCAGGGGTGGCTCGCCGGTGGGTCGTGGTCGCCGGCTGGTGTGTCCGTGGCGGTGTCCGGGGGTGCTCTCAGGCTGGCGCCTTCGTGTCGGCGGGGGGTGTCCGGTCGGTGTGTCCGTGGTGGTGTGGGTGTGTCGATTGTGGTGTCCGGGTTGCTTGTTGGTGGTGTGGCGGATGGTGGCTTGGCCGGGGCGGCGGTCGGGGTTTCTGCTCGACAGGGGGTAGGGCCGATGCTAGTTTCAGAACCTGTTCGGAAATTCTACTGGCGCGCGATGATCGCAGGGGCTGGGTCGCAGTGACGAACAAGGAATCGGCTGAAACACAGTCAGGGTCCATGGGGCGGTCGGGAATTGGCCCCTCAGGTGCGGCGGGGCCGTCGGGCCCGTCAGGCCGGGGTGGCACGTCGGAGGGCGTGGCGCGGGCTGGCGATGAGTCAAGAAGCACAGACATGAGAGGTGTTGCACCGTCGTCAGGATTCCGCCGGTGGTCCGATGGGAAGCGGGGCGCGGCGACGGCAGTCGGCGCCGACTCGTCCAGTAGTGGAGCTGACGACCCGTCAAAGAGCTTGAGGGCAACCGGGTCTGGCTCTGCTCACGGTTCTGCGGCTGCCTCGTCGGGTTCGGGTTCGGGTGACGGCTCGGGTTCGGGTTCGGGTGGGGTTTCGGTGGGTGCCGGGGTGACGTTGGCTGCGGTGGCGGTGGTGCAGTTGATGGTGTCGTTGGATCTTTCGGTGGTGAATGTG
>NZ_JAGIYX010000082.1:0-2227 GCF_017813315.1 Kitasatospora sp. RG8
GCACGGCTGCACCTGTCCGAGGGCACCGTCCGCAACTACCTGTCGTCCATGGTCGCCAAGCTCGGCGCCCGCAACCGGATCGACGCCCTGCGGATCGCCCGGGACTCCCACTGGATCTGACCCTCGCCCCGGGCACCCCCGGAAGGCGAGCCGCAAGGCCGGCCGGAATGCGGGCCGGACAACACCCGGGACAGCCGGCCACATCCGGATACCGGCAGCAGGCACGACTTCCCCGGGGAACGCTCCAGGAAATCCCGGGGAAGCCTCCGGAAACATCACGGTAGAAATCCCGGGGAAGCCTCCGGAAAAAGGCGTGAAGAAGTCCCGCGCGGGCTTTTCCAGCCCACGGTGGAACCTCCCGGGAATACTCCGGGGAAATAAGTGACTCAGGAGAATGAAGCGGCACCGGGGAATTCTCCCGAACCCGTAGCCCCGCCTGCCCCGCCGAAATTCCCCACCGAACAGGCGGACGGGCGGGGCCGACCCCCGGCACGGTGGTGGCCGGCCGGGGCGGGCGGAGGGAGGTTCAGCGCAGCAGTCCCAGGCGCATCGCCCCGTCCAGGCGGATCGTCTCACCGTTGAGCATCGGGTTGTCGACGATGTGGGCCACCAACGCGGCGAAGTCGGCGGGCTCGCCGAGCCGGCCCGGGTGGACAGTCCCGCGCAGCAGCGCCTCGCGGACGTCCGCCGACGCGCCGGCCAGCATCGGCGTCTCGAAGGGACCGGGCGCCACGGTCACCACCCGGATCGCGTGCCGGGCCAGGTCCCGGGCCAACGGCAGGGTCATCCCCACGACCCCCGCCTTCGAGGCGGCATAGGCCGCCTGCCCCTCCTGCCCGTCGTAGGCGGCGACCGAGGCGGTGCAGACGATCACGCCACGGTCCCCGTCCCGGACCTCGTTGCGGGCCATCTCCTCCGCGGCCAGCCGCACCAGGTTGAACGTCCCGGTCAGGTTCGCGTGCACCACCTCGGCGAACTCCGCCAGCGGCAGCGCCCCCGAACGCCCCAGTACCCTGCCCATCCGCGCGGTGCCCGCACAGTTCACGGCCACACCCAGTCGGCCCAGACGCGCCGCGGTCTCCACCGCCGTCCGCACGTCCGCCTCGTCGGCGACATCTCCGACCACCACCGGCACACCACCCAGCTCGGCACCGGCCTTCGCCGCCCGCTCGGGCTCGCGCCCCATCACCACCACCCGGCAACCGCCCTCCAGCAGCCGCCGGGCGGTGGCCAGCCCCAGCCCCGAGGTCCCGCCGACGACAAGAGCCACGTTCCCAGCAACGTTCACGTCCGTTCCTCCTTCGGGACCGGCCGGCCCGCCCCCCAACAGGCAGGCACCAGCCGAATATGGGCACAACGGGTCATACGAGCCGAGCAGACACAGCAGGTGGTGCGGTTCACCGGCCCGCGGGCGGTGACGCGGAGGTCTCCCAGAAACCGGCGTAGCGGTCGGCGCGGCGCAGGGGTTCCTCGTGGGTACTCTCCTCGGCGATGCCGCTGCCGCCGACGCACGACGTGGCCGGCGCACGGCACAGCGGGGACCCGGCACCCGCAGACACCACCAACCGCCCGCCCCGCCAAGCCCTCGCGGACCCGGGCGGCCCCGGCCGGGGCGAGCCCGCCCCGGCCGGACCATCACTCCCGGGCCGGTCTCGCCCAGGGCGGTCAGTCCTGCACCGCGACCAGGCCGCGCTCCTCCTGCTCCCCCTCCACCACCGGCGCACCGGTGCGCGGAAGGACCGTGAACGCCACGACCGCCGCCGCCAGCAGGACCACCGTCCCCACGCTCATCCCCAGCGCATACCCGTCGTTCAGCGTCACCGGGGTCACGTGCGTGCCCGTACGGTCGTGCGCCGCGGTCCCCAGCGCTGCGAGTCCGAGTGATGCGCCGATCTGGCGTGTGCTGTTGAGGAGTCCGGATGCGCTGCCTGTCTCGTGTGCCGCCACGCCCGCGGTCGCGATGGAGACTGCCGGTGCGAGGCAGAGTCCGATTCCCACGCTCGTGACCACCGACGGTCCGAGGACGTCCGTCGCGAAGGACCCGTCGGCGCTCATCATTCCGAACCACCAGAAGCCCACCGCCGTCACCAGTGCCCCTGCCACCAGCAGGGACCGTGGTGCGAAGCGCAAGCCCAGCTTCACGGCGACGACCGATCCCACCACCACGCCCAGTGCGAACGGCAGGAACTGCACCCCGGTGCGTGCCGGGCCCGCCCCGAGGACCCGT
>NZ_JAGIYX010000083.1:0-2029 GCF_017813315.1 Kitasatospora sp. RG8
GGCGCCGGCGGACGGGCGGGAGGAGATCCTGTGTGCGGTGTTCGCCCGGGTGCTGGGTCTGGCGGAGGTCGGGGTCGGGGACGACTTCTTCGCCCTCGGCGGGCACTCCCTCCTGGCCACCCGACTCGCCAACGAAGTCCGGATCGAACTCGGTCTGGAACTGCCCATCCGGACGGTCTTCACCGCCCCCACACCGGCCGCGCTCGCGGCCTGGATCACCGAACACGCCAGTCAAGAGTCCAGTGCTAGGCCCGCGCTGCGGCCGATGCGCAAGCAGGAGGAGTCCCGATGATCCCGTTGTCGTTCGCACAGCGCCGGCTCTGGTTCCTGGCGAAGCTGGAAGGCCGCAACACCGTCTACAACGTTCCGACCGCGCTACGGCTCTCCGGTGAGCTGGACCGTGAAGCGCTGGCCGAGGCGCTGCGGGACGTGATCGGCCGCCACGAGGTGCTCCGCACCGTCTTCCCGGAAGCCGACGGCGAGCCGTACCAGCGGATCCTCCCGGTGGAGGAGACCGGCTTCGAGCTGACCCACACCGAGGTCGCACCCGAGGAGCTCGCGGGCGCCGTCGCAGAGGCCGGGCGACACGCCTTCGACCTCGGCACCGAAATCCCGCTGCGGGCCTGGCTGTTCGGCTCGGCGCCCGGGGAGCACCTGCTGGTGCTGGTGGTCCACCACATCGCGTGGGACGGCTCCTCGGCGGCGCCGCTGGCCCGGGACCTCTCCGTCGCCTACACGGCGCGGGCGGCCGGCCGGTCCCCCGACTGGGAGCCGCTGCCCGTCCAGTACGCCGACTACGCCCTGTGGCAGCGCGAGTTGCTGGGCGACCGGGACGACCCGCAGAGCCTGCTCGCCCGCCAGACGGAGCACTGGCGTGCGGTGCTCGCGGGGGCGCCGGAGGAACTGGAGCTCCCGGCCGACCACCCGCGCCCGGCCGTCGCCTCCCACCGTGCCCACCAGGTGGCGCTCGACCTTCCGGCGGACCTGCACGCGAAGCTGCTGGGCGTCGCGCGCGAGCACGGTGCGACGCTGTTCATGACGCTCCAGGCGGCGCTGGCGGTGACACTGAGCCGGCTGGGCGCGGGCACCGACATCCCGATCGGTGCGGCGGTGGCCGGCCGCACCGACAGGGCCATGGACGACCTGGTCGGCTTCTTCGTCAACACCCTTGTGGTGCGCGCCGACCTGTCGGGCGACCCGAGCTTCGCAGAGGTGCTGGGCCGGGTCCGGGAGGCGGGCCTGTCCGCGCTCGGGAACCAGGACGTGCCGTTCGAGCGGCTGGTGGAGGAGCTGGCGCCGGCGCGCTCGCTGGCCCGTCACCCGCTGTTCCAGGTGATGCTCACCGTGCAGAACACCGCCCGGACGGCCGTCGGCGGCGGATCGGTCCTGGCACTGCCGGGGGTGCGGGCCGTGGGCGCGCCGGCCGCGGCGCCGGCGGTGGCCAAGTTCGACTTGGAGGTGTCCGTCGTCGAGTCCTTCGACGCCGACGGCACGCCCGCCGGCATCAGGGGATCGCTGATCGCGGCGGCGGATCTGTTCGAGGTGGGGTCGGTGGAGGTGTTGGTGGGGCGGTTGGTGCGGGTGTTGGAGTTGGTGGTGGTGGATGCGGGGGTGCGGGTGTCGGGTGTGGGTGTGTTGGGTGTGGGGGAGCGGGTGGGGTTGTTGGAGGGGTTGGCGGGTGGGGTGCGTGGTGGTGGTGGTGTGACGTTGGCGGGGTTGTGGGCGGAGCGGGTGGTGGAGTCGCCGGGTGCGGTGGCGGTGGTGGGGGATGGGGTGGAGTTGTCGTTCGGTGAGTTGGATGAGCGGGCTGAGCGGTTGGCGCGGTTGTTGGTGGGTCGGGGTGTGGGGGCGGAGTCGTTGGTGGGTGTGGTGATGGAGCGTGGGGTGGATTTGTTGGTGGTGTTGTTGGCGGTGGTGAAGGCGGGGGGTGTGTATGTGCCGGTGGATGTGAGGTGGCCGGTGGAGCGGGTGGGGTTGGTGTTGGGGGATGCGGGTGTGGGGTGGGTGGTGACGTCGGAGTCGTGTGTGG
>NZ_JAGIYX010000084.1:0-1896 GCF_017813315.1 Kitasatospora sp. RG8
CCTCGCACCGGCAGTCTCCATCGCGACCGCGGGCGTGGCGGCACACGAGACAGGCAGCGCATCCGGACTCCTCAACAGCACACGCCAGATCGGCGCATCACTCGGACTCGCAGCGCTGGGGACGGCGGCGCACGACCGTACGGGCACGCACGTGACCCCGGTGACGCTGAACGACGGGTATGCGCTGGGGATGAGCGTGGGGACGGTGGTCCTGCTGGCGGCGGCGGTCGTGGCGTTCACGGTCCTGCCGCGCACCGGTGCGCCGGTGGTGGAGGGGGAGCAGGAGGAGCGAGGCCTGGTCGCGGTGCAGGACTGACCGACAGGCCCGGCCGGGGTCGGTGGGTTGTGCGTCCGGGATCTGGCCCGGACGTGGTCGGCTCACCGGCCCGGCCCGGCCCCGGCCGGTGAGCCGCCGGACCGTGGTGCCTGCCCCGCCCACTTCGCCCGTACCACCGGTGGCGCCGTACCGGCCGTAGCGCCCGGTGCTCCCGACCACTGCTGTGCCCGCACCACCTGCTGTGCCCGCACCACCTGCGGTGCCGGTATCGCCTGCTCCGCCTGCACTTGCTGTTGTGCCTGTTGTGTCCGTGCTGGGGTCCGTGTCCGGTGTGTGCCGGAGGGCCGTCCGAGATCTGGGGGACAGTCGTGAACGTTGCTGGGAACGTGGCTCTTGTCGTCGGCGGGACCTCGGGGCTGGGGCTGGCCACCGCCCGGCGGCTGCTGGAAGGCGGTTGCCGGGTGGTGGTGATGGGGCGCGAGCCCGAGCGGGCGGCGAAGGCCGGTGCCGAGCTGGGTGGTGTGCCGGTGGTGGTCGGAGATGTCGCCGACGAGGCGGACGTGCGGACGGCGGTGGAGACCGCGGCGCGTCTGGGCCGACTGGGAGTGGCCGTGAACTGTGCGGGCACCGCGCGGATGGGCAGGGTACTGGGGCGTTCGGGGGTGCTGCCGCTGGCGGAGTTCGCCGAGGTGGTGCACGCGAACCTGACCGGGACCTTCAACCTGGTGCGGCTGGCCGCGGAGGAGATGGCCCGCAACGAGGTCCGGGACGGGGACCGTGGCGTGATCGTCTGCACCGCCTCGGTCGCCGCCTACGACGGGCAGGAGGGGCAGGCGGCCTATGCGGCCTCGAAGGCGGGGGTCGTGGGGATGACCCTGCCGTTGGCCCGGGACCTGGCCCGGCGTGCGATCCGGGTGGTGACCGTGGCGCCCGGCCCCTTCGAGACGCCGATGCTGGCCGGCGCGTCGGCGGACGTCCGCGAGGCGCTGCTGCGCGGGACGGTCCACCCGGGCCGGCTCGGCGAGCCCGCCGACTTCGCCGCGTTGGTGGCCCACATCGTCGACAACCCGATGCTCAACGGCGAGACGATCCGCCTGGACGGGGCGATGCGCCTGGGACTGCTGCGCTGAACCTCCCTCCGCCCGCCCCGGCCGGAAATTCCCGGCCGGGACGGGCGGAGAGAGGTTTCCGGCGGATTACCCCGGAGCCGCTTCAGGCTCCTGAGTCACTTATTTCCCCGAAGTGTTCCCGGGAGGTTCCACCGTGGGCTGGAAAGCCCCCGCGGGACTTCTTCACGCCTTTTTCCGGAGGCCTCCCCGGGATTTTCCCCGCGGTGTTTCCGGCAGCTTCCCCGGGGATTTTCCCAAAAGTTCCCCGGGGTGCGGTGTACGCCCGTATTCGTGGCCGTGACCGGCCGTGGCCGGGGCTGTCCGGCCCGCATTCCGGCCCGCGTTCCGCCGGCCTTGCGGCTCGCCTTCCGGGGGTGCCCGGGGCGCGGGTCAGATCCAGTGGGAGTCCCGGGCGATCCGCAGGGCGTCGATCCGGTTGCGGGCGCCGAGCTTGGCGACCATGGACGACAGGTAGTTGCGGACGGTGCCCTCGGACAGGTGCAGCCGTGC
>NZ_JAGIYX010000085.1:0-1872 GCF_017813315.1 Kitasatospora sp. RG8
GTCGGGTGCGGTGCGGGAGTTCGCGGAGGAGCGGCTGCCGTCGTACATGGTGCCGTCCGCCGTCGTCGTCCTGGACGCCCTGCCGTTGACCGTGAACGGCAAGCTCGACCGCAAGGCCCTGCCCGCCCCCGAGTACACCGGCGGAACAGCGGGACGGGCGCCGGCGAACGAGCAGGAGGAACTCCTCTGCCAGGCCTTCGCCGAGGTCCTCGGCCTGCCGGCGGTCGGGGTCGACGACGACTTCTTCACCCTCGGCGGCCAGTCGCTCCTGGCGACCCGCCTGGTCAGCCGAGTCCGCGCGGCACTGGGTGTGGAGCTGCGGATCCGGGTGCTGTTCGACAGCCCGACCCCGGCGGGCCTCTCGACGTGGATTACCCATCAGGCCGGTCAATCCGGCAACCAGAAGAAGAAGAGCAGGCCGGCGGTGCGGCCGATGCGCCAGCAGGAGGACTACCGATGATTCCCTTGTCGTTTGCGCAGCGCCGCCTTTGGTTCCTCGGGCAGTTGGAGGGCCCGAGTGCGACGTACAACCTTCCGCTGGTCCTGCGACTGAGTGGACGGCTGGACGAACGGGCCCTCGCCGAGGCCTTCCGGGACGTGATCGGGCGCCACGAGATCCTGCGCACGCTCTTCCCGGCGGTCAACGGCGAGCCGTACCAGCGGATCCTCCCGGTGGAGGCGGCCGGGTTCGACCTGGCCGTCACGGAGGTGGACGCGGACGGGCTGGCCGCCGCAGTGGCCGGCGTCACCGGTTACGTCTTCGACCTTTCCGCGGAGATCCCCCTGCGGGCGCATCTGTTCGTGCTGGGCGACGAGGAGTTCGTCCTCTCGGTGACGGTCCATCACATCGCGGGTGACGGCTGGTCGATGGGTCCGCTGGGGCGCGACCTGTCGGCGGCGTACACGGCCCGCCTCGGAGGCCGGTCCCCCGACTGGGAGCCGCTGCCCGTCCAGTACGCCGACTACACGCTGTGGCAGCGCGAGCTGCTCGGCGACGGAAGCGCCGCGGGCGGCGACGCCGTGGACGACGATTCGTCGGACGGCGACACCGCCGACGGGGTACTGGCCGAGCAGGTCGCCTACTGGCGTGCGGCGCTCGCGGGGGCGCCGGAGGAGCTGGAGCTCCCGGCCGACCACCCGCGCCCCGCGGTGGCCGGTCACGAAGGCCACCGGATACCCCTGGAGCTCTCGGCCGACCTGCACGCGAAGCTGCTGGGCGTCGCGCGCGACCATGGTGCGACGCTGTTCATGGTGCTCCAGGCGGCGCTGGCGGTGACGCTGAACCGGCTGGGCGCGGGCACCGACATCCCGATCGGTGCGGCGGTGGCCGGCCGCACCGACGAGGCTTTCGACGACCTGGTCGGCTTCTTCATCAACACGCTCGTGATGCGCACCGACCTGTCCGGGGACCCGACCCTGTCGGAGGTGCTGGAACGCGTCCGGGAGACGGGTCTGAACGCCCTGGACCACCAGGACGTGCCGTTCGACCGCCTGGTGGAGGAGCTGGCGCCGGCCCGCTCGCTGGCCCGTCACCCGCTCTTCCAGGTGATGCTCACCGTCCAGAACACCGCTTCGGCTGGGCTGAAGCTGCCCGGCCTGAGCGTGGAGCCGCTGCCGACGGGGTCGACGACGGCCAAGTTCGACCTTGAGCTGTTCGTGGGCGAGGAGTTCGACGCTGACGGTTCTCCCGCGGGCGTCCGCGGGCGCTTCGTGGCCTCGGCGGATCTGTTCGAGGTGGGGTCGGTGGAGGTGTTGGTGGGGCGGTTGGTGCGGGTGTTGGAGTTGGTGGTGGTGGATGTGGGGGTGCGGGTGTCGGGTGTGGGTGTGTTGGGTGTGGGGGAGCGGGTGGGGTTGTTGGAGGGGTTGGCGGGT
>NZ_JAGIYX010000086.1:0-1838 GCF_017813315.1 Kitasatospora sp. RG8
GGCCACGATGTCGTCCCGGCCGTCCCGGTTCAGGTCACCGACCGCCAGGTTGCCCATCCCGTTCCAGCCACCGTTGCCGATCACCACCCGGCTGCCCAACGTCCCCGTACCGGTCCCCGGGTACGACCAGAGCTTCCCGGTCGACACCTCGACCGCCACCAGGTCCTTCTTGCCGTTCCCGTTGAAGTCACCCGCCGTCAGGTTCGTCATCCCGGGGTCGTTCACCGGGGCCTTGACGGCGATGTCGACGTAGTTCCGGTCGATGTTGATGGTGGTCCCGCCGTGCGACTCCGTGACGTCCCCGGCGTACTGGTGGACGCGCTGGTGGTTGGACCAGTACCCCGCCGGGATGTAGCTGTCGTTGGTGTCCGCGACGTTGTTCCAGTTCGCGGCCCACGCGACGTCGGGGCGGTCGAAGCTGGACGAGTTGTAGGCGGCGACCATGTCCTTGATCCCGCTGGACGACGAACTGTAGACACCGGAGCGGAAGTTGAGCTCGTGCAGCCGCCCGGTCCAGCCCGACAGGTAGTTCAGCACGTTGGTGCGATAGCCGGAGGAGTAGGCCTCCATGTCGACGTAGAGCACCGTCGCGGTCGTGAAGCCCAGGCCCTTGGCCAGCTTGACGGCGGCCTCCGCCGCGGCCCGGCCCTGGCCCTCGGCGTTCGACGAGGAGATCCCCGCGGCCTGCGTGCCCGCGTAGACGGGCAGCAGGTGCCAGCCGGCGCTGCTCTGCTGCGCCACCCACGACGCGGTGAGGTTGTTCTGCGCGCAGACCCGGGTCGGACCGCCGATGTAGATGCCCACGCCCCGGTACGGCGAGGAGGCCCAGTCCGCCATCGCGCCGGACGAGGGGGCGGCGCAGGCGTCGAACGCCTTGCCGGTGTAGCCGGTGCTCGGTGTCGCGGACGCGGCCGCCGACGCCGTGTCGGACGCCGCGTCGGACGCCGCGATGGCGCCGGCGGCCTTCGGCGGCTGTGGCGCCGGGGCCGCGGTGGCGCCGGCGCCCACCGAGGCGGAGGCGAGGATGCGCTGCACCGCGGCCGCCGAGGAGGAGATGTGACTGACCGTCACGTAGATGCCGGCGCCTTCGAAGGCCACCCGCGCCTCCTGGCCGACGCTGTCGGGAAGGGCCGGGACGGCCTGGCCGGCGGGCACCGCGACCGTGGCGAGGTCGGCCCGCTCGGCCGCACCGGCGAAGGTCTCCACGACCAGCGCGTCCGCCTTCTCCCCGATCAGGTGGGTCGGGCACTTCTGGTCCGCCCCGGGGTGGCCGAGGTAGACGGTGTTCCGGTCCAGCCGGACACAGGTGTCGGGCGCCTGGGCCAGGTCGACCACCGCCCAGTTCGACGGAACCTGAAGCGAAAGCCCCTGGTAGGAAACGGTTTTGACGCCATGACCTGCTGCGGCGGGCTCGGCCGCGCCGGGCTCGGCGGCCTGGGCGACCAGGCCCAGCGGCAGGACGGCGGTGAGGACGCCAGCCGCCACGGCGAGCGAGGCGGCACCCCTCAGACGGTGGTGAATCACGGAATTCTCCAAGGAGACGGGCAGCGCGAAAGCCGCCCGTGGGACGGGGAAGCGGGAGGACGGCACCCGGCAGCGCGGGCCGGGGAGGGCGTGGGGGGCGCGGGGGCAGGGGCGGGCCCGCACGGTGGTCGCGGACCCACCCCCGGCTTCAGCGGCCGGCCGGGGCCGGCCGGTGAAGCCCGTAGGCGGACTACCAGCCGCCGGAGCCGATCTCGGTGCGGGAGCTCAGGCCATTGCCGGTGCCCTTGTAGAGGTAGAGCTTCCCGGTCTGCCCCGGGTCGGAGTCCACCGCCGCCAGGTCACCGATGCCGTCA
>NZ_JAGIYX010000087.1:0-1753 GCF_017813315.1 Kitasatospora sp. RG8
GGAGCAGGTGGTGGTGCCGGCGAACCTGATTCCCGAGGGTGCGGAGGAGATCACGCCGGGCATGCTGCCGTTGGTGGACCTGGACGAGGCGGAGGTCGCCCGTGTGGTCGCGCGGATCCCGGGGGGTGCGGCGAACATTGCGGACGTCTACCCGCTCGCACCGCTCCAGGAGGGAATCTTCTTCCATCATCTGATGGCTGATCAGCACTCGACGGACGTCTATGCGATGCCGATGGTGCTGGGATTCGACTCGCGCGAGCGCCTGGACGCGTTCCTGGCCGCGCTCCAGCAGGTGGTGGACCGGCACGACATCTACCGCACCGCGATCGTCTGGGAGGGCCTGCGCGAACCCGTCCAGGTCGTCGCCCGACACGCTGAACTGCCCGTTCGACAGGTCGTGTTGGACGCGCACGGTTCGGCGGCGGTGGACCAGCTGATCGCCGCCGGCGGAGGGTCGATGGACCTCGGCCGGGCCCCGCTGATCGAGGTGTACACCGCCGCCGATCCCGGTGGCGACCGGCTGCTGGCACTGCTCAAGATCCACCACCTCGTCCAGGACCACACCACCCAGGAGGTCCTGCTCGGGGAGCTGCGGGCGATCCTGTCGGGCGACGGCGACGCGCTGCCCGAGCCGCTGCCGTTCCGCACCTTCGTCGCGCAGGCCCGCCTCGGGGCGGAGGGCGGCGAGCACGAGCGCTACTTCGCCGGGCTCTTGGGTGATGTCGAGGAGACGACGGCACCGTACGGGCTGGTCGACGTGCGCGGCGACGGTACCGGCGCCGAGCAGGCGCGGCTCGCGGTCGACGATGACCTGGCCGTCCGGGTCCGGGAGTTGACGCGTGCGCGCGGGGTGAGTCCGGCGACGGTGTTCCACCTGGCGTGGGCGCGGGTGTTGGCGACCGTCTCGGGCCGGGACGACGTGGTGTTCGGCACGGTGCTGTTCGGGCGGATGAACGCCGGCGCCGGATCCGACCGCGTCCCCGGCCTGTTCATCAACACGCTCCCGGTCCGTGTCCGGGTCGGGTCGGCCACGGTCGACGAGGCCCTCGACGGCCTCCGCCACCAGCTGGCCGAACTGCTCGTGCACGAACACGCCCCGCTCGCCGTGGCGCAGCGGGCCAGCGGTGTACCCGGCGGCAGCCCGCTGTTCACCTCCGTCTTCAACTACCGCTACAGCCAGGGCGCCACGCGGCGACCGGAGACCGGGAACGAGGGAGGGCTCGAAGGCATCGAGCAGCTCTACCTGTGGGACCGCTCGAACTACCCCCTGAACGTCTCGGTCGGCGACATGGGCTCCGGCTTCGTCCTGACCGTGCACGCCGTGGCACCGGCGGAGGCCGGCCGGGTGTGCGACCTGTTGCACACCGCCCTGGCCGGCGTCGTCTCCGCGTTGGAGGGGGAGCCGGGGACGCGGTTGTCGGCGGTGGGGGTGTTGGGGGCGCGGGAGCGTGCCCTGGTGGTGGAGGAGTGGGCCGGGACGGCGGTCGAGTTGCCGGGTGGTCTGGTGCCCGACTTGTTCGAGGCGCAGGTGGTGCGGGTGCCGGGTGCGGTGGCGGTGTCGTGCGACGGGGTGGAGGTGTCGTTCGCGGAGCTGGATGCGCGGGCGAACCGGCTGGCGCACTACCTGGTGGCCCAGGGGGTGGGTGCGGAGTCGTTGGTGGGTCTGTGCCTGCCGCGGGGTGTGGAGATGGTGGTGGCGGTCCTTGCGGTGTGGAAGGCGGGGGCGGGGTATCTGCCGGTGGATCCGGAGTAT